>JALWZS010000038.1 GCA_027002475.1 bacterium | reverse complement strand
ATCAAACAGTTGTCTTATATTTGCAGAAAAGTTTGTTATGTTTGGTGCTTGGGGCTTGTAATTTAACCCCTCTACCGGTGTATCTTTTTTATCTTATACTCAACCGTAGCATGCGGTAACTTAATCTCTACAATATCGCCCTCTTTTAACCCGAGCAATTCCCTACCAACAGGACTCTCATGACTTACTTTCCCCTGCGAAGGATCCGCTTCCATAGAGCCAACAATTGTAAGAGTTTTGTGTACACCTTTTACTTCAACAGTAACGGTTGAACCAATCTCCACAACAGCTGAGACTTTTTTCTTAGTGATGACTGTCGCGTTCTCAATAACTTCTTCTAGCTCCGCAATCCTTCCTTCTAAAATATCCTTTTCCCTTATTGCTGCCTCAAACTCCTGATTATCTTCAATCTTGTCAAGCTCACGCGCTTTAGAAACTCTTTTTACAGCTACAGGGAGCTCCTGCGTTTTTAAGCGTTCTAGTTCCTTTTTTAGATTGTCAAACCCTTCTTGGGTTAAAAAGTATTCTTTTTTTGGCATTTTATTTAAGCTACCGCCTCGACCTTATACACAATAGTGCCTGACGGTGCTTCAAACTTCACGTCTTCTCCAACTTTAGCACCCATCAGCGCTTTTCCGATCGGAGACTCCGCAGATATTTTACCATTTGCAAGATCTGCCTCCTGCTCACTCACCAAAACATACTTATATCTCTTGCCATTGATAGACACATCAATCGATGAGCCCAACCCAACAACCCCATTATTCATAGGTTTATCAACAATCTTAGCGTTTTCTAAAATTAGCTCCAGTTCCTCAATTCGCCCTTTAATCATTGCTAACTTATTTCTTGCAGAATGATATGCTTCGTTTTCACGCAAATCCCCAAGCTCTCGTGCTCTATGCATTTGATCAAGCACTCTTGGGTAGTCAATTTCACTTAACTGCTCATACTCTTTTTTGAGCTGTTCGTACCCTTCTTTTGTTAGTGTGTATTCTCTTTTTTTCATACCAAAATATCGCGTTTTATGTAGTAATAAGGAAACCAAGACGGCGTTAGGTAATAAACGGCATTATAATAGTCACACTTAACAACGTCAAGCGAACCCAAATAGCAAGACATCAAGACAATAGAAGGTTTAAGTCTTTGTCCACTCAGTAGCAAATATCATAAGAATTGCAGCCGTAGGAATAGCAAGCAATGCTCCAAGTGGTCCAGCAATTCGTGCCCCTACCATAATTGCAAGAATCACGACTAATGGATCTAAGCCGACTGCCTTTTTCATAACCCTAGGAACAACAAGGCTTCCCTCTAGTTGCTGAATTAACAAATAAAGAATTACAACCGCTAAAGCCTTAATCGGTGAAACAGCAAGCGCCACAATAACAGCAGGAATTACCGCCAAAATTGGTCCAATAATCGGCACTAACTCTAAGGTTCCAGCAATCACAGCCAAAGGAATTGCAAATGGTACTCCAAGTATTAGTAACCCCACTAGCGATGCTAGTCCAATAATGAGCATTAAAAGTAGCTGTCCTCGCATCCAATCTCCCAACTTTGCGTCAACCTTTTCTAAAAAGCGGTTTAACTTTTTCTTGTCACTGTATGGCACAAGCGCAACTAAAACACGATGTACTTTTTCACGCTCCATAATAAGATAAAACGAAAAGACAAAGACCATTATCGTTGCGACAACATTATTTATTATTCCGGCACCAACGCGGATAATGCTTGCAGGCGCCCCACCAAACTCTTTAGATAAACCTAAAACAAGCTCTCGCACATACCCTGCAATCTCTGTTCTATCTAAGTAGCCCCTAACGTCAACTATGTTTACCACTTTGTTTACCAAGTCAGGTAGCGAAGCAATAAACATTTGGGTTTGAGTTACAAGCGGGGGTAAGGTAACCGCAATTATCATTCCAACAGTAAATATAAACGCCACGAAAATCGAGATTATACCTAACCACCTTGGAATGTTATTTTCCTCTAAGCGCTTAACGGCAGGGTATAACGCTGCCATAATTATGTAGGAAATAAATAAAAGAAGCAAAATGTCATAAGTAATATAAAGTAGCCATAAAATTACTACCCACAGGATTAGTCTTAGTATAAATCTGGAATTTATCTCAATACCATTCATTTTATGCCTTAACTATACCATCTTAGTACCTTTTCCTCTACCTTCTGACGCCAACCATTAGCAGAAATGTCAAACCAATCAATTTGCTTATTGTATCCGAACCACCGAAGTTGCGAGCGGATATAACGGTGCAACCGCCCCTTCATTATGCTTTTTGCTTCTTCAAGACTCATCTTCCCATCAAGCCAATCTAACCCTTCACGAAAAATCATACCCTTTATTAAAGTTTCCGAAACGTTTTTTGTGTTTTTAACTAAAGAAAGCTCTTTTTTAAAAAATGTAGTCTTAGTCAACCAGTCAATCCACTTATCGCTTTTTTCATAAAGCATTGCGTTGTTAGCTTTAAGACCAATATGTTTAACATCAACATCCACTCCGATTCTCGTTTTAAGAGGTGACCATTCTTGACCGGACTTTACATTTCCTGCATAAGTTGCAATCTCAATATATCGAATTAACCTTTGCTTGTTTTGCAACTCAGAAGAAGAAAGTTGCATAAAAAAACGTTCGTCTAAGTTTTTAAGGCGTGACTGAAGCCTGCTTAGCTCATAATTTAAGAGGTTAGCTCTTAAATCGTTATCAGCAGGAACGTTACCAAACGGCACTCTACCAAGTAGTGCATCTATGTAAAATCCTGTTCCGCCGACTAGGAACGCATCTTTCCCTGAGCTCCAAAGGGTATCCAAAACACCTATTGCGTCCTTTATAAATCTGCTAACACTGTAGGTTTGAGTTATGTCAACAACATCATAAAGGTTAATTGCCTTACCATCTTGTATCCAAAACCCATCTCGCCTTTTTATATTTAGTCCATCGTCATTAGCCCCTAGTTTATTAGTTATATAATCTAGCCTTTTGTAAACCTGTCTAGAATCGGCTGAAACTATTTCAGCATTAACCTTATCAAGTAAATTCAAGGCAAGTGATGTTTTCCCGCTTCCAGTTGGACCAACAATTACAAGTAATTTCCTCATATTAGTATTTAAACACATCCGCTTAACAGAAAAACCCCTGTTACGGGGTTTTTCTGAAAGCGTAAATGCTCAAATATCGACTGTTGGGTTTTAACTACTTAAAACCCTTAAATGACATTGCATACTGCAATGTTATTACTTAACAGCCTCCTTAAGAGCAGAACCAGCCCTGAACGCAGGAGTATCCTGTGCAGGGATATGAATAGGTTCACCTGTTTGAGGGTTGCGGCCCATCCTAGCTGCGCGGTTGCGAACTAAGAAAGTACCAAAACCTGTCAATGTGACCTTATTACCCTTTGCTAACTCCTCAGTAATGATCTCAAGAAGTGCGTTTAAAGCATCTTCTGCTGCGCGCTTTGTAAGATCAGCACGTTCTGCGAGTTCTTGAATAACTTGAGTTTTGTTCACTTGCATTCACCCCCTTTCAGTGCGCCTCGTTTAAAAGACTACATGAAGCCTAAAAACGTATGCTATTTCAATCTATAGCGAGCTTATCACTAATTCTCGGTCTCGTCAAGCAATTAGTTGGTCTATACGCCTAAACTCTACCACTTTGCCAGATTGGTCTGTCTTAAACAAAATAGAATTAAGTGCTTTTTCCCCGTCGTATTCCCATATAAACCGCTTTGGGATTGGAGAAGTAAACCTATCAATTATTATTTCCTTTTTAACGCCAAGCACTGAATCAATATTTCCAGTCATGCCTGCATCTGTCACATAAAACGTGCCCCTTGGAAGAATTTGAGCATCCGCTGTTGGCACATGTGTGTGTGTGCCAATACAAGCCGTAACAACTCCATCTAAAAAGTAACCCATTGCTCTTTTTTCACTAGTTAGTTCAGCATGAAAATCGACAATTGTTATATCTGCCTCTTTGGCATACTCAAGCTGAATGTCATCTACTTTAGTAAAAGGGTTATCTACGCTATTATTCATAGCTGCCTGCCCTTCAATATTAATTAGTAAAATTTTGACCCCATTATGTTCGTAAAATAAAAACCCACGTCCGGGAGTATCCTCGCTGTAATTAGCAGGACGGATAATGTTAAGCGATTCATCGTTTAAAAGCTCCTGCGACTCTTCTTGGAAGAAGATATGATTTCCGCCAGTAAATAAATCTACACCAGCACTCATCATCTCGTAAATAGTGGAGTTCGTAATCCCCTTTCCTCCAGCCAAGTTTTCCACGTTTGCAATAACTACATCAATACTTAAGTCCTCTTTTAACTTAGGAAGTAATTCTTTTACAACTTGTCGACCTGGTCTTGCGACAATATCCCCGATGAAAAGGAAAGTTAGTTCTTTGTCTTTTGTAGCCATAATCGCAAGCCCAAATATTAATTGCCAGGCTTTGCCAGAGCGCTGGCCCTAGTTTCACGTACAACGTTTACTCGAATTGGTGCAGGAAAATCTGTTATTTTGTCATGAATAGCAGCAGCAATATCATGGGCTAGTTTAAACATCTCCGCATCGGTAATTTCTGCTGGGTTAACAACAACTCTAACCTCTTTCCCAGCTGCTAGTGCATAGCTTTTTTCAACCCCAGCAAACGAATCTGCAATTTCTTCAAGTTCTTTAATTCGCTTGACATAACCTTCGTAGTCTTCTTTTCGCGCGCCTGGTCTTGCACCAGAGATAGCATCGGCAATATACATTATAACCGCCTCAAGAGTTTTAAAGTTTTCTGTATGATGATCCTCGAACGCAACGACCACCTCTTCAGGAATGCCATATCGTCTAGCAAGCTCAGCCCCGACCTCGGCATGCCCCTTGTCTGTTTCTGCGGTAATGGCTTTCCCTATGTCATGCAACAAACATGCCTTTTTAACGATTTCAACATCAGCTCCAACCTCAGCGGCAATAGCGGACCCAAGCTTTGTCACCTCTAAGGTATGCTCGATCATGTTTTGTCCATAAGAGCTCCTAAATTTAAGTCGTCCAAGAAGTTCAACAATCTCTTGTGGGAACCCAGTTACGCCGGCTCTATAAAGCAAATCCTCACCCGCCTCACGAACAACTTGATCGACCTCTTTTTGAGCAGACTTTACCATTTCCTCAATTCGAGTTGGCTGAATGCGACCATCTGCGACTAATTTCTCCATTGCAAGCCGTGCCACTTCACGCTTGACAGGATCAAAACTAGATACGGTAACAATTGGCTCGCCTGGTTCGCCAATCTCAACACTAACGCCTGTGGCCTCTTCGAATGCCTTTATGTTCTGCCCGCCTTTACCAATAATTCGACCTTTTATATCTTCGTCAGGAAGTTCTACTGTGTAAAGTGTATATTCCGAGACGTTTTCAGTTCCAATCCTTTGCATTGCAGTAACAAGAATCTGTCTTGCACGCTTATCTGACTCTGTCTTTATCTTGTCTTCGTTTTCTCTAATTCTTCTCGCATACTCCTGCGCCAATTCTTTATCAATAACGCTAAGTAGCTTTTCCTCAGCCTCCTTTTTGGATAGTGTATGAAGTTTCTCTAGCTCACTAGCCTCCTTTTCATAAAGTTCGTCTAGTTCCTTTATTCTAGCCTCAAGACGCCCCCTTAGTTTTTTTATAGTTTCCTCCTGCGCCTCGACCTCTTCAAGTTTTGATTCTGCTTGTTGTCTAACATCAAGCGCTTGGGTTTTTGCTTCAAGAACCAACTCGCGCGCTGCATCTTTTAACTCTTTGGCGATACTTGAATCTGCCGTAAATTTTTCTAATAACTTGTCTAACGTATTCTGATCACTCATTTCTCGTTTGTAGCAAGGCTTATTTTAACATATCTTTTATTATGCTCCATTTAAACCCTTGCCGTAACATGTAGTTAACCAACCTTTTTTTATCTTTTTGGTTTGTTAAGTCATACTTACTGGCAACTTTTTCGAAATGTGCTTTAGCTAAGTCCTTTTCACTAGGCGCTAACTCTTCCCAAGCCTTTTCAACAATACTTTTATCGACACCTTTTTTAAATAGCTCCGATTTAATTTTTATAAGACCTGAAGGTTTACTACGCTCAATCCGTTGCTCTACCCACCACTTCGCAAATTCTAAATCATTGATGTAGTTAAACGACTTCAGCCTATCAACCAAACTCTCGATAGTAGAATTTAGATCTTCATCGTTTGAAATTTGTATTTTGTACTTTGTGATTTTCTCTTTTATGTAGTCCCTCATCTCCTTTTCAGATCTTGGACGCCTGGCTAAATAATCAAGCGCGCGGTTGTAAATCTTGTTTAATTTTGATTGTGAAAAAATTTTTTCTAGAGTTTCTTTATCTAGTTCAATACCTTTTTTAAGCTTAAAAGTTAAAATCAAAGACTCATCAATCCCACAAAAAAACTTATCATCAATAAACAAATTGTATCTACGTGGATCTTTTTTTTGAGGGGTTAAGTTCGTTACTTTAGGCATAATAGGTCAAGTTGCAAACACAACAAATACTGCAAACATTATAAGTTAAATAAGTTACAAACCCCAAACATCAAATTGCAAACAGGAAGTTTCACTTAAAACTCTAGTCGTTGCGAGCCACAAAGTGGCGTGGCAATCTACCGTTGTTAGATCGCTACACCAGATCGCTATGCGACTTTTTCGCGATGACGCTAAACGCGTTAGACTGCCACACTCGCTATTACTCGTTCGCAGTGACGAACGATGATAGCACTTACCAAGCACCAATAACAGAGTACAAGATCCAAATCACAAAAACGAAACCACAAACAAATTCCAAGCCACGCAAATCACAAACGTTACAAACTGCTAATACTTTGAACGTTTGATTATTCAAGCTTGTTATTTGATGTTTATTTGACCAGTTTGGAATTTGTAAATTGAAATTTGTTACGAAGTAAAAGTGGGCTACTTTTTACCTTTAGACTTCTCTTCACTCGTCTCAGGCTCCGGATTAGCTTCTTTTTCTACATTTACATCTTCCTCCTCAACACCCAAAACAAGTGGTGCGCCTTGATTTTTCATCTCAGTTAGAATCTCTTTTTCTATCCTTTTTGCAAGCTCTTGATTTTCTTTAAGTAACTCACGAACGGATTCCCTACCTTGTCCTAACTTCTGCTCCCCATAACTAAACCACGAACCAGACTTATTTATAATTCCAAGCTCAACCCCAACATCAATCAGACTCCCTTCTTTACTAATTCCTTCACCATAAATAATGTCAAACTCTGCAACTTTAAACGGCGGCGCCATCTTGTTTTTAACCACCTTTACACGCACTCGGTTACCCAAATCCTGGTCACCTTGTTTTATCGAGCCAATTCTTCGGATATCTAAGCGCACAGATGAGTAAAACTTTAATGCACGTCCACCAGTTGTGGTTTCAGGATTACCGAACATCACACCAATTTTCATTCGAAGTTGGTTAATAAAGATAACCGTAGCGTTTGACTTATTAATTGCTCCTGTTAGTTTTCGAAGAGCTTGACTCATAAGTCTAGCCTGAAGACCCATATGCGAATCGCCCATGTCACCTTCAATCTCTGCGCGCGGCACTAATGCTGCAACGGAGTCAACAACGATAACGTCAACCCCACCAGAACGAACCAGTGTCTCTACAATTTCTAGTGCCTGCTCTCCCGTATCAGGCTGAGCAACAAGAAGGCTTTCTAAATCAACGCCTAATTTACCTGCATAAATCGGATCTAAAGCATGTTCTGCGTCAACAAATGCGGCGACTCCACCTTGTTTTTGAGCGTTACCAAGAATATGAAGAGCCAATGTGGTTTTTCCGCTCGACTCAGGACCAAAGATCTCAATAATTCGCCCTTTTGGAACACCACCAATACCTAAAGCAAGATCCAGTGCAATTGAACCTGTTGGGACAACTTGAACTCCTTCAATGTGACTTTTTTCGCCAAGTCGCATAATTGCGCCTTTGCCAAACTGTTTTTCAATTTGTTCCATTGCTGCTGCAACAGCTTGTTGGCGTTGGTTATCGGATGTCATGCGTACTGATTATAACCTATGAAAAATGTATAGCATAGGTAGACTATATATGTCAATATATAGTAGGGCTGGAGGGTTGTTTGTTTCACAAACTTAGAGTTAAAGGGTCAATGGGATACAAAAAACTCACGCTCCAACACTAAAACGCTTAAACCCTACCACTCTAGACTTTCTTTATTTAAGCTTCCTCTCCATCCTATTCACATCCTCCATTATTCGCTTTACGTCTTCGGTTAGTCTTTTCATATACTCTTTAATGTCTTTTAGTTCTTTTACCATGGTAACCATTGGGTCTTCTTGGTATTTATCTTGTTCGTCGCTAAAAAAATCTGGCATACAAATCACCCCCTTTTTATTTTAGAGTAATAGGAAATGGGAAATAAGTAAATAGCAAACAAGATCGAGCACGAATAAAAAAGGGGTAAAGCCATAAAGACTTTACCCCAACAGAGGATTAGTCCCTTGGACCGATTAGCAACCAGAGGGCTACCAGCATGATGATGAAAAACGCTCCTCCGCCTACGAGAATCTGTATCTCATCCATTCTTTCCTCCTGATAAGAGTGCTATTGATAGCAAATGCTAACAATTAGTTGATGTCGAGATTATATCAGAAACCAGTCAATCCCACACGAATATGCATATCCCATAACTTTTACCATTAGGCGCTTTCTTGTATAATCACTGTGTACCTCACAATTTAACCTATTGGGCATTACGCCCGAAAAACTTTCTCACAAAGGAGAGAACTTCCATGGATGAAGCAGGTCTATTGTTCATCCCTCCGATCATGCACTTCTTTTTTAGCGTGATCGTTGGAGCCGCCAAACCATCACCTCAAACCAACAGTTACAAGGCGATGGTCATCGCAATCGTCATAGGATGGATCACGTTCATCCTATCGCTTATCGCGTCAGCAATAAGCGAAGATATTGCGATGGCGCTCGGACTGGTGTCACTTCTAACTGCAGTTGTTGAGGCAGTCATATTCGCACACCAGTGAAAAAAGCCGGGGCTTGCACCCGGCTTTGCTATTATCACCCAAGCCATATTAGTGTATACACAACCGCAACTAAGGAGAAGAATATGAAAGACATAATCGCATATGCGCTGCTCCTTCTGGCTGCATTTACTGCAGTTGTCGGGGCAATACTTGTTCCAGGCGTCGACTGTGTCTCAACCCGCGCAGTCGGCGTAATCCTCCTGATACTAGCGGTGACAATAATCATTCTGGCAATTATTTGCCTGAAAACAAAAAGCTAGTATTCGTTAAGAGCGCACAGTGATCATACCTGCGGTGCGCTCTTTTTTATGACCACTGTTACAGCCTGAAAGATTTGAACTTTTATCGCAGTAAAAAATCTCCACTAACCACTGCTTTCGTGTTGTATAATCTTCCTATGCCTGGCGAACCTACACACAAAGAACTTACAGGTAAAAAACTAGAGCAGCGCTGGCAGGAAACATCAGAAAGCATGAACGCGCTATATGGTCCTGAAGAAAACCGCACGCAAGAAACTATAGCCCAGTCAATTCAAGAATTCCTACAACGAACACTAACAAGTGAACATTTCGCAAAAGAAGGTCGAACTCATATTGTATGCATTGACGAAGGATGTGCTTGCAGCCATTCAGTTGAAGACCTTATTGCCCTTGCAGGTTCCGGGATCGTTATGGGAGACAATTACGATACATCACTAGAAACCGCGACTCAAACAGTAAAAGACATGGGAATTGAGGTGGTCACCTCGCATGCAGGTTGTGGCGCTGGAAATCTAGCTTTTAAAGAACTCCCCGAAGAAGCCCAGCAACACTACACTGATCTTTTTAACAAACTAACCAAAGAAGAAGGTAAGGGAACTCAATATCTAAGTCCGTCCGATTTATATGCTGCTGACTTTGCCCAAGGATTAGCTACAGAGGCAGGACTTGATTATAGACACATTAGTGCAAAGGAGATGACTCGCCCAGAAGATATGCACACAGCAAGAATGATTGTTGTTGATGCCACAGGTCGATTACAGCCACAGCGCATAGATAATCTTCCACCTGCATTTTTAATCTCAGAAAAGTATTTATCACCAGAGTACGCCCAAGCGGAGCTTAGCGTTGCACTTAGTATTGCCTTAGGCGACCATGGGTTCGGAAAACACTTCAAGGACAACGAACCGCTCGTTGTTATAGTACTCGGAGCTCCAAGTAGTGAAAGTTTTAACGACACTATAGAATCAGTCAAACAACTGGTTGACACAGAATTTGCTGATAAACCAGTACAGGTCGTTGAGTACCAAGTCGATCCAGACGTTTTTTCTGACAAACATTGATTTAAGCGGTAAGCTCTTAAATTAGGCTTTATAGCTATTAATTCATTGCTTGGCCGGTGCGGCCGCGTTGTTTGCGCTTAAGTCTTAACCTTGCAGCATCTCGCTTAAGTGATGCTGTTACTGCCGCTAAGTCAATATCAACAGGTTTTTCTTCAAGAAGTTTTTCCGCGCGTCGTTTTGCCTCTTCAATTTTTGCTTCGTCAATTTCGTCAGCATGTTCTGCCATATTTGCAAGAAGCTCGACCCTATCATTACTAACCTGTAAAACTCCACCATCAACAAAAAGCGAAATCGACTCACCTTCTTTTGGGTATGCAATAACCTCACCCATGCCAAGCGCTGACATCAACGCAACATGACCAGGAAGCACGGTTATTTCGCCATCCGCTGTAGGAATGGTTACCTTTGTGATATCGTCTCGATTTAATATCTCTCGTTCAACTGTGGTAACTGTCAAAAACATACGTTTCAAATTACAAAATCTAAATCCCAAACGTACCAAACAAAAAGCCTTGATGTTTAGTATGTTTGATAGTTATCATTTGGGTTTTGTTTGTAAAGTTTCTAATTTGTAATTTGGGATTTGCTTACTTTCCCACCTCATCTATCGTGCCGACCATGTAAAAGTCGTCTTCTGCGACATCATCCATATTCCCTGCCAAAATTTCCTTAAAGCCTTTTACTGTATCTTCCATCTTTACATACTTCCCACTTCTACCTGTAAACGCCTCAGCAACAAACATCGGTTGACTCAAAAACCTTTGAATCTTTCTCGCCCTAGCAACTGTTAACTTATCGTCTTCAGACAATTCATCTACACCAAGAATTGCAATAATGTCCTGAAGGTCTTTATATCGCTGGAGCACCTCCTGAACGCCTCTAGCGGTCTCGTAGTGCTCTTTACCAACAATTTGTGGGTCAAGAGCCCTTGAGCTGGATGCAAGCGGATCTACAGCCGGATACAAGCCTTGCTCTGCGATTGCACGCGAAAGCGTAATTGTTGAATCTAGATGGGCGAATGTTGTTGCTGGAGCTGGGTCTGTGTAGTCATCAGCCGGAACATAAATCGCCTGTAAAGATGTAATCGAACCTTTGTTTGTACTTGTAATCCTTTCCTGTAAGTCACCCATCTCTTTAGCCAAAGTCGGCTGATATCCAACAGCAGAAGGAACTCGCCCAAGAAGCGCCGAAACCTCTGCACCTGCCTGCGTAAACCTAAAGATGTTATCAATAAACATCAATACGTCTTGACCTTGATCCCTAAAGTATTCAGCAATTGTAAGACCAGTTAGGGCAACCCTTAACCTAACTCCAGGAGGCTCATTCATTTGCCCATAAACAAGAGACGTTGAATTAATAACTCCAGACTCTTTTGTTTCAGCAATCAAGTCGTTACCTTCACGGGTACGCTCACCAACACCAGCAAAAACAGAGTAACCTGAGTGCTCTGTCGCGATGTTTCGAATAAGTTCCATAATGATGACCGTCTTGCCAACACCAGCACCACCAAACACACCAATCTTTCCACCTTTTAGAAACGGTGCAAAAAGGTCAATTACCTTAAGCCCAGTTTCAAAAACTTCTGGTTCAACGACTTGCTCAGTCAATTTCGGGGCGCTCTGGTGAATTGCACGATACTCTTTAGCTTCAATTGGTCCTTCGTTATCAACTGGTTTTCCAATAACGTTAATGACGCGACCAAGAGTTTCTTTACCAACAGGGACTTTAACAGGCTCGCCTGTATCCTCAACCTCATCTCCACGCCTTAACCCATCAGTAGAACCAAGCGCAACAGTGCGAACAATACCATAACCTAACTGCTGCTCGGTTTCTAGCACCAAATCAGAACCTTTAACCTTTAAGGCGTTATAAATTGCTGGAACACTCGATTCATCAAATCGAACATCAACAACGTTTCCTAGTATTTGTACTATTTTTCCAGTCATAGTTACATTAATTCTTCTTATATGTCATTGCGATCCCGCTACAGGCGAGAGAAGCAATCTGAGATCGCCGCGCTTATCACTAAGTGATTCGCTCGCGACGACGCCCCTCAACTCCTAGCCAACCTTCCTGCACTAATCTCAGACAACTCTCTAGTTATCTGAGCCTGCCTCGACTTATTATACTCAAGTGTCAAATATGAACGAACATCTTTGGCATTGTTTGTCGCATTTTTCATTGCAACCATTCGCGCACTGTACTCACTAGCCACACTTTCAAGACGTGCCTGGTAAAGTTGTGACTCTAAATACCCTGGTATCAAGTGGTCTAAAATGACCTGCTGTGTCGGCTCAAACACAAACTCCCCATCTGCCACACTTGCATTTTCATCGCGCTGCTCATATTTTTCTAAAATCTCTAAATCAAGAGGAAGAATAAGTTTTGCAACAGGCTCTTGAGTCATGGCGTTAATAAATTTTGAAAACACCATAACAACCTCACCATATTTTTTGTCAAGATAGCCTTGAGTAATCATTTTATGAATTGGGCGAAGATCTGCCGTGGTTGGTTTTTCAGGCATACCAGAAAAGTCCGCAACAACATTAACTCCCCTTCGTATCAAACTATCTCTTAACTTTTTCCCAATTGTAATAACCTCAACTCCTTCACCTCGTTTTTTTATGCTATCTATTAACTTTAATGTGAAACGAAGTAAATTCGAGGGTAATCCCCCAGCTAATCCCCGCTCAGGTGAAAACACAAGCAGTAAAACTCCATCTACCTCTCGAGCATATTCCGGCTCAATAAACGGGCTACCTAAAACGTTTTTGTTTATGGAAAGGTTTAGCATTATCTCCTTAATTTTTTCGGAGTAATCCTTACCTTTTATCGCATTATCCTGTGCTTTTTTCATGCGAGATGCAGCAACTAACTGCATAGCATGCGTGACCTTGCTTATGTTATTTACCGATGTTATTCGTCTTTTTATTTCTCTTAATTGAGACATGTTTGTTTCAAATCACAAATCGCAAATTACAAACACCACAAACAATAATCGGGCTTTACTTAAAACGAATTGCCTAGTTATCCTCAAGTTTGTTACTTAGAATTTGTAATTTGTTATTTGTTTGTAAAGTTTCTAGCTTAAAGTTTAAGTGTTTCGAGTAGCGCAACCCTTAAACCCTTCAACTCTCTAACTTCTTCACCTCATACGTCTTGAAAAAGTCCTTTAATATTTCATCCGGTTCGTCCACGTTATCAACCGTTTGCATATATAGCGTGAACTTTTCTTTAAAATCACTTATTTGGCTTATTTGCATTTCGTCCAAATAGCCGTTGTTTACAGCGTAGAGCAATAGTATTTGAGTATTTACTGGAAGTGGTTGGTATTGCGGCTGTTTTAGTAGCTCACGGATCCTCTTACCTCGCTCAATTCGCTCTTTTGTTCGCTCATCAAGATCTCCGCTACCAAACTGTGCAAAAGCTTCAAGCTCCTTAAACTGCGCCAAGTCAAGGCGTAACTGCCCTGCGACCTTTTTCATTTTCTTAATTTGTGCAGCTCCACCAACACGAGAAACCGAGTTTCCAGGATCCACAGCAGGTCTAATTCCAGCGTTGAAAAAGTCGGTTTCCAAGTAAATCTGGCCATCTGTGATTGAGATGATGTTTGTTGGAATATAAGCACTTACGTCGCTAAATTGCGTTTCAACAATAGGAAGCGATGTTATAGACCCACCACCATTTTCATCGTTTAAGCGACATGAGCGCTCCAAAAGCCTTGAGTGCAAATAGAAAATATCGCCTGGGTAAGCCTCTCGTCCTGGTGGGCGCTCAAGAATTAATGAAATTTGCCTATATGCCCATGCATGCTTCGTTAAGTCGTCATAAACGATAAGCACGTCCTTTCCTTGCTCTAAAAAGTACTCAGCAATTGCCGTTGCCGAGTAAGGAGACAAATACTGCATTGCAACAGAGTCAGCTGCAGGAGAGCTAACAACGATTGTGTAATCCATTGCACCATGTTGTTCTAACTTTTCAACAAGTTGCGCAACTCTTGATTCTTTTTGTCCAATTGCGTTATAGATACAAATAACAGGATTTTCTTCGTCTTTTTGGTTGATAATCGTATCAATTGCAATTGCAGTCTTACCTGTCCCCCTGTCTCCAATAATTAATTCTCGTTGCCCTCGACCAATTGGCACCATTGAGTCTATTGCCAAAATCCCAGTTTGCAGTGGAGTGTTAACAGATTGCCTTTCAATAACACCTGGTGCAATCTTTTCTACAGGCATTAGCTTACCTTCACTAGATATCTGCCCCTTACCATCAATAGGCTGTGCTAAAGCATTAACCACCCTACCCAAAAGAGACTCTGATGCTTTAACAGACATGATCTCGCCCGTTACCTCGAATACATCTCCTTCAGAGATCTTGGTGTAATCACCCAACGCAACCGCACCGACCTCATGCTCGGCAAGGTTAAGAACCATTGCGGAGAGCCCTTTATCCTTACAGAATATTCGCTCAGACATCTGCACTTCGCTTAGCCCATCAAGTAGTATCACACCATCTTTAACTGCTTTCACACGACCAATGTTTTGCAACTTATGATCACTTGTAAAGCTTTCTATTTGTTGTTCAATATCTGTTAATAATTCGTCCATTTTTATGCTCCTACTAATTTGGTCTTTAACTCCTCCAACCTTCCCCTAATCGATCCATCGTATCTGTAATCCTTAAATACAATCTCAACGCCACCAATCAAACTATCATCTCGCTCTAGTTTTATATCCTGCGCCTGTGGGAATTTCTTTTTCACACTCTCAAAAAGACTCGCTTGCTGCGCCTTGTCTAGTTCGCCTGAGTGTCGAACAAGCACCGTGCTTTGCTGCAAAACCCCTTCAGCCTTATCTCGCATGTATCTTAAAACTTGCGTGTCCGAGTTTTTTACAGCGTATTCAACTAACCTATCAACAAGAGCTTGCGCATTATTAGCCATCTTGTGCAAACCTCCTTATCGACTCTTCAGCAATGGTTCGTTTGACATCTTCATCTAAAGTCCTGGCAAGAACCTGCTCTGACGTCTCGATTGCAATCTTAGCAACCTCATTTTTAAGAGATGCTCGTAGCTCTCGCTCCTTAGCCCTCAAAGTCTCCTCGCCCTTTTGTACGATGGCCATTGCTTTTTCACTTGCCTCTTTCTCGATCTGCTCAGCTAACCTTTCTGCTTTTTCCTTTGCACTTTCAATGACCGAGTCCGCCTCCTTTTTAGCTTCCATTAAAACCGCTTCTTTTTCTTTCCCTGCATTTTCGATTTTCTGCTCTAACTCCTCTTTTAGCGAAACCGTATCCTGAGCAATCTTCCGCCGCTTTTCTAGCATGTCTAGAATCGGCTTATACAAAAACTTCTTCAAGATGAACATCAATATCAAGAAGTTCACCATTTGAAAGGCGATTAGTTTTAGGTCTATTCCCAAAGCTTCCATTTTTCTTTTATGTGGCGAAGATTATGATTAACGCAACAACTAATGCGTAAATAGCAACCGCCTCGGCAAACGCAATTCCCAAAATCATGTTGGTTTGAATTTTAGGAGCTGCCTCTGGATTTCGTCCGATTGCTTCAAGTGCACCCTTGCCAAGAAGACCAATACCGATACCAGGACCAATTGCACCAAGACCAATTGCAAGTCCTGCGGCTAATGTCTTTAGCATGTCTGCGTTGTTGACTACTTCTTTTACTGCTTCATCCATAAGTTACACCCCCTCGATGAGCTATTCTGCTCATTTCTACCCAATGTTGCTTAACAAGCAACCCTATTTTAACCTACAAGTCAAAGCCTTAGAAAGCGCTTTACTCTATCCGTGCGCCTCTAAGCTTCCACTAATAAATACCATTGTTAAAACCGAAAACACCAGCGCTTGAATAAACCCAACGAAAAACTCCATTCCCAAAAACGGTAGTGGGATTATTGCTGGAATCAAAAACATCATAACTGCAAGTAGCACCTCACCAGCAAAGATGTTTCCAAACAATCGAAACGCAAAGCTAATTATCTTTGAAAACTCACTCACTAGCTCTAAAATACCAACAAAAGCGCCAATCGGAGACTTGAAGTTGATAAACTTACCCAAGTGTGCAAATAGTCCTAGGTGCTTAATGCTGTAATACCACACAGCAATCATCGACGTAGTAGCGAGCGCCAAAGTGGTATTTAAATCTGCAGTCGCTGCTCTAAAAAGCGGAACGAACACCTCTTTACCATGTACGGTTTCGGTAAAGCCAACGTACGGAAGTCCTGGAATAAGTCCAAACCAGTTAGAAAACAACACAAATATAAAAATCGTTGCAACCAATGGGAAAAACTCATCTGCATGTTTTGGAGAGATGCTTTTGGCAAGGTCGTAAATTGTCCCAACGATCATCTCAACAACAACTTGAAACTTAGATGGAACGATTTTTAGCCGACTTTTGTAAAACAATGCAAAAAGGATTAGAGCGACCGAAACCACGATTGTTGCAATCATAGAGTTTGTTATTGGAAAACCTGCAATTTCAAATACTTTTTCTGCGGCAATCGAAATATGCATATCTAATAAATGTGTAAATTAACGAGTTTAGTTTAACATGTAGGTCAACACACGCAAGACACACAAAACATAAAGAAAATTTAAGAAATTTTTATTATTTGGACATTGTTGTCGCTAGTATCAAGTACTGCATAGCTTGCTGGACCTGGCTTGCCACTAACAATCCCACATACTGCACCAGGGTTAACAAGCAAAGTTTCGCCACGCTTTTCCTCTCTAGCCCTATGAGTATGCCCATGAAGTACAAAATCGTACTCATTAGTTTCTGCCAACAACTCCGCTAATCTTGGGTAATGACAAAACGCGATTTTCTTGCCATCTAGTTCAACCTCACCATATTCTCGAGCCAAAAAAGTCCATGCGAAGTTTTCGCCAGAAAGTTTAGCTAAACCAATCTGATCCTCATCATTATTACCAAGACAAGCGTATGAAGGGACATCGAATTCTTTAAGGTATCTACCAATAAACGGTGCGCAGTAATCGCCAAGAGTAATTAAGGCATCAATTCTGCCTTTTTGCTCATCGATTACCTTTTGCAAATTCCAAATATTGTCGTGTATGTCAGATAAGATTAAAATCTTCACAAACTAGATTATACACACCACTTTTCATGTATCTAGGGTTTAAGAAAACAATAGCGCAGTCCTTACTCGAGGATAACAGCGTGTCCCACTTATAGGAACGACGCCTACTTCCTCCCCGCCTCCCACAACGCCACGCCGACCGACATTGCAAGGTTTAAAGACTCGACTTCATCTGTTTGTGGAATACTAACTCCCGTCCCAATATTTCTAATGTTTTCTGGAAGCCCTTGGTTTTCATTACCAAAGACCAGCGTAAATGGTTCATTAAATTTCACGTTTTGAAGAGGTGTATTCGCCTCTTTAAAAAAGGTGTAGATCGAGTGATTTTCATATTTACGTTGGTACTCCACAAAAAATTCAAAGTATTCAAAGTTTACTTTCAAAGAAGCACCAACACTTGCTGCAATTACACTTGGGTGAAAAATATCAACTGCAGGCCTAATTATTGCCACGTCTTTTACGCCAAACGCCAACATGGTCCTAGTTATTGTTCCCAAGTTTCCACTGTTTCGAACGTTAACAAGTGCTATGTGTGAACGCTCCTCATCCAAAGCTCTTTCAAACTTTTTAAAAACGCCAATAACTGCTGTATTTTCCTTTGGGGCTAGCCGATGTATTGCTTTATCCGATACAGTCGTCATCACTCCGCGAGATTTAGCTATTTTGACAAGGCTTTTTACATCATCTAATTTTTCAAACTGAGAGTTTATTAAAATTTGAACAATTTCAATATCAGAGATCTCTAATAAAACTCTAGTAGGATGAACACCTAAGGTGTAAGAATAATCAAGATTTTTCTTATAAGGACGCAACTTCATACTAGTGTGATAATAGCACACCGGTTTCGATATAATCGAATAGTGAAAACTCTTGGTGGCACAGAAAACGAAGCCTCGATAAACCACCCCTTCGAGCTCGTAGTATCTCATGACACATTAGAGCCCGCCCCTCAACCAGCCAGGACTCAAAAATTTCTACATGGCGTAAACATTCGATTAGGAAGCCACTCAGCCCAAGAGTATCTAGAGCGCATGAAATCAATCCCGCCAGAAACGCTCATGCAACTTGCATCATCAAACCAATTAGCCACACCAGAGGAGATACAAACCTTTACAGAAAAGCCTACTGAGCGCCCAAGGATTCTAGCTGAAGTAGCGCAACGACTTGCCAAGATGAGGATAAACGAAGAAATAGAGCGTTTACGTACCGCAAAAGAGCTACATCCTAGATACGTACGGATTCACTTCGAAAACGGTCCTTTATCAATCTCCAACATTTTACTTAATGACAAAGCACAAACAAATGAATTATTAGAACTAATAGACGAACTATATCATCTTATAAATGAAGCCAACGCATATCTTGAAATCTCGCTGGGACCAGGCTTAGTAGAATACAAAGACTCAAACGGTAATAAAAAAACAAACTCCACATTAAAAGCAGTAAAACGCGAAGACGGTACAGTTGAGTACACAAACGAAGAAGTCCCAACTGAGTATCATATCCCCACAGAAGACGCAGAAATTGAAGCGTTTGTCGAGTATGCAAAAATAATTTATGAACGCTACCCTAATGCAGTTCTATCTATATGGAACGAACCAAACTTTAACACAGCGGACCATGGAATAATTTTAGACGAAACACGATCAGGACAGTTTACAAGTGAAGGACGTGTACCAGAGCATTACGCAAGATTAGTAGGAACTGTCGCCGAGAGTTTACGTCGACACAAACGCGAGCTTAGTGATACAGGCAAAGACTACCCTACACCCACAATTGGGATTGATGTAGCTTTTGTAGATACAGATTACATTAAGGAGATATTGCAGACTCAAACAGCAAACGGCCACAAAATTGCAGACATTATCCAGTTCGTATCCGTGCATCCATACAAAGGATATGCAAAACCAACTGAACCAGGACCGACGTGGCGTGCAGATTTGGACAACAAACACCCAAATCGTACCGGCAGATTTACAATAAGAGAGATATCCACACCAGACAATTATGGGCAACCATCAAAGTGGTCAGAGCATGGAACTTATATGGACGAGCTACGTCACTTGTTTACGGTCGTTAACAATGCTAACCCTGATTTGTTCGTAATCGCAGGAGAAATGGGCTATAGCATATCGGACATTCGTCGAAGACTTAAAAGTGAACTTGTCAAGTTAAATATCGAAGTTTCGGGTGAGGAGTTTGAGGCAATAGCTCAAATGAGAATGCAGGCGTATGCCCTACAAACAATATTAATCCATAAAGCAAGTGCCTTGCCTACTGCCTGGTGGCAACTTAGTGCCGAGGGCGATTACGACTATAACCTCATAGATAAAACCCAACCCACACCATTATTCCAAACGTTAGCCCGCATAAATAAACGCCTGTTAACAACTGAGACCGAACCTCTTGGTTATATAAACACTGGAAACCAAGAAACACACTGCTTGGCGTTCCGAGAGCATGACAACTTAATTCTTGCCATATGGAACAACAAGATACCAGGCATAGATAGTAACCATGTTGACATACAAATCGCTTCGTTACGAGCCAAAACCGCACTAAATCAAGACTTGGCATCTATAATCCGATATCAAGGAGGTGGAGAAGTGTCTCAAGAAGCCATCCCATTAACTGACTCTTTATTTATAGATGGCATCGACGAAGTCCCAACGTTCGTAGTAATCCCGATACAAAGCAAATAGTCCCGCATCACGCTTGTGGACTGCTGATCGAGTCAATCAATTTGCTACAATTGCTTGAGTATGGAAGAAACTCCAGTTCTTAGCGTTGTTATCCCAGCTCTAAACGAAGAAGAGTTTATCCATGACACACTCCAAAGCGTACGAAACCAAGACTTTCCATATCCATACGAAGTTATTGTTGTTGATAATGGTTCTACCGACGCAACCATCCAAATAGTAAAACAATTCCCTGGAATTAAACTGATTGAGCAGCCAATAAAAGGAGTAGCAATTGCAAGAAACACCGGATTTAAAGTAGCTAAAGCCGAGATAATAGTTAGCACAGATGCAGACTGCCGCCCCCCTAAAGACTGGTTAATGAAACTATTTAACGAGATGCAAAACGACCCAAATCTTCTTGCAATAGGAGGTTATGCAATATTTGACGATGGAACTATTCCGTATGTTTCGACCAAAATTGCTCACAAGATAGGCTTACTTAAGCTATCGCGTATAGCCTTTGGGGCACAAGCGTTATCAACTCAAAACCTTGCCATTAGAAAAAGTGCATGGGAAAAAGTCGGTGGATTTAACGAGCAGATAGTTGACCCTATTTACTTAGACGATGCAGACTTAACCATTCGTGTAAATAGACTAGGCGAAGTCCGCTCATCTAAAGACATTTATGTATTTGCCTCATCTCGCAGGTTAAAAGGTCATTATAAAGATTTTGCGTATGTTAGGCTTCGAGCCTATGCCCACTACACAAAAAATTGGAAAAATATAATTGACGACTGGTACAACGAAAAGCTAAATCTTGACCAAATCCAAGAGTCTATTTCGCCAAAAAAGATTTACACAAAGACAAGACACAAACTTAGTGAAATATACAATGAGATACTAAATGGCTAACAGGCTATTAAACGAATAAATAGTAACAAGCTCTAGACTTATACCTCCTAATCAGTAAATATAAACCACTCAAGCAGCGGTCATCACCTATGTCACTTGCTTTACGCCAATCATTGAGTACCTATCCTTTAATTCTTTAAAGTAATACCCCAAACTTGGAACAATCTCACTAACTCGTTTAAGTTCCCCATCCTTTTTAACCAAAGGATCTACAAACCTTAGCTTGTTGGGTCCGTAAAATTCTGCTTCACCCTTTGGCACATAAATAAATTCCTCCCCTGGTTTTAACCGCTTAAGGAATGAGTTAACACGCTCATTATTTGAAGCCTTAAGTTTTTTCAATACGTCTTCATCGACTAAAAACAGATCTTCCATACCTATCACCCCTTCTTGAATCGCCGCCTTTACAGCTTCTGCTAGCAAGAAAAAACTAGCATGAGACACAGGATCGAGCCAAATAAGCCTTGAGAAGTTTACGAATAAAATTGCAAACATTGATGCAATTCGTTCATCGACAAAGAAAATCTGTTCGTTTTCTATAAACATACTTCCCATAAAAAGTTTAATTGTCTTTCTTGGCAAAAATCCGATCATATAACCGTCCCTCATAAAATAATCCCATCGGTCAAAAGAGATATCTGGCAGTTCGTTTTCTAACAAAGGGAATCGTCCCTTATCCAAAACATTATCAACATCAATTCCATGTTCTTTTAAAATAGCAGGTATTTCAGACTTTAAGACCACTTCCGTTAAAAAGCTGTCGTGGAATTCGTGCTTTTCGTTAGGAAAAACGAAATCAGCTACATGTGAAAAGGCAGTATGTGGGATATCGTGGATTAAACAGGCAATTTGTTCTTCAATCGGGCGATTAAAACGATTTGATAAGTACCATACACCGACACTATGCTCAAAGCGAGTAACGTTTCTTCTGGGTTGAATGAAGTGTGGGGCTCCGTCTTGACTAACACCTTTAAGCCTAACGAGTGGTTTGGTCTGTAAAAGCCTTTCAATTACGGGCTCTTTTACTGTAATCTCGCCGTGAATTCTATCGTTAATAATCATAATTATGTACGAATTGGTGAGTCCGGCTGGATTCGAACCAGCGACCTTTCGGATGTGACCCGAACGCTCTAGCCAACTGAGCTACGGACTCGCACTAGTGTTATTGACTTTATAGCACAAATTCATACCGAGTAAACTATTCTTAACTGGCTAGAACTGCGGATCTAGCCCCAATTATTATGCATCGATTTTCGCACCATTCGCATTACGCTTTCGTAGGGGGCAAGCTTTTCAATATCTTGCAACTTTACCCAACGGACTTCTTTCGACTCCAAATCTTGCTTCTTAATTGTCTCATTTTTATCTGCCTCAAGTAAAAAACGCACATCATAGTGAAAGTGCGCAGGAACATTGTTCCTTACGGGAATACGATGCGCGTCAATATCAAACACCGCATTTGTTATGGCTCGAACCGACTTCAACCCAGACTCTTCCCTAACCTCAGTCAAAGCAACGTTAAGCACGTCTTTATTACCATCGCAATGTCCCCCCAACTGCAACCATTTATCTAACTTCAAGTGATGTGTTAATAAAGCATATTCTTTAGACTTATCTAGCACCCAAGCTGAACCAGTAACATGTCCATCTAACCGGCTTCTGTCAAAGTGGTTTTCTCCTGAAGATAAAAAATTAATAAATTTAGCCAGCATTAAAGCTTCGTTATCATCAAAGGCCTTATAACGTTTTAGTACATCAAGCAAATCGTATGGCACTTGACTTAAGATAACACGTTAACTAAAAAATCGGGAGTATATTTTGACTTTAAGAGGACTTCTTTTGTTGGTAAAAGAGTAACTCCAGCGCAGCTAAGTCAAACTTAGGTTCTTTATCGTATTTAGCCTTAAGAACCTCATCATTCCCATTGTCTTCAAGGATAATTACCCACTTCCCCTTATCTTCATTAAGGGCACAATCAGGCGTAAGCAAATGATAGTGCCACGGAGTTTTTTGGTTAGTCAGCTCATTTGCTCTTTTTAGAATTGGTTTAATAGCATCTGATAATTCCATTGAGATATCTACGTTTTCGCCAGGAGTGCTAGGAGTAGTCGTATCCTGCAAGAGCTTTGCAAGCTCTGCCCCAACCTCTATATAAGGTTCATCTGAGTAACAAACGTGAGTTTCGTTATCTGTTAGGCTTTCAAGAATAAGAGCATATTTTTTGACGGTGTTTAACAAACACTGCGGGGTTAAGATATGAAAATGCCAAGACTTACCGTGTTTCTTATGCAAATCCGCTAAGACCTTAATCTTATTTATATCCACCTCTTGCATTGGTCAATTATAGCCTAAAAGGTTGTATAATCGTTAAAGCATCGGGGTGTGGCGCAGACGGCTAGCGCGTACGGCTGGGGGCCGTGAGGTCGTGGGTTCAAGTCCCACCACCCCGACCAAGCTCAAAAAACAAATTTCAAACAGAACAAACACCTCAAACTAGCGTTGTGGCAAAAACGGTTATTGCATTTCTTCAGTCAAAACCAGACATATTTTAAGCTAGTCATATTCCTAAAGCTTATTCCTACGCTATGTAGTGACACTTCGCATCTACTATATGGTATAGTAAGTACGTTTAAAAACATGCATAAGTTATTTATAAAATCAAATATTTTAATAATACTAATCGGAGTTATAGCGCTGCTGTCGTTATTTGCAATTATCACCTATCAAAAAACTACAGAGCATCCCAGCGTTTCACCCTCCACAAAAGAAAAACTAAGGGAAGAATTTAGCAAGGCATACACAAAAGATGTCACCCCAAGTGGTAATGTCATAGAACTGGAACTCACTGCTAGTGAGGGTGAAGTAGACATAGTCGATGGTTATAAAACAAAAGTTTGGAATTACAATGGATCCGTTCCAGGTCCTAGCATACAAATCAAACTAGGCGACAGAGTAAAGATAAAATTCAGAAACGAACTTCCTCAAGAAACAACCGTTCACTGGCATGGAGTACGAGTACCTAATGCAATGGATGGTGTACCGGGAGTCACACAGGACCCCGTTCAACCAGGAGGCTCCTTCACATACGACTTCATACCTAAGGACGCAGGAACTTTCTGGTTTCATCCTCACGTAAGATCCAGCGAACAAGTTGAACGAGGCTTATTCGGTACTCTTATAGTTGAAGACGAGTATAGCGACAAATACAACCAAGATATCGTCTGGGTGGTAGACGATTGGCTCTTAGACGAAAATGCACAAGTTTACTCGAAGTTCAACACCATCCGTGACTTAATGCACGATGGCCGATGGGGTAACCTGATAACAGTTAACGGAAAGTCCCAGGAGACAATAACAGCTCGCCCAGGAGAACGGATACGACTTAGATTAGTAAATACGTCTAACGGGCGCGTGTATCTTTTAAACTTTCCGAAACTTAGTGCTACTGCCATTGCTGTAGATGGTATGTACGTGAAGAAAACCTTTGACCCAAACGGTTTTTACCTAGCACCAGGTAATCGCCTCGACGTCGACATAACACTGCCACAAGACAAGGGCGAGTACGAAGTAACTGATATTTTTACAAAGAAAGCAAATGTCTTAGGCAAAATTAGAGTAGAAGGGGATCCTGTTGAAACTCCAAACTTTAGCTACCCAACAAATCCAAATGTCCCTGACTGGAGCGAGGCAACACAAGTCGCTACAGACAAGACATATACGCTTGACGCAAGACGGGGAGGCAAATACGGAATCGAGTGGACAATTAACGGCAAGGCGTTCCCAGACTACGATCCAGTCACGCTAACTTACAATCAGTTTAACAAAATAAAGTTTGTGAATAGGTCTTCAAGGCTACACCCAATGCATTTGCATGGGCAGTTTTTCAAGGTGTTAACTAAAAACGGAGCTCCGTATGATGAAGGCTTTTTCAGAGACACAGTACTACTAGGTCCAAAGGAGTCGGTTGAGTTAGGGTTGGTCCCATTAGATAAGGGAGATTGGGTAAATCATTGTCACATACTTGAACATGCTGAAGCAGGAATGATGACCGTTGTTCAAGTAAAGTAAACTACTCACTCCACCATCGCCAGTGCCAAGGTTCAAATGAATACCCAGTCTCATATTCTTTTCCTCGTGGGTAGGAAAGCTTAAACCCAAAATCATTAGCGTTCTCTAAAAGCCATTTATATGCTTTTGTGTTTGCAAATCCAGGTGAAAGAACATCACTGACCTCGTTTGTACTAAAATCAACAGCAGTGCCCAATTGATGCTCGCTATGTCCTGCTCTTGCAGAAACTTTGTCCGCTGCAGCAGTGTCTCCGCTTAAAAACTTAACCCAATAGTTATACGTGTTGATCTGAGTAGAATAAGAACGATATCCTGAACGCACAAACAAATCTATTCCATCCTCTTTAGCAGATCGCGCCATTTTGTATAACGCATTAGCTGCATCGTTTTGTAACATAATTCCAGGTCGTACTCTTAAAAACACCGTTGATTGCAGTTGTATAAGATCTGACGGAACATAGTTAGCAGGAAGTTTGTACCTTTTATTAACTATTGTTTTTACTCCAATCTCTCCAAGAGGAATCGTTTCTATCTCGTCTGGGTATTCCCACCAATTAGTATTCTTTATCATAATCAGCAAAGGGGTAGGACTTGGAGATATCAACTCATTAAGACTCTTAGCAACAACAGTATACGCAGTAACTGAAGTTTGTTTTAACTCTTTAGATATATTTGCTATAGCTAAAACAAGAGCAACAAAAGTTAATATACCAATTAAAGCGTTTTTGTTAAGGATGTTACTTCTCATAAGAGAAACATTTTACCGCACTACTTAATGGGGCAGATGAGGGCTTTAGTCTAAGACCTCTCCAGATGGACCATCTATAAAAATCATTCTAAGTTTTTTACCCTGGGAATACTTGTCGGTCGGGTCGTCCTTCTCGTTTCGGCTATATACGTCTACCTGCCAAACTGGTTTACTGCTATATATTTTTTGCGCACCGTAGAACCCAAAAGCAAAGGTTATATATTCATTAGAGAAATCAACTCCTTGTTCCTTTAGTAATGGGATTAAAGTAGTCGTATCAGTAAAGACCTCAGGATCATAAAATATCCTAGAATCTGGGTCTTGTTCATAAGCAGAGGCACCTGGCGCACCCCAAGTTGTATGAGGTTCTTTAACTTCAACCGTTCCTTTATACCACTCTACTTCAGTATCCTGCTTTTTACTTGGAGAGTAAACAGTACAACTCCATAAAGGGAACGTCCCGTCATTGCCACCGATGTAGTATTGAACATCCCCCACTCGGTGGGGAAGAACTAGTCCTGAACAAGTTACAAATTTAACATCACCGCCCCATTCCTGTGCGCTCTTAACAATTTCGTCTAACGCCTTTGCACTACCAACAGATTCGTATTCAGGTAGCTTAACCTCTTCTTTCACACTATCAGAAGGCTTTACTGCAACAGTCGGCGATTTACCACTAGTGTTAGAATCTGTTTCATCTTTTGAGCTAGAGGTTAATATAAACAAACCTCCTACAACAACCGCGATACCAAGTAGTGCTACTATAACTAAAAGTAGTGGAAATGGCTTTTTCTCTTCTTGTTCCCTGCTGTTATCTTTTTGGGCTTCTGGTGCGGCGTTTACCTTAAGGTTATCGTTATCTCTACCTTCCATATTTAAAATTGTACAAGAACTTAGACCAACCCACAAGACTAATAATAAAGCATCTAAGCCAAAGGCTACGATGTGGTATAGTAGTTAAATGCAAACCCTCCATTTAACCGACGCCGAACGAGAAATCATGGAAATAATATGGGAACAAGGTCCTAGCACAGTACGAGACGTACTAAACAACCTCCTGAAAAAGAAAAAGGTTGCATACACAACAGTGATGACAATGCTAGATATCCTTTATAAGAAAGGTCACTTAACTCGATCTAGAAGAAACAAAGCGTATGTGTATTCTCCTAAGCATACAAAAGAGCAATTTGCAACAGAACGAGTTACATTAACGGTAGAAGAGCTCTTTAACCAGTTTGGCGAAGTAGCCCTAAATCAGTTTGCTGCAGGGATCGAAGGACTTCCTAAGGATCTAAGGGACAAACTCATTTCTAAACTCGCAAAACTGTAAATCATGTCGAAAAGCACTTTTTTGTTAGTTGTAGTATTTAGCACCAACCTGCTTCTAGGCTTACTAGTTGCGCAGTTACTCAAACTAGTATTACATATATTCCCTGAAGCATTGCGATTATGTACAACGCTAATAAACACACTACTAACTGAATACTCCACGTTCTTAACAGTAGTAGCATTAGTTTTCATCTTGCTGACTGCCACCTTTTACTTGTTATACAAAGCCTTAAAATATAAAACCCTCTCACAAAAAATCCCAACAAAGCCATTCCTCCAAATGTCAGAAAACAATAACCTCAACATACCCATTAAAAACAAAATAAAAGTTGTGCCCACAACAAAACCTTTTTCTTATTGTGCTGGGATTATTCGCCCTACGATCTACATATCGTCCGCATTGCTAAACTCACTTAGTACACAAGAACTTCTTAGTGTCATAACACACGAACAACATCATGCAAAAACATTTGCATCACTCAAAACGTTACTTATGCAAGCACTTCTCTTACCACTCAAAATGGTTCCATTTATTAAAAACGTCCTCTTTCGCATAGAGCATTCATTTCTTGTTGCAATTGAGCTTGAGGCAGATAGTTTTGCAATAAAAAACGTAGGCGAACGTCATCTTCTTTGCGCGCTCGCCAAACTGTCTAACCCAACACATACTTTACCCCACCTCGTCGCATTTAGTGCAATGCAACAAGAACGAGTTGAATTGCTTGTATCAAACGATGCTGAAGAAGTAGCCAAACTAACTAGGGTTAGCAAGGAGGCTTTTCTTTCATTTGTCCTTATTGCACTTATACTAGTTGTTTTTTCAAACAGCATTGGTGGGTTTGCTAACAACACTCATGTTTTCAACAGTACAAAACATACCGCATGCCACACGCCTGCCCCTTGACCTAATCAAACATAACTACTAAACTCTTTAGTAGTTATGTTTACATCCGTTCTTCTCCTTGCCATAATTTCCATTGTAGGAGGCGCTCTCTCTTTTTTCTCGCCCTGTACGGCGATGGTGCTCCCTAGCTACTTTGCTTACACCTTCAATGGAAAAATAAAGTTATTGCAGGCAACTTTTTTGTTTGCGCTGGGACTTGCCATTATATACATACCCTTAGCACTAGGAGCGGCAACGCTCGCCCGATTGATTAGGCCAAACCCCACATTTGTTGGAATCTTAACAGGTTTAGTATTCATATCCGCAGGAGTTTACATCCTTATTGGAAAACACGTAAACATTCCCATTCTATCTGGGCTACTAAACAAAGCCCAAAACGTACAAGGTCTAAAGCACGCTGGACCTTTTTTGCTGGGAATAATATCTGGCATTGGATCGAGCCCGTGTGCAGGTCCGATAATCGGAGCAATCCTAACCCTATCAGCAGCTACTCAAAGTACTCACATAGCGGTCATTCTTTTATCGTTTTACATTATGGGCATTTTCATTCCACTGCTACTTATTAGTTGGTTCCTACGCACTTCCACATTCATACGAAAAACCGTAATTGGAAAAACCATCAGTTTTAATGTTAGAAGCAAAAAACTTGCATGGCACAGCACCCAGTTTGTATCTGGGCTTTTGTTTTTAACAATTGGTGGAATATTTCTTTTGGCACGGGACATCAACGTCTTAAGCATATTCCTCACTAAAATTGGTGCATTTGATTTAACCATAAACATACAAGATCGAATTATTCACTTTATCAAGTAGAAAGGGGGTGAAGGCTATGAATGAAGACACAACAAACACACAACAAACCACTGCAACATCACCGAATAACGCTCTTGGCGTACCAATTGCAATAATTATAACGGGTGTACTTATCTCCGTTGCATTATTTTTCGGACTTAATGGAGCTAATTCCAATAACACTACAACCACACCATCAAACAATCAAGCACCTCAAGGGAACAATGCTCAAGCACCACAACAAGAACAGCCAACAAACGTTCTTGTCTCAGTTGACGACGACCCAGCCATTGGTGACACAAATGCACCAGTAGTAATGGTGGATTTTAGTGATTACGAATGTCCTTTCTGTAAGCGGTACTTTACGCAATCTTTTGCACAAATCAAAAGCGACTATATAGATACAGGAAGATTAAGATACGTATATCGCGACTTACCTCTTTCGTTTCATGATCCACTAGCCACACAGGAAGCCATAGCTGCCAACTGTGCCCGCGAGCAAGGCGATGACGAAACATATTTTAAGTATCATGACGAGATATTTAACAAAACCAACTCAAATGGAAATGGAATGCCAAAGTCGGAGTTGTACACAATCGCAAAAGACCTAGGTCTTGACGCAAATAAGTTTAAGCAGTGTTTGGACTCAGAGAAGTACAAAGACGAGGTCCAAAACGACCTTGCCGACGCGCAAAAATATGGAGCTACAGGCACTCCTACATTCTTCATCGGTAAGAATACAGATTCTGGTGAGTTTGAAGGAGAAATGGTTGTAGGTGCACAACCGTATGCTGTCATTAAAGCAGTCATCGACAAATACCTAGAGTAGTTTGTCTGTTTCTGTCCTGCCGGTTAGAACTAGCCGGCAGTGAGAAATACGATTGCAAAAAGTTGCCTTGCGAATTAGAACTTGTTATTCTCCTGCGTATGGAAGAAGCAATTATTAATGGTACGAAACTTAATGTCATAAATACTGTCTTTTCAATTGCTTCCAAGATTAATAAGGACAGGATAAAACAAGCCAAAGAATTTTTAGCTAAACGCTACAACAGTACGTACAACACACCGACTCCTCATATAACATATGCGATAACACCGTTAAAAGAGTCACACCTTACAGACGTACAGCAAGCACTAACAAGCCTTGTTTCCAATATGCCTGCTTTCACGGTGCAAATCGGCGGAATCGAAGTTAAAGACAATGGGTTTGTTTATCTACCAGTAACAGGTGCCAATCTATTAGAAAAGCACATGCTTTTTACCAACTTATTAGACAAGTTTCATACGAACGAAATACGCGAAAAGGATTTGATAAGGTGCAAAAACAACGAACTTAGCCAGAAAGACCAAGAGTTCCTGGTCAGGTACGGATATTATCGAATATTTGAAAATTTTAAGGCACATCTTACTATTGGAGATATTCAAACGCCAAACGTAGATTTTGCAATTGTAGTCAAAGAGCTAGAGAGTATCCTAAGTCAGGAAATACACAGTACTATCAAAGTAAACAACATTCATGCGATCTTCCACACAGACGCCCTTGTACAAACAAACATGAAGATCTTCTGGGAAGAAACTTATAATCTGAACTAAGGACTCTACTTCATACAAATGAAAAAAGGGGCGTGCGCTTAAGGCACACACCCCTTAGGCTACTCTAATCTCCTACTTGCTCATACCACATAGTGGCATAAAGACCACCACGGGCAAGTAACTCTTTGTGAGAGCCTTGCTCTACAACCCGCCCGTTGTCCAAAACGATTATCTCGTCCACATGTCGAATTGTAGAGAGGCGATGGGCAATGATTATGACCGTCTTTGCGGAGTCAGTTAGAAAGGCGTTGAGAGTTTCCTGAATGCGCTTCTCCGTAACTGAGTCCAATGCGGAGGTAGGTTCATCGAGTACCAGAAACGGGGCATCTCGCAAAAAGGCACGAGCGATTGCAAGACGTTGCTTTTGTCCTCCAGATAGATGGACACCACGCTCGCCAACGTTCGTGTCGTAACCCTCAGGCATCGCTTCAATCGTACCGTGCAAGTCGGCTGCTTTTGCCGCTGCTACAATTTGAGTAAACGAAGCATTCCTACTACCCAAGGCAATGTTTGCTGCAATCGTGTCATTGATTACAGGTGGCTCCTGCTCAACAACAGCGAAAAGAGAGCGTAAGCTCTCAAGCCCAAACTCTTTAACATCGATTCCGCCGAGAGTAACAACACCCTGCGTTGGCTCAATAAGGCGCATCAAAAGCTTAACAAGCGTTGATTTGCCTGCCCCAGAAGGACCAATCAGGGCATAACTCTTACCTGCTTGGAAGCCAAAAGTTACGTTAGTTAAGGCGTCGCCCCCACCGTTATAAGCAAAGGAAACACCGTTAAGCTCAAGCGTTTTGTCCTCAGGAAGCGCATTGCGCGAACCTACACTAATCCCGGAGTTAAGATCACGAATTTTAGCTAGTCTTGATATCGCCTCCGACGAATCGGCTGCATGGTCATACAACCTACCAAATCGCCAAAACGAGTGAACAAGCTTTTCCACAATTGCCCAGAGGAAGATCACTTGAGCTAAGGTTATTTCGCCACGTTGAACCTGTAAGATCAGAAGAAACATTACAGCGCGCTTAGCCCACGTCGTAATGCGGTTTTGCCAGCGACCATAGCGATAGATCCCGAGATGAACCTCTTTCGTTAACGCGTCAGTGATTATCTGAAGAGAGTTTTTAAGCATGCCCATGAAGCGCTCTTGCAACGAATACAGTTGAACAGTAGAGATGTGGTTTACTGCCTCCATTGCAATCGCTCCAGTTTCTGCGTAGTGGTCGTGTCGAACTTTGCGTAGCTCCTTTTGTGCCCTGTGCTTTTTTACGGACAACAGCAAAAAGAGCGGCAGCGAAAGAACAAGAATCCCTGCCGAGATTGGGCTGAACCACAGGAGAGGAGCCAGTGAGAGCACGAACTGAACTAATGTCGGTGCTAACTCCCAGCTAATGTCGTTCGCCATGGAGTCCAGCTTGTCGATTCCGTGCTGAACACGTGTTAAAAGGTCTCCAGAGCGTTGGCGATGATGCCAAGACAAGTCCATGCTAAGAAACCTATCTAGCGTCATCTTCTTAACGTATACGTAGATAGGATTAAGAATCTTGATGATAATTATCCAATCCACGTAGTTGTCATAACGATTGAAAAACTCGTCAAACAGATATACCGCCAAAACGAGAACAGCAATACTTTGCCAATCGTTATGCTTGCCGACAAACTCGATTGAGTATGTTAGTACATACGTATCAACGATACTCACCACTTGATAGACAACAATCAGTACAAAGAAAAAGTAGAAACTCCTCCTGACCGATTTGACGATGTCCCAAAAGACAGCAAAAACCTCGAGTAAAGCACGAATTGCAGACATTTCTGCCTCCTATGAGTGAAATATGGAAAAAAGACTAGATATTTAGTTTTAAAAGACCGTTTAGCCGTACCGCTTGCTAATGCAAGTCGGTACAGTTTCCGGTTAATGACGAGGCGGATCCGAAAGTATGTGCCGACTACAGTAGCCAGCGCAGGCAAGGCTTAAGGTAGCTACAGCCACTTCAACCCTTATTAATTGTTTAATTTGTTTTGTTGTCATATTTTTATTTGTAATCATGGGGCGCAAGCATACTAACCCATAGCGTCGCCCTTGTCAAGCAAGTTACTTTTTAACGCTATAATTAAAAACTATGGCTAGCTTTAATAAAATTCCGTTAACCGATTTCAATTACGACTTAACCTTGCTTGGAGGACAGTCATTTAGCTGGGATAAATTGTCTGATAATAAAACTTACCTTGGAACAACAGACACCAATGCTATCGTCATTAGACCAACAAAAGATACTCTTTATTGGCAAACATATCCTAAACAAAACGACCTTAGCTTTATAAAAGAGTACTTTCAAATAAAAAAAGACTATATGAAAATAATTGAAACTATCAAACAAGATCCAATAATTGCGAAAGCCATAAAAACACACCCTAACATAAGAGTCTTAAAACAACCGTTTAACTACACGGTGCTAACTTTTATTATTTCTGCAAATAACAATATAAAATCTATTCGAAGATCGGTTAGGAAACTTTCTAAGCTATTTGGAGAAAAGATAAATATTCCAGGAATAGGCAAGGTCAATTTATTCCCTACCGCTAAAAAGATTGCATCTCTTAGCATCAAAGACCTACAAAAAACAAGTGTAGGATTTCGAGCAAAATACTTAAAAGAAACTGCCAAATTACTAACGGAAAAACGACTAAGTGAAAGATATTTACAGATGAATGAAACTAAGTTAAGAGAAGAGTTACTAAAACTTCATGGAGTCGGAGATAAAATTGCGGACTGCGTACTGGCATTTGCTGCAGGGTTTGAGAACGTAACGCCAATGGATGTATGGGGAAAACGAATATTAGTAGATCTTTACGGCTTATCAGGAAACTTAAAGTATCAAGAATACCGTGAGTTTACCAAGCAACAGTTTGGCGGGTATGCCCTTTATGCAGGTCAATTCTTGTTCGAGTGGTACCGGAAAAATACTTTGCACTAGATGTCTCTTTATGAGAAAATTCTGCCTATATTTATGGCTAACGAAATCGATAAACTCATAAGTAATCTGCCAAACTCCCCGTTAATAACAAAAGCTATAGAAATTGCCAAGAAAAAACACAACGGCAAAAAAAGAAGAATCGAAAATGCTCCATACTTAATCCATCCACTACGAGTAGCCCACATTCTCTATCAAGCAGGCGCGTCAAATGAGTTAATTGCTGCTGCGATTGTTCACGATGTTTTAGAAGACGAAAACGACGAAGAGCATAACAATAATGTAGCTAAATCAACACTCGGATACGAGCTAACCCCAGAAATCGCGGACATTGTATGGGCACTATCTGATGACAAAACAATCAAGAACCGCTCTCTTAGGAAGCAGGACTCCTTTGATAGGCTAAAGGAAGCGCCAGAAAAGGCGCTTTTTATCAAATGCGCAGATATGATTGAGAACACAAACGATCTAGTTAGGATGCTCGAGCAGGGTAAGGTCATACCTTGGAGTGTTTTTCACTTTTCTCCTACCGAAAAACTCAAACGTTGGAAGGAACATCTAGAATTAATAGAAAAAAAGTATCCCGAATGCACTTTACTTAAAAAGCTTAGGTATAACATCGCGCTACTTTCAAAAGATATCAATCAAGAATAGATCGATTTAAGAGGTAAGCTCTTAAATCTAGCGACGTAGCAGGCAATTCTATGCCTTTTCATTTAGTAGGATTTAACTTGAGAGTAAAAGGTTACCTCTTACTAAATTGAGGAGCTTTACGTGCACGCTTCAATCCGTATTTCTTTCGCTCCTTCATTCTTGGATCTCGAGTTAGAAGATCTGCATCTTTAAGAAGTGGTCTTAAGTTAGCTTCCATTTCAACCAAAGCCTTTGCAAGCCCTAACTGTGCAGCAATCAATTGACTCTTTTTCCCACCACCAGAAAGCTTAATTGAAATGTCATAACCTTTTACGTCACGCCCAGCTACCTTAAACGGCTTAAGTAATTTTTCTCTATCAAGGAGTTGAGGAAATACCTCTTCTATGCTTTTCTCATCAATAGTAAATGCCCCTTTGCCCTTGCTCATTTTTACTCGAGCAACAGAGGTCTTTCTTCGCCCTGATATCCAAACTATTTTGTCTTTTTTAGTTTCTTCTTTTGCCATGTTAGTTTTTATATATCTAGCGTTTGTGGCTTTTGAGCCTCATACGTGTGCTTATCATCTTTAAACACATGCAATTTCTTTATCATCTCTTTAGCTAATTTATTTTTAGGGAGCATGCGCCTAACTGCACGTTCAATAATCAAGCGGGAATCCCGAAGTCTAACATCACGTGGGGTTTCGCCTTTAATACCTCCAGGATATCCAGTATGGCGATAGTACACCTTATCGGTTTCCTTTTTACCTGTAAACACAACTTCGTCAGAATTTATAACAACTACGTGATCTCCCATGTCCCACTGTGGACTATAGTATGGATTATTTTTCCCTTGTAAAACGGTAGCGATTTTAGACGCCAACCGTCCAACTACCTTACCCTTAGCATCAACGACATACCATTTCCTTTCAATTTTTTTTGGCTTTACTACGTTTTTCGTTTTCATTTCTTTTTATCTTCCTTTTTTTCTTCAACCAACATAATTACTGCCGCTTCGGCAGCATCTCCTGAACGTGCACCTAATTTTACTATACGAGTGTAACCACCTTTACGCTCTCGATATCGTGGAGCAACTTCTTTAAACAACTTGTCGAGTGCTTCTTTTGTGTACAAAACCCTACCCACCAATCGGCGGTTATGTGGAGTATCTTCACGTGCTCTTGTAATCAATGGCTCAACAAACGGTCGTAACGCCTTTGCTTTAGCCAATGTGGTCTTAATTTTCTCTCGCAAAATAAGATCTTGCGCCATATTTCTAAGAAGCGCATCGCGGTGCCCTTTATCTCTGCTTAGTTTTACTGTATTTTTTCTTTTATTCATACTTACCTTTCTGCAGGTAAAGACGCGAGGAAGAATATAGAATAAAGAGGACTTTTATTAAAGCTCTTCAACTTTTTTGAGTAACGACGCTACAGTCTTTGGTCCAATGTTTTTCACATTGGCAAGACCAGATTCACCCGCCGCTTTGATATCCTCTGCAGTCTCATATCCTGCCTTTTTAAGAGTGTTTATTACTCGAGTTGGAAGCCCTAATTCCTCTATATACACTTTGGTTTCAGTATTTGCTTCGGCAGGAGTTGCTTCTTGCTTAACCTCCTCCTTATAAACTTCAGTATCTCCCGCTAAAAGTTGGAAGTACTCAACAAGAATGGCACTTGCCTGTTGCAGAGCAGTTTTTGGTTCAATCGAACCATCTGTTGTAATGTCCATAACCAACTTATCGAGGTTTGCCTCTCGACCGACACGAGCGCTTTCAACTGTGTATGAAACAAGCACAATTGGAGAAAAGTTTGCGTCAACTGGGATAACACCTACTTGTTTTTTCTCAACCGATTCAGGCAATTTATACCCCTTACCGTACTCAACGGTTAGCTCCATGGAAAGCTTGCTTTTTTTATCAGAAAGAGTTGCAATGTGTAAATCCTTATTAACAACCTCTATACCCGTAGGACATTTAAGATCTCCTGCCTTAACTTCGCCTGCACCGCTAGCATTTAGCGTAACAATGTGGGTTTTAATTTGATCCATCTTAAAGTCAACCTTCTTTAGATTTTGGATTAAATCAACTACATCTTCGTGAACACCTGCAATTGGAGAAAATTCATGCTGAATCCCATCAATTTTAACCTTAGTTATTGCAGCACCCGATAAGTGACCTAGCATAACACGCCTTAAAACATTCCCTAAAGTGTGACCAAAGCCGCGCTCTAGTGGCTGTATCTCAACGATCTGTCGGTTTGCAGATGGTTCTTCAACTACTTTGTATTTTATTTCGTATTTCATCTTATTTACCGCTAATAACTACCTCGAATAATACTCTATGATTAACTGAACATCAACATCAGTCCTCATATCATCTTCGGCTGGGACAGATTTTACCATACCAACCGGTCCTTTCCTAGCCAACCAACTAGGAACCGTATAATCCTCTTCATTATTAAGCATTTTCTTAACGTCTGGAATTTCTAAAGACTTCTGCTTTAGCGTAATGACGTCATCGACCTTGACATTATACGACGGGATATCAACCTTTTTATCATTTACCAAAACATGACCGTGATTCACAAGCTGACGCGCCGCCCTTCTTGTCTTTGCAAAGCCAAGTCTATACACAACATTATCAAGCCGCATCTCAAGAAGTCGCATTAAAATAAGACCAGTGTTAGCTGCCTCACGCCTTGCCTCGTTATAATATCGCCTAAATTGCTTTTCTAGTACGCCATAAATAAATTTAAGCTTTTGTTTCTCCTCTAGCCTAACACCATAGACGGATTTTCTGCGAAACCTAGTCCTAGCATTTGCAGTACTTCCCGAGTCAGCTAGCAGTGCAAAACGCTTCTTATATTTTTTATCTGGTCCTGTATATCGTGCCATATTAATTCCTTGGTCTCTTGCGTGGCCTGCAGCCATTGTGTGGCATTGGGCTAATATCTGAAATTGAGCGAACATCTAGTCCTGCAGCTCTAATTGCCCTAATTGCTGCATCTCGCCCCATTCCAATTCCCTTTATGTAAATATCAACAGTTTCCATCCCTCTGCTTTTAATATCATCAGCCACTTTTTGCGCACTGGTTGTTGCTGCAAAAGGCGTTGACTTACGGGTTCCCTTAAAGCCTGCAGTACCAGCACTTCCCCATGTAATAACCTTACCCTCAACATCAGTAACAGTAAGGATTGTGTTATTAAACGTAGATGTTACATAAACCTTACCTTCTTTAGGTAATTTAAGGTTTTTCTTTTTTTTCTTTGTTGGTTTCGTTTTAGCCATATTCTTTAGGTCTTACTTACAGCTTTTCTTACACTAACACCAGACACCACCTTACGTGGCCCTTTTCTAGTTCTGGCATTATACCTTGTTCGCTGTCCTCGCACAGGAAGGCTAAGTCGATGCCTTTTCCCACGGTAACTTTTAATGTCAATCAAACGCTTAATATTATCTTTAACCCTACGAATCAGTTCACCCTCTACAATATATTCTTTATCCAAAAGGTTAGCGATCTTACTTAAGTCTTCTTCGGTTAAGTCTTTAGCTCGCATGTTGGGGTCTAACCCTAAACGCTCGACTACTTCGTTGGCAATAGCTGGTCCCACACCTTTGATGTACCTTAATGCGTAAGGAACCTTTTTATTATCTGGTATATCAACTCCTAAAATCCTTGCCATATTAACCTTGTCTTTGCTTGTGCTTAGGATTGCTACATATAACCCTAACAACGCCTTTGCGCCTTACAATCTTGCAATTATCACACATTTTTTTTACCGATGGTCTGACTTTCATATTATTTGTATCTATATACTATTCGCCCACGATCTAAGTCGTATGGTGAAAACTCAACATCAACTCGATCGCCTGGCAAAATCCGAATGTAATGCTTTCTAAGTTTTCCTGCAATAACTGCAGTAATCACTCGCCCTTCATCACCCTCAGATTCGCCATCCAATTGTACCCGAAACATAGTATTTGGCAAGGTCTCAAGCACCTCACCACTTTTTACTATAGTTTCTTTTGTATTTGCCATAGTTCGTACGTGGGAATTTTATATCAGTAAGCGCAAAAACTCAAGTTCATGAATTAGCATTAAGTTTATATAACACCTCAGTGAGCGGCAGCTTAACATAATCAACTAGCGGTAAGTTTAATATCTCATTTGGTCGCAACCATTTATATTCACTGTGATCTGGACCCAATCTGATCTTTTGTGTTTTAGCCTTAGCTACACTCATAATATTTACAAATGTTATCCCCTTTTGCTCACCTTGATTACCAACCTTTACGTATGAGTGGATGTTTGGATAGATGTTCTCAATTAAAAGACCAGTTTCTTCCAACACCTCACGAACTAGATTCGCTTCAAGCGATTCAAACGAATCTAATTTTCCACCAGGTATCTCCCACTTATCAGGATATCTCTCTGTGCTGGCGCGCTTTATTAACAAAAACTCTCCTTTATCATTTGAAATAAGCGCCCTAGAAACTAAGATAACATTAGCCGTCTTCGACGAACTAGCGTTGACATCTGCAAGATATTTTACTAAATTCTTTTTAGATTCAAACGATAAATCATAATCAAGCACCTTGCCCATAGGCACCCAGTCATATGAAACCAAATCCACAGACCCAACTTTTGGCACACCACCCGCATAATATGCCGGCGTTGCCACTTCAACATAAGTAAATCCCTTGTACTTACCATCTGTAACAAGCTTATCAATTACGTAATGGCGATTAAGCGCACCTTGTGTTATAACACCTAACTCTTCATGGACTATCCGATCCAATGCATCCCCTAAACTCTGGCCGGGAGCTACTTTACCACCCGGTAATTCCCACTTTCCCGGGTTATAACTCCTATCCATTGAGCGTTTGACTAACAAGAGACTATTGTTTTTGTTCTCTATAATTGCGCGTAGTACCAATAAGTGTTTACTAGCTTCCATGCCTTACAAACATTATATATCTTATAGCCAAAAGGTAAGAAGAAAACAAAAATTATAGCGGTAACGGAGTCAGGATTAGTGGACCTTTTCGTGTAATTGCAACCGTATTTTCAAACATTCCAGAGATAGAGCCATCAGCCGTTACCGCAGTCCAACCATCATCAAGCATTTCTACCTCATATGAGCCCATCATATACATTACTTCAATCGCAATCACCAAACCTTCCCTAAGCACCATCCCGCGCCCGGGCACACCAACACCATAAACCTGTGGCTCTTCATGCAATTCGCGACCGACGCCATGTCCAACAAATGCCCTAACTACAGAGTAACCATTGCCCTCAACCGTTGACTGAATTGCATGCCCAATGTCACCAAGATGCCCACCCACCTTTGCCTTATCAATTGCATTAAGTAGCGCCTTTTTACCCGTTTCTAAGAAAGCATCCAGTTTTGGAGTTGAAGCACCAACAACAATAGTGCGCGCCATATCTGAGTAAAAACCATTTGCATACACACCATAATCAAGGGTTAAAACGTCCCCATCTTTTAACACCTTATCCTTTGCTGGCATGCCATGAACCACCTCTTCATTCACACACGCAACAAGACCATACGGATACCCCTCAAAACCTTTAAATGCAGCCTTGACGCCGTGCTTAGTAACCAATTCATCAGCCTTCTTGTCTATATCAAGAGTTGTTATGCCCGGCTCAACCATTCCTAATAGCTCACGCATGATTTGAGCTAAAATCTTGCCGTTTTGATGCATTATTTCTATCTCTTCTGGAGTTTTTAGTGTTACCTCATCCATCAATAAGATTCCTTTCTTTAAGAGCGCCCTCTATATTGCTAAAGATTTCCTCTATGCTAGGCGACGCATCAATTTCAATGACTGGAACGCCATGTTTTTTAAATTCTTTTATGAGAGGTTCGGTTTCTTTTGCATATATCTCTAAGCGCTTCTTTATGGCTTTTGGCTGCTCATCGGGTCTATGTTCTAGGTGCCAGCGCTTTTTTAGTCGTTGCTTAATAATCCCACCGGTAAGCGTTAAAAACACTAAGACTGTAACTGGCTCTGGGAAAGCCTCTTCCATAAGATGAAACTGCGATTTTCTGCGCGGAAAACCATCGACAACATACCCTTTGTTACTTGGATTTAGCCTAAAGTACTCTTTTAAAACTTTTAAAACTATTTCATCTGGAACTAGCTCACCGTTTCCCCAATATTTTTCCGCTTCAATACCGATCTTGTCGCCGCTTTTATAGAGACTTCTAAAAATCTCTCCAGTCGAAATGAACGTTAACCCATATTTTTTTGCCAAGAGCTTGCCTTGAGTCGATTTCCCAGAACCTTGCGGTCCCATTACCAAAAGAATCATGCTAAGAGATAAATTTATCGTATCCGCGCATTACCATCATCGATTCCATTGTCCTTAATGTTTCAACTGTAACTGAAACAAGAATTAAAAGACTTGTCCCGCCCAAAGTCACAATGGAACCAATTGTAGGAAATGCCATTCTAACCAAAATCGGCAAGATGGCGATTACTCCCAAGAACAACGCGCCAGGTACCGTTATACGTGTAAGAAGCCTATTTAAATACTCCGAGGTCGCTTTTCCAGGCCTAACACCAGGAATGAAACCACCTTGCTGCTGTAAGTTTTCGGCAATTCTGTCTGGATTAAATGTGACCGCAGTGTAAAAGAACGTAAATGCCACAACAAGAACAAAATACGTCGCCATGTACGTAAAGCTTGTTTGATTAAAGAAATTAGCCATTGCGCGCGCTATATCTGCAACTTGTGCGTTATCAATCCCTTGTAAAAAGTTTGCAACAGTTCCTGGAATTAAAACAAGAGACACAGCAAAGATGATTGGAATAACTCCCGCCTGATTTACCCTAAGCGGCAAATATGTCATTTGGCTAATCCCTTGTTTTGCCCCATGAACTCTTCTGGCATACTGGACGGGAATCTGCCGCCTCCCTTCGTTAACAATTACAATTGCCACGATAGTAACTATTGCCAAAACCAAAAATACAATTAAGTTAAATGTATCTTCCGATGTTCTTGTAGAAAGAAGCTGCGTAATTTGAGTTGGCAAACCAGAGATGATACCAACGCTAATAAGAATTGAAATCCCATTACCAATCCCATACTCGGTCAAAAGCTCACCAAGCCAGACAGCAAGAATCGAACCTGCAGTTAAAGTTGCAATCATCGCCAACAGACTAAGCGGTGTTAAAGAGTCAATGATATGAGACTGCCTTAATATAAAGTAAACAGATAAAGACTGCACTGCAGCCAATGGTACGCTAAGAATTCGTGTCCATTGATTAATTTTGCGCTGCCCTTGCTCTCCTTCTTTTTGTAGCTCCTCAAGCTTTGGAATAACCATCCCTGCAAGCTGAAAGATAATTGAGGCATTAATGTAAGGGTTAAGTCCTAGTGCGATTATTGAAAAGTTAGCTAGTGCACCACCTGAAAACATGTTAAGAAGTCCTAAAAATTGAGACTGCTCAAACAGTGTCCGAAGTGCACTTAAGTTAACACCAGGCAAAGGCACATGCGCAACAAGCCTGTAAATTGTTATTATTATGAATGTAAATATTAACTTCTTCCTAAGGTCAGGAGTACTCCATGCGTTTCGCAAAAAATTAACTATCTTTTCTACCATAACCATACTATTCTACCATTGAAAGAATAGTCCTTAGTTTAGGCTTTAATCTAAAACCAACCGAGCACTAACCCCAACAGTCTAACCGTTGCCCCAAGCAAAAACAGGCTCATAGGAAGCGTTGTTCCCATAACGAAATTAACCATAAATGGCTTTGTTTTGTTAATAAAAAGTGTTATTAGTAAATGCAATGCAACAATACCTATCGAAAGACCAGGCAAATACCATATGTTCGCAGTTGAAGCCAAGGTACACTCAACGCAGCTAGACAAATTCCATAGCGGGATTTGAGGCGGCAACTGATCGTAATATAAAAACACCAACCAAAAGGTCAACTGGCTAATAAATATTGCGGCAATTGTATACAAAAGAACCCGTCTATCTTTAAACATAACAACATTATAACCCGCCACTTACGCCTACTGCATCGCGAGTATTTGCAGAGCAAATGCGTGGCGATCTCTCACCGTTTTGGGCGCTTCATACGTCAACCCTCCAACCCTTCAACTCTCCAACCCAAACAACTCCTTTGCGTTCCTATCTGTTTGAATAGCAACATCATTAACTGATGCTCCTTTTATTTCCGCAATCTTTTTAGCCACAAAGCGCACAAATACCGGCTCGTTGCGTTTCCCACGCTTTGGCTGAGGAGCAAGAAATGGCGAGTCTGTTTCTAAAAGCACTCGACCTAATGGAGCCTCCTTTATTAGTTCTTGTAAACCCCTAGCCGAAGGAAATGTGACAATCCCGTTAACCCCGATGTAAAGACCTAAGCCTAGCACCTTTTCCAACTGCTCCTTTGGACTAACACCATTAGCGCCACCTGATTTATCTATGGTAAATGAGTGCCAAACGCCCTTGAAATAAGACTCGTCTTTATAATCACTTAATATTTTAAACGTATCGAAAAAGGCGTCGCGAGAATGGATAACAATCGGCAGCTCATTTTTTATTGCAAATTCTACCTGCGCTCTAAAGCCTTTTTTTTGTAGTTCCCGTTGGCTTTCTGCGGCAAACTCTTTCCAGTAATAATCTAGCCCAATCTCACCAATCCCGACGATTTTGTTTCTCGGTAAAAGCAGTTCTCCCAACTCTATTTGCAAGTCATCAGTGTTTTTATCTGACTCCAAAAGCTTAACAACTGCTTCTGGATTAAAACCGACTACCGCAAAAAGCCTGTCATTGTTTTGCGCTAACTCAATGACCTTTTTATTTGACGTAGTATCAATTCCTATGTTGATAACTGCATCTAATTCATCGTCAATCCTTTTAATAACCTCTTCTCTATCGTCATTAAAGGAATCAAAATAAAGATGTGCGTGAGTATCTATCATGGTTTAGCTCTCTTGATTATACAGTTATTTTCGCGCCAAAATTAATAAGACCTCAAGCTCTACACAACATACGCCAAGCAAGATATTTGCTATCATTAAATTACAATGAACAGGAAGTTTCCACTTATACTAACCGGAGTACTTATACTAATCGCAACTTTTATATTTGTACCACGCACATTTGGGGATTCATTAAGCGATTTAGACAAACAACTCGACCAAACTCAAGAAGAACTACAAAAAGCTAAAGAGCAAAAAGATGCTAACCAAAAAGCGCTAGACCAACTAAAAGCACTAAAGGCGCAGTATGAAAATTCTTTAGTTTCGATGCAACAAAGCTATCAATCAACCAAACAGCAAGTTGCAGTTACTCAAGAATCAATTAAGGAAAAGGAGGCCGAGCTTGAAAAGGTAAACGCGCAAATTGATGAAACAGAAAAGTTAATTAATGAACGATTAGAACTAATGCACGAAGCCATAAGGCAGATGTATATGCAGCAAGCTCCAGGATGGCTATCGCATATTTTTGCAGCAAAGACGCTAAAAGATTTAACAAAAAACCTAATTTACAAAAGAGCAGTCACGTATTCGATAAAGCGGGATGCAGATAACCTCGGCGAGCAACTCCAAACTATTCAGGATATTCGAGAAGTCTTAGCAAAGATAAAAGACGAGTTAACTATACAAAAGCAAGAACTTGTGGCTAAACAAAATGCGCTTCAAGGAGAGATTTCTAAAACACAAAGCAATCTTGCTGCCGCACAAGCTAGAATGCAAGACTTAAACCAAGCATTAATTGGTATTGACGAAAAGATAAATCAGCTAACCCAAAAGCAACGCGATATCTTAGCAAGAAAAGCAGCAGCAGCGCTAGCTTCAACGTCTGTTGGAAACATCGAAATAGACGAGGCAGCGATAGAGAAATCCCCACCTAAGGATGGTAAGGTCTATTTCTCATTTTGGACATATGGATATCCTCATCGGGTCGGGTTAAGCCAATATGGAGCACTAGGGCGTGCTGTCGCTGGGCAAACAGCAGACGAGATAATAAAAGCGTATTTTAAGGGCGTAGAACTACAAAAATGGGACGCACCAAAAACAATCACCTTAACAGACGGAAGAACACTCCCATTTGAAGACAAGTACCTACTCGGAATAGGAGAAATGCCATCGTGCTGGGGCAAGCCTGATCGAGGCGGCATTGAGATTCTTAAAGTCCAAGCAATAATATCACGCACATATGCGCTAAAGTACACCAATAACGGTCAAAACCCTATTTGTACGACACAACAATGTCAGGTATATGTTGGAGATAGTAAGGTCAACGGTTTGTGCGGAGAGTACTGGAGAGAAGCTGTAGAGAGTACACGCGGAATTGTAATTACTTATCAAGGCGAGCCAATTGAGGCATGGTACTCGATTGGGGCTGGCGGATTTACTTTAACCACTCAACAGGTATGGGGCGGTTACCGACCATACTCAGTTAGTATCGCCGACTTTGACGCCAAAGGGAAGCCCTACGAGGGTAAAGATTACGCAGGTTCTCCGTGGTATCACAAGGCATGGGGAGATGAACCATGGCTATCAATTGAGCAAGTTACAGATTTAGCCAATGCTGCACTTCTCCCAGAAAGTTACAACAACCAAATTGGCGAGCTTACATCAAGTGAGATCGTTGACGCACTAAACAAATCAGGAATAACCCCAATCACCAACTTTAATGCCATTGAAGTGCTTGACGAAAACGGAAAGTCGGGGGCAAATACAGCCCAAACCAAAACAGTTCGTGTGTATTTTAACAATGGCTCTGTTGTTGATATCGACGCCAATCGATTTAAGTTTGTCTTTAACCTAAAATCTCCTGGAACAGACGCTATTTGGACAACACGTTTTGATATATTGACTGCTGCGGATTTGTAAGCAAAGAGGCTAAAACCGTTTAAGAGTCTAATCTTTGTGCTCTAATTTCGAGCGGAACCGTTACTTTTTGATCTTGCTGCAACAACCTTGCAGAGCCTTTTACTTCAAGGTTGACCAAAACCTTTTCACCTGCCTCTAGAACATATACCCCTGATTCAGGGAAAACAATTTCACCTGGTGTTAGAACTACAGATTGAGGATACATCTTTTCACCTGCTTTATGTGTGTTTTGTAGTGGCATTGTTACTAAATGAGTTGGGGTAATTCGAAGTACACTTACTAATTCATCTCCAATTAAAATCTTATCCCCCACATTAACCCCTTCTAGAGGCACATCCATTGGGATTAATGACGTACCCTTTTTAAGATCTGCAGACAGCTTTTCACCAAAAGTGTTATTGCCAAACCCTAAAACAATCCTATCAAACGTCGCATCGGTAGGTACTGCAATATCGCCTACAATTGTTAGCTTTATTGGATCTTTTGAAACATTGTAAAGTGTATAAAGTCCACGGTACGTTGCTTGCTGTCGTTGAAAAGATGTTACCGTAACGTTGTCTTTATAAACTCCATTCTCAAATGAATGTGGTGCAAAACTTGCATACTTATCAAAATCGGACGTATTTGGAATTATATTTAAATCACTTGAGTCGATAGTTCTAGCTCCAGCAACAACACCTTTATTTGGTACAGTCTCAAAAGAAACCATCCTATGAATAGCAATCACAGGTACCATAAATAGACCAAATAAAATTAGTGTTAGTGCGAGATTAGATAGTGCTTTCATGATGAACTAGTTCCCTTTCTACGTCAGCAATAAAGTACCAAGTTGCAAGTACGCTTGAAGCCAACGCAAACACAAAAACCCAAACATAATTAATGCCAAGCAATGTATGCACTCCAATAAGGAGTGTTATTAGCCATAGATAAGAAATCCAAACAACTCCTTTGTGATAAATTTCGTGACTACTTGTTAAAAGTCCGGTTAAATTCCATGACAAAAGCCTTAGAATTAAAGACGGCTTTATATGTGTATCGTGAAAGTAATACGCTCTAGCTAATACCCAAGCAAACCCAAACACAACAACTAAAAATACAAACAGGTTAGAGTACGAATTAACAAAAACAGAAACGTCTTGGTTTTCGAATGTAAAATCAGGAATAAATGTCTTAACCTCCAAGCTCCAAGCTAAAGAAAATGCATGCACAAAAATCATGATGGCTGCAACCTTAGTAAGCAGCACTAGCACTGCCGGGAACAAAGCTTCTTTTAAAAGGCGCAGTAAGATTTTAGAGAACATACGTCTTCAGTATAGATACAGAATATAGCAGTGTCAAGGCTTAAACAGGCATTAGTCAACCGGCACGAAAAAGACCTTGCCGGTATTTGTGTTTGTAACAATAAGTGACTTGCTTTGTGCGTTGTAAATCATATTGTTAAGCCCAGAGATTGGTTGGAATGCAGTTCCAAGTTGCAGTTCAGATACCATTGCTTCTTTTTCAATGTCAATTATGCCAATAGAGCTTTTTGTAAAACTTGAAACAAAAAAGCGATTGTTACCAAGATCGAATGCAATAGCAGCAGGATAATCTACAGTTTTAATTGTTTTAACGATTTTGTCCGTATTTGTATCAAGTACAATTACATTATCGCCGTATTGATCTAAGATTAGCATCAAGTCTTTACCGGGGTATGCTTCAATTACAACCGGTCGCCCAACATTTTCAATTGTTGATACCACACTTAAATTACTAACCGATATCTTAGAGACCGATGCATCCTCTTTATTGACAACGTAAACGAATTCACCGTTTCTATCCTTTGCAATATCAACTGGCCTCTTACCGACGGGAATGGTTGCGATAAGCGAGAATGAATCTGTATCAATAACTGCCACATTATCAGAGAATTCGTTCACAACAAATAAGCGTTTTCCACTATCTGCAACCAATAGCTCTAATGGATGAACTCCTGTTTTAACACTTCTCTCAACCGTAAAGTTATTTAAACCAACCTCTTTTACCGTATCGGCTGAAGTAACATACATTTTATTTATTGCAGGGTTTAGTAACATTCTATTTGGTGCAACAACAGGAATCTCCCCATCTACGGTCTGACTCTCAAGCCCAATAGCATAAATCTTGCCTTCGTCGAAACTTGAAATATAATACAGTCCCTTTGCTTCATTAAAGACCATATCACTTAAATCATCAGACGCTTCAATAGCTTTTACGCTACGCAGCTCCTTTGGGGTTATTTCCGCTGGTGGCGCTGCAGTTGGCTCTGGACTTGTAACTGTGTGAGTTAAACGTGGCAAAGAATATGCCAATGCAAGAATTAACATAAACCCAACAACACCACCTATTATTAGTTGCTTCTTTTTTTTAGTCATTTTCTAGCCCCGATAATCAGAATTACTATCTGGCGCACTCTCTTGTGTAGGCGTACTCTCTTGTGTATTAGAACTAAACGGATTGATACTATTAACAAAAGCGCCTACGCTACTAAATGGGTTTGCACTCATTGTTTGAGGAGGTAACCCTTGACAATAATCATTGTTCAAGTCCATAAACGAAGCGGCGCAGATTGGTTGGTTCCAATCAGGAAGCTTTTTAGAAGGATTACTAGAATCGGGCAAGGTGTTTCGGAATATAACATAATGTACGTGTGGACCGTTCGTATAACCAGTAAGCCCAACCTCTCCCAAGGCATCACCCCTTTGAACATCCCATTTTTTTACAAGCTTTGTCCCCCAACATAAATGACTCCCATTTGGATCGGTTAATTCTGGAACACTATCAACTGCAGGGACTGGCCTAAAATGTACACTTAAGGTAGTGAAATACTCCCCTCGAACTACAGTAAATACTCCATAGCCATGGGCACCGTAGTCAGTATCCAATGTATCCACACACCTATAAGCGGTCCCCTTTTGCGTAGCATAAATAGTTGCATAACCTGTTATATCTGTTCCATTATTAGTGTTATGATAGTTAGATGCCTCTGTAGCGCAAGAACTAATTGGAGCTTGTGGGTTCATATCTTCTGGACAAATCCCATTTACACCTGAAGTGTCGCGATCGTGAGCCGTATAAGGGAAGCCACATCCAGCATAAACATTTCTATGAGATGTATTAGTTGGCCAACCACACGGAGCTTCATCCGTTATACTTGGATCAGACAAACCATCATAAGGCGCTGGGGAAGTACTTGTCAGACTAGCTTCAATTAAACTTCCTCCTCCGCTACCGAACCAATATGGTGGGACATCTATAAATACATCATTGTCGTAGTCATAATATCGATATTGACGCTTGCCAGCCATTATCCCAGTTCCATCATGTTGTCCATAATCTTTATCCATCGGGATTTGAGCTATCTTATCGGGCTGGAAATTAAATTTACACTTTTCACCGTCCACACACCGACTTGATGGAGGTGGAGGATTTAAGCAGACTTCATCTGTTGGGTTTTCGGCACAATAATCTGGATTTATCTTACTCGCTTCAGGACGTGGACATATTATTGGATCGGTCAAAACGTTTGGGCCGTTTGCAATCCATTCTTTAACGTTACAAGTTATAGCCCCACCAACACCAGGCGTCCAACCACCGCCACCGCCACCACGCGTACAACCGCCACTTAATGGAAGATAGTAAACCCTATCTGGACCCGTGACATAAATCACATCATTTACTATTGCCCACGAATTACCTTCATTATGCCCGTCCCCCCAATCCATCTCTATTTGAGGTCCTGGCAAATCAGGTGGCGAATCATCAAAAGCGGATATGTTCCCGCTGGAAGAATCAATATCTCCATAGTAAACCTTTGACCCTCTAATCACCCATAGCTTGTTGTTGGCAACAAAATAATCCCCACGATCGGCGGATGGAAAGTTTACACCAGCAGAGGACCACGTTCCTAAATTACCATTAGAGTCAACACGTATCTTATACAATGTTCCGTCGCGATCCGCCACATAAATAAACCCATATGCGTCAGAAGCTTTATAAAAAGCCCCCTTGTATGGGTAAGCCCCTGGAAACTTCTTGCCTATATGGGTCCAAGACCAAGTACTTGCGCTAGCCAAGTTGTTGGAACGATAAGTGCCGTCAAATACATAAACATGAGGATCTAAGTCAAAGCCACCAAAGATATATACCCAACGAGTTGCCCCAAAATCAGCAAGAACGGAACCCAACCAATAGTAACCATGTCCACCAACGTTATTAGGTCCATTCCCAACATCTGCCTCGTTAACAATGTCTCCATCTGCGCTAGTGATCTGCTTCAAGACACGTCCATAGCGCAACAAATAACCAGTTCCATCAAACGAAACAGCATTATATCCCCTCCCTGAATTATCGCTCTCTCCCTTAGTCGCAACCTTCCACTCACCTAAACTCCCATCGCTTAATATCTCTGCATATTTTGCGTGGGATGCAGGAGTCTTCAACATAACGTAGTAGTAGTTTCCTGCAGCAAATGATGGCAAAGGATGGGATCTAGTGGTATTAGTATAAAACGGTTCGCTTTCCAACCAATGATCACAGGTTGCCGCGCTTACTGGTTCGGTACTGGTAACTGCAGTTGGCTTTTCCTCTTGAACGACAAGCACAAACAGCACTACGGCAACAACTGAAACCACTGCCGTTAATGCAATTAACTTCGTATAAAGTTTATTTATAATCATCTTTATAATTTTTCTGCCGGTACTGCTAATACACCACCATCTCCTTCAAAAACATATATTGGTTTTAAAATCCTTCTTTTGTCGATCGAGTAAAATTCTCTTTGATTAATGTAATACGCTGCGTAAGATTTCTCAATACTAAAATCCTTGGTAGAATTAGCAGCATAACTAATAACAGCGGCGCCACCAGACTGCGCAATCTTTTTTGCCGAAGACCAACTCATTAACGTGTACATTTTGTCAGTTAAAGTAATGTTCGGGAAAAACAATGTCATCAGTCGAATAGTGCCATTACCATCTACCACCATATAACTCTCAATTGGTAGTAGTATGCGCACCCCAGAAACTTGATAAGGAATCACGACCTTCGTTAATCGCCCTGAAGTCAACACCGCCGGGGACAAAACCCCAACCGAATCCATCACCATGGATTGATACTCAAGATTCTCTAAGTCAAAAAACGTAGTAGGAAGTTTCGAGTTCTCAAAAAACTTTTTAACTGCACTTTGTACATCCTTATGTGACGCCTCACTCTTAGGAATAGCCTTATTAACAATGCTTAAAATAGTTGAGTAGTTGACTTGTCCTAACTTTCTGTCAAAAGTTAAAGTTTTGACGTCTTCCTTATAACCCGCAAAATCTCCCGAGTTCATAACTTGAGCCTTTGGAGTAAACCCTAACGCGTGCGCAACAAATTGTGCGGTTACATCTGAAAATAAATTAGCATCAGGTAACGACAACGCAAACATTGGCATTTTATAAACCTCAAACTTGTCGACATCTTTTTCTAGGTTAACATCAACAGGTACGGTATTTAATGCATCAACCATGCTAAATGTTGAGCTAGTTATGGCATTCTGTTCAACAACATTTGTCTTATGACCAGTCAACTGCCACACCAAAAGGATAACGACTATAACCATTGCAACTAGCTTGACGAACGCACTCATTGCTTTCGTTAAAATTGTAAATTGTCGTATTTTATCCAACATAATATTTATCTAGCTACCGCATTAACACACTGAGCCCAATCGTTCTGTTGTCTACATGCATCGTCCCATCCAGGCACTGCAACATAATTCCCTTTATAGCGGCAGACCTGATCTCCCACAGAGTGCCCACCGTTAGTCCAAACCCTATGAGGCAGGGCAGCTGATATCACATTAAGCTCCGCCGGTCGCCCAAAAGAAACCCCATTGATCCTAATTTCATGATCGCTTAAGTCACCACAATAACATGCGCCAGGATTCGTTGAGGGATCGTGGAAATTCCAGAAAAGTTCAACGTAAAGTGTATTGCTAGCATCAACGCTGGCACACATAGTGAAGCAATCAAAGTCAGCACAACCAGGTCCTACAGGAGGAGTTGGACCTGGAGTTGCTGTAGGACCAGGAGTCGGTGTTGGTAGGTTTGGATCAGGCGTAGGAGTCGCTGGTGCTGGCGTTGGAGTAATCACAATTGGAGTTAATGCTGGTGGAGGAGTTACAAACCCTGCATTTGAGTACACAGGCCCACGAACCCTAGCAGGCTTTCTGCTATTCTGTGGGAAGAAAAATCCTGGTCTACCAGCATCTGGCGAACAAGCTTCAACATATGGCGAGTCTGAACATGCATATGGCACATCAGTATCTAGCCCCAATCCATATAGCGACCTAAATCTATTCGTCAAAATCTCGTACTGAATATGAACATGCCCTGGACTGCCACTATCCCCAACCATACCCAAAAGCTGGTTCCTAGCCACATATGGTCCATACCCAAACGGCAACTTTTCTATTCCGTCCATACCATTAATCAAGCTAACAAAATACTCAGGAGTAAAAGCAAAACGCCTGTACCAAACATCATTTATTCTTAAACTATTTGGCATCATGTGGGTATAACGAGTGATTACATCAGGCACATTATCTCTATTTAAGTCTGATTCAATTTGCACCATCCAACCGCGTTCTTTAATACTGACAGGAGCAGGACCAGCATAAGTTACAAAACCCGCATGCGTACTGTATACATAGCTTGAGCTAGCAACACCCCTTTGCGGTCTAATGTCAATTCCTGGATGAATGTATCCCTCTTTTGCAGTTAGACCCGGATTTTCTGGCGCCCCACCACAACTAGTTCCACCTTCTGGAGAGATATCAGAGACACTCGATTGTGCTCGTACCGTTGGTATCGATACGCCAAGCACATTAAAATAAGAATTATATGATGCCTTAGCTATCGAATAATCCTTTACAATACCAAAAGGAGATACCATTCCATCACTCCAGGCGAACCAAGTAACAACAGGTACATGTCCCGCATTGCTTGGTTTATTTAACTCTTGATCTAATTTTAAAATATAATTCGCTTGCTGCGCCTCATCGGTAGTATCAAGCCCCATCTCAGTAATCCAAATAGGCTTATTATCTGCCACAGCCCTATATTGATCTATGAGCTCGATAATGTCGCCTGTCCCTCCCCCAGGATATCCGTCAACGTCTTTTGTGTAAGGGTGAACTCCTATTGCATCAACTGCATCAAGGTTACCTCCTAATGCGTTCTTGACAGAACTTACATAACTTGGCTGCCCCGACGCCAACCCTCCCATTACAATGGGTTTACCTGGGTCTTTAGCTCTTATTGCACTAGATAGTGCTGATAGTACACTGGCATAAGTTGCAGTATCAAGAGGGTATATTGATGCAAGATCTTCTTCATTCCATATTTCATACGCGTCAATATAATTAAGATCATGTCCAAGTTTCTCTGCAACATGCTCCACCCTTTTCGCAAATTTATCTATATTATCTGCTGCATTTGGATAGCTTAGATAATCAAGTATTAGTAGTACCTTCATCCCTGCGTTATGATACTCAGACAAAACATTCGTGTATTGACTGATAGTAGTCGCACCGACAGGATCTGTATCACTGCAGTCCTTAAACTCAACCCTCACCCAACCTGCATTACCAAGACTTGCAGCAGAAGGATGTCCGTCTGGATTTGCTGGATCTATGTTTATCCCCCACTGAACCGACCCGCTCGCTCGCACCTCGTTTTGGAATAGACTATTATCTGTTTTATACGCGACAAATCGAGTACCGAAGAATACAAATAACGCTATTCCGATTCCTCCTATTATTGCTAGTATTCTTTTTCTATTCATCATGGCTGTGGACATGTCGGATCATCCCATTTAGTTGATTTTAGAGTACAAGGTATTTCAAGCGACCTTCCGTCTTTCTGGGTAATTTTATAAGCATCCTTTATTCTATCCCTAAAGTGCTGATTCCCCGCTTGATTATTCTCATCGCAAGCACGATAACCACCTTGGAACAAGAGCAGGAATTTATCTATGCTTAATTCTCCAGTAGGAGCATTTTTTACACAATCTCTGGCAGAATTAGCTGGATTGTGAATCCAGTCATAGTAACTATCCTGCAAGCCGTTGAAACACTCTAGCTGTACATTGAAATTATTATGTGTTGCCGCTGTGCATCCAAAGTCCGCAACGTCAGGAAAGTGCATATAGTTACTTGCGCCAGACTCCTCCAACCAAATAGCTAACGCCATTGCAGGGTCGTTCCCTGTATCCATAGCGCCTTTAACCACCGCGTTATAACACTTATCTACATTATCAATAGTTTCCTGCCAACAGTCATCATTTGGATTAGGGGTACACGCAACCCAGTTCCTAATAATCGAGCCAGGATTACTAATTGCAGCAACTAAATCAGCTTTAGGCTTTGCATTATTGTTTGCCTGATCTATGTCCGAATCAGGAATATCAGGACAAGAGACCTTCGTAGCAAGCAATTCGTCAGGCGAGAGCATAGCATCTGTAGGAGAACAATAACGGTACTCACCGTACTCGCTTGATGGAGTCGAACGGTACGGACCCTGATTTGCCGCTTGCCCAGTGTAACCCCAGTCTTGCTCAATCTCCCCGGTTACAGGCCAACCATATGGTCTGGCTTGGTCGTCTAAAATACGTCCACCGATTGGTATAGACGCCAAGAGAACAGATCTACCAGTGCGCGCATCGCCACGTCCGCCATATTCTGCAACGACTTGAATAGGACCAATTACTGAATTATTCGACGAAGCGTTATAACCACATCCCTTTAATGCAGTCACGTCACGGTATGTTTTAAAAAGCATTTGATCATACGCCAAATCTGGGTGGTTCGTATTTATAGGAGGGATAATTGTCTTGTTGTTCTTAGCTGGATCAAAATCGACTCCACTACAACGCTTTTCTTCAACCATATCTCCACTATCGTATTTGTCATCCGGATCACATATGAAGTTAAAGTCTCTTGGGATAATACCACCTTTACCTTGTACTCCTGGTGGCGGCTGGTTTTGACACGGTTGTGGACATCCAAACGCCGACACATCGTTGACAGATGCTAGTTCAGCGGGGACATCTTTGGCCTTACCACCAAAGAATGACACTAACTCTCTGGGCAATATCGCCTTTGCCAGCGAGCCCAAGGAACTTAATGACTCAGGTCCCTGCGACGACATATTCCAGAACCACCATTCGTCTTCACCCGGATCATCGAAATCACCATCAAGATTTAAGTCTTGTGGGTTATCTATTTTTCCATTTGGACCACCAGGGTGCTGGTCTAACTCTGGATACCTTTGTATAATCTTTTCGCATTCGTCCATTGGACCAACTTGACTGACCGCTCCGTCAAAGCACCATGGCGGTGGACAACCATCAACTGTTATTCCTTGCAAGTCACAAGAGTATCCTCCTGAGTGATCTGCATAGTTAACGATGGTCCCACCCTCATTACGCTTTGCGCCTATTCCATAATACAAACGACACTGATTAATTGTTGGATTAGTTATTACTTGATTACAGCCATTTGGAGGTGTACCTAATACGTCATGCAGTTTAACTGACTGACATTCACATGGTTTGGCAAGTGGTACCAATGACGGTCCACTCCCTGGTACTGTTGCAGCCGTCCCAGGTATCATAGAAAACTCGGCACTAGCTGGTTGGTAAGGTAGTTTTTTAGTTTGTCCAGGGGCTAAGTCAAAAGGGCCATACTCAAAATAATAAACATCTCTACTTGGATCAGAGGTGTCCTTTTTAACTTTAAAATCGACCCCACTCACATTTATTGTAGTCGAGTCTGTAAGGTTATTACCATGCTTATAACCCCATCCCTCAGTAGGTGCTCCAGTGGCGCTTGGCTTATAGTCATTCTTATAAAAATCATTTGCCACAGGTGGATTATTATGATTGTTGTCATTTTGAGCTACTAAGTAATCTAGATTGTGAGGTAGAGGAGTTTCTCCTTCTTTAGCAAAGGTTAGTGTATTTGATTTTATTAAAATATTATTTATTGTATGGATCTGAGACGGATTTTCTACAGTTAAGTACATCGAGATTGCGTTAGATGGGTAAATCATAGTCTGAAATTCAACATAATTATCATGAGAACACGTACCGCTTTCACAGTCTGCAATCACACACCTAAACGCATAACCATCCCTACGAATATACTTATTCGACACTGCATTCGGCAACGTGAATGAATTAGGTCCAGTAGAGTTAATTGGTATTTTCGCACTAAATCCTGCTGTATTCTGAATAACTGGATTTTGACCACACCACCCAACAATCGCATGCGTCAAGTCAGCCACCTTACATTCTTGCCTAGGCACACAAACCTCCCACACATAAGGTGCTACCACCGTAGGTCCCCCGTCAGGTGGCGATGATGGTGGCGGCGGACTATCCGCACCAGCTTCCACCTTCATACCTAAGACGTCTTTGCGCACCAAACGGTTTTGGGCGTCAAATGCATAATCATTTATATCGGCGAACCCGCACCTATCGCAAGCAACCGCACCAGGATACCCACGGCCAGCGCACTCAGAGAACCCCTCACTCACAGCAAGATCGTCACCGAGATGTATACAAACCAGTGGATCTTTTTCTTGTGGGTACACAGCCTCACCACCAAGGCTTAGCGTATCCCATTCTAATCTTAGTTTCAATTCACGAACATCACCAAGCGACGCTGGGGGTTGTGGAGGAGGCGAAGTATATCCAACAGGCGTTGGGGTTGGCGTTGGTAAGTCAGCAGGAATAACTGCACCGCCAGGGAACGCCTCTCTTATCCCATCAAAGATACCACTAACACCATCAGAGATATTCCCAAAAATACTACCACCAGAATTACTTCCACCGCCAAAAATATCAGCGCTTGTTGGCGGAGCAATAAATACACTACCCAAGGCAAATGAGCCAATTAAAATAAGAACAACCAAACTAGGCAGTTTTAGTTTCATAGTCTTTTATTAATATATCTCATGCATATACCAAAACGCAACCCTACAAATCCCTGACTACGTAGTCTCTTAAGATTTGTACCGCTGCAGATGCATGATCTTTTTTTACCTCCACATTGCCGGTATTTTGTATTTCCTTAGTTGCTTGTTTCGATGAATACCGCTCACTCACGATCTCACACTTTAAATTTAAGCGGCTTTGCAAAATATCTACAAACTTATTAAGGTACTCTTCGTTTTCCCCGCCCCCCATATCGCCTACAAGAATCTTGTCAAAACCATAATCCTCAATAAAACGCATTAGCTTAGAAAGCAGTTCGTATAAGTCTTTGTGTTCAACATTTGCAAGAGGCGAAATTCCAAGAGTTTCATCAAACATAGCCAGTCCGGTGTGTTTATACCCAAGGTCAATTGCAAGAATTCTCACGATGCTAGTCCGCTTTTACCTCAACCTTTATAGTAAGTTTATCTGGTATATGAGGGAAAGTCCTTATTGCTTCAGGCAGCGCAGGCCAAAACTGCACATCATACCCTTCAACATTATCAATACTTTTTAAAATACTCTCAGCTACGGCAGGGCTTTTACCGAGTAGTCGCTCTTTTAATTCACTTGTATCAAGAACAGGCACCACAAGTGACGAAATCTTTGCCTTAACTTGCACCTTATCGTCCTTAACCTCGGTGTTTTGAATAGTAACTACCTCATCTTTTTTAGAAAGAGTAAACCCTTCTGGAATATTAGCTAGCAACTCTCCTTTTAATACGCTCCTAATGTCCTCTTTTGATACAACTAGAGCTACTGCTTCTAGCTCCATGTTTACGGTAAACGAATCAGCCTCGTCTCCAATTTCGTGATTAGAATCAACGGATAGCGTTGAGAAAGACACCGACTTTTCTTCGAACAATTCGTCCTTACCAATCGTCTGCTTTAGCTTATTTATTAGGTCTGTCTTAAGCTTTGCCTGCAGCTTTGCCTTTGCACTCTGCAAGTCATCTTCCGACACAATCTTTACCTGCTCAGTACTTCCACCAGTGAAGTCGGAATCGTTTACGGCAGACAGATCGTTTATATCAAAGTCTGCAACAGAGAACTTGTGCCCACTGCTAACGTTATATTGCGCACCAATATCGGTAGCTTCTACACTAGCAGTCTTTTTGCCAGCCACACGGACATCCTCATCTGTTGTTGCCTGAGGCAAAGTTACACTTTCAGTCAATATAAAAGAAAGTGGTGTACCGTCCTCTAGTTGGGTAGAAAGAACTGTCCCTGCACCAAGTAAAACATCAGCCGTCGTAAAGTTTCGTATCTCTACAACTCCAGTGGCTTTTTCACCAATTGTCTTTTCCCCAGTAGCTTTAAATGTATCCGCACCAGCAAGCGACACACGTACCTCTTTCCCTGGAACAATTCTTTTTTCTATATCAACCTTTTGTGCAGTTTCATCAACAGTTACCGTTGTACTCTTTTCAATAAGTTTTTCTGAAACAAAAAGAGTTACTGTTGCTTGCGGCAAGTAATAGTAAACAAATGCTCCACCGCCAATGATAATAAGTAGCAACATTGAGAACACAACAGCTAACACCTTTACAGGAGAAACGGAAAAACGTTTTGGCGAGGCTATAGGTGTCTCTGCCTCTCCGCTTGATTTTTCAACTGCAGACCCTCCCGTTGTTTCCTCATTAATCATCTCGACTGCTTCTTCTTGCGGTTTAGTTGCAGCTGCAGTAGCCTTAGGCTGAGATGAACCAGAACTCGACGACGAATCTTCCGTTATCTGCACATGTTTTCCAAATCGTTGTGCTAGATTTTTTAAGAATATGACGTTTAAAGGATTCCTTCTAAACAAGGAGTCCTTTGGCACTACAATCTCAAGCTCTAAATCTGACGATTCCCTAATTGCTTTAACTAATTGATAAATTCTATTTTGTTCGTTTAATACAATTTTCATAACTCAATTTTTAGTAACCCTTCAAAATTAGGATCTTTACCAGGCACTAATTCTATTTTAGGAAAGACGCTAAAGTTTTGTTCCTTGGTCCACGGGAAACTGGACAATGCAGTCTTAAACTCATGCAAATGCCGCGACTCACCGCCTATTAAAATAGTGTTTGGCATTTCCTCAATTCCACTATTTCGAAATGCTTCTACCACACCGTCGATTATGATATCTACAACATCGGTAATTGCACTCCTCACATCTTGTAGCTTTTCATGTGGAACTTGAGCCTGGGCATACTTTAACTTTAACGACTCTGCCTCTTCATATGAAACCTTTACTCTTTCAGAGATAGCCTGCGTAACATCGATTCCACCAACAAAAAGGCACTCGCTTAACGCGACCTTTCCATTGGAAACAACGATTATCTGAGTTGCATCTCCACCAATGTCAAGTAATGAAAAGTCTCCGTATTTGCTCATCCAATTTATTGCTGCATTAACTGCAGTATCAACCATAGAAACAACTTCCAAATCCAACTGATCTACCAAGTTATTAAAACCTCTTAGCTTTGTCTCTTCCATAAAGTAGTGCAGTAATGTAATTTCTAGCGAAGAACCGGGAAGACCCAGCGGAGAACTAACTCGAGCGCCATCTACAAAGTAATCCGTAAATATCGTTTCCACCCTCACGTACTTATCGTTGCCAAGAGCTTCAAGATCAGTTAAAGCCTTATCCATCGTTTTGTTTTCAATCTGCTTTGCCAAGACGTCAAACTCCTTATCATCTAAAGGCTCATCAGGCGACTGTCTTTTAACCCGAACCTTAAAAGACTTCGGCACCATTATTCCGCCGCTAAGCCCTAGAACTGTACGACGCGGACTAACCGACGCCTTAAGAACTGCTTCATCTAGGGCTTGCCCTACAATCTCTATTACGCCGTCTAAATTCATTATCTGACCACCGTACATATTTCCAACAGGCTGCAAGCGAGTAGCTTCACCGCGTACCTCACGTTCCCGCAAGTCATCGGCTTCACGTACGACAGCGACCTTAACATTAGTTGTACCCAAATCAATAATGTTAAAGTGGTCTTCCTTTTTTCTAAAGAGTTTTAACTTTGGTACTTTCATTATTTAACACCCTAAATGTAGCTTTTTTTAACAAAAATGGCAATGTGTCTGGCAAATACCAAACCGCAAAAGCTAAAAGGACCAAACAAACTAGAGGACATAATGATGTTTTGCGTGTTTTACATTTGTGTATTGTCGTTTGAAACTTGTACTTTCCTTAATGAGGAAGCTATTCCACCTTCTTGGCATATATCCTTCTAACACCTTTCCCTACAGACTCTTGCTTATATATTTTTATCGGATCTAGCTTAGAGGTGTTTTTAACGTGTGGACCACCACAAAACTCCTTACTTACTGCATTTTCTAACGAATCCCCGATAAAATAGACCTTAACGTCGTCTCCGTACTTTTCCCCAAAAGCATGAATTGCACCAGTTTTGAGTGCCTCTTCTTTTGGCATTATTACAAAATCGACATTAAGCCCTTCCTTAATCTTTTCATTTACTAAATTCTCTACTTTTTCGACCTCCTCCTGTGTTAGTTTGGCATCGTGGTTAAAATCAAACCTTAAGCGCTCTCCTGTGATATTGCTACCGTGTTGAACAACATTTTCTCCTAGTACCTGTCTTAGTGCCCAATGGAGTAAATGTGTCGTTGTATGGTATTTGACAACCTGTTCACTATGATCCGCCAATCCCCCTTTAAATTTAGCCTCAGCACCTTGCCTTGAACCTTCCTGGTGTTTTTTAAACTTATCCTTATATACTTTGTAGAATTCCTCGTCATTAACCTCAATCCCTCTATCGGTTGCATCTTCTAACAACATCTCTGGTGGATACCCCATGGATTGAAAAAGGTCAAAGGCAATCTCAGCTAGATTTGCCGAGTCTCCACCAAAATTGTCTAGTCTTTTTGAAACCTTTTTAGCCGCCTTAGCAAGAGTTTTACCAAATTTTTCCTCTTCCTCAACAAACAAGCTAATTATGTTTGCTTGTTTGCTTGGCAAATCTGGATACAACCACTCAAACATACTGGCAACAGTCGGGACAAGCGAGCCAGCAACGTTTTCGTTAATTCCAATTTTTCTTGCAAACCTTACCATACGACGAAGGAATCGACGAAGAGCATATCCTTGATCTTTATTACTTGGAACAACGCCATCCATAGCGATAAACGTAGACGAGCGTATATGGTCGGCCAAAATCCGCATAACTCTTTTTATTTCTTCACTCTCGTAGTAACTCTTCCCAGAAAGTTCCTCAATCTTTTCAATAATTGGCCAAAAGTTATCTGTTTCAAAGATATCCTTTTTACCCTGAACAACTAGCGCAATCCGCTCAAATCCTCCACCAAAGTCAACGTTTTTTTGAGGTAACTCCTCCCAACCATTTTCGGTTTTAACAAACTGCATAAAAACCGAGTTGCCTATTTCCAGAAATTCATCTTCGTACTCCTCAGGGTCTTTACCAAATCCTGTGCCCTCGTCTCCAATATAGACAAACACCTCGCTATCAGGACCGCCAAGCTCACCAATAGCATCACCGCGCTGCCACCAATTCCCTTCATACGCAAAGATTCGCTCACCTTCTTTTGGATCATCTATGCCATACTTCGGGAAAATCTCTTTTAAGAGACTAATCGAAACTTCATCCTTTGGTGCATATTCATTACCACTAAACACAGTCCCATACATCTTATTAATATCCATGCCCAACTCTTCAACAAAAAACTGCCAAATCCAAGGCAGTTGCTCTTTTTTAAAGTAGTCTCCAAGACTCCAGTTCCCAATCATATGAAAGCACGTTGTATGACGGTTATCTCCAACCTCATCAATATCTTCAAACCTAATAGAGCGCTGAATGTTAACTAATCGTTTTCCAGCAGGATGTGGCTCTCCTGCTAAGTAAGGAACTAATGGAAACATCCCTGAGTTCACAAAAAGCAATGTAGAGTCACCACCAGGAACCAAAGAAACGTTAGGGATTTGCACGTGCCCACGCTCTTTATAGAAATTGATGTATTTGTCTAAGATTTCCTTACTCGTCACAGTAAAGTAATTATAAGGATAAATAAAAGGATTGCAAAGACAAGCGTTACATCTTAATCTCGATGCTTACCCCTGCAGGCAAATCTAGGTTAGAAAGGGAATCTAGTGTTCTTGGATTAGGATTTAGAATATCAATTAAACGCTTATGAGTACGCTGTTCAAAGGTTTCTTGAGATCTTTTATCAATGTGAGGACCTCTAATAACAGTGAACTTCTCAACAACGGTAGGCAGGGGAACAGGACCAATAACTTCAGCGCCAGACTGCAACACTGCGTCCAATATCTCCTCAGATGCTTGATCTAGCACCTTGTAGTCATAAGATTGTAATCGTACTCTTATTCTGCCTGCCATGTTTAGTTAATCGTTGAAGAGTTTAAGTGTTGCGTGTTGCAGAGTATTTTCCCTACAACTCTTCAACCCTACAACTCTCAAACATACTCCCCTCAAAAGAGGTCTCCCGATTATACCACCCAAAGCGGTAAATCAGAAGACCATCTTCTGAGCACGACTATTTAAGTCGTGGTCGCAACTTTTGCGTCGTTGAAAGAGTAAATAGCGCGCGTTTATTACTCTTTCTTACTTAACGACTTTAGTTACGACTCCAGCTCCGACAGTACTTCCGCCTTCGCGGATAGCAAAGCGCATACCTTCCTCTAATGCTACTGGCTGAATGAGTTTTACCTTAAAGGTAACGTTATCGCCAGGCATTACCATCTCTACACCGTCAGCGAGTGTAACCTCACCTGTAACGTCTGTAGTTCTGATGTAAAACTGTGGTCTGTATCCACTAAAGAATGGTGTGTGCCTTCCACCTTCATCTTTAGATAGAACATAAACCTCAGCCTCGAACTCTGTGTGAGGAGTTATTGAGCCTGGTGCAGCTACTACCTGACCTCGCTCAACGTCGTCCTTCTTGATACCACGCAAGAGTAACCCGACGTTGTCGCCAGCGATACCCTCTTGGAGTTCCTTCCTGAACATCTCCACACCAGTCACGACAGTCTTTGTTGTCTCATCTTTCATTCCGACAATCTCGACCTCTTCACCGACCTTCACCTTTCCGCGCTCGATTCGACCTGTAACGACAGTTCCTCGACCTTCAATTGAGAATACGTCCTCAATTGGCATTAAGAAAGGCTTGTCTGTATCACGTTCTGGAACCTCAAAGTACTCGTCCATTGTCTCAACAAGCTTCTTGATTGACTCAACTGCTTCAGCATCGCCTTCAAGAGCCTTCAACGCTGAACCGCGGATGATTGGAGTGTCCTCAGGGTATTCATACTTTTCTAGAAGCTCCCTGATTTCGACCTCAACAAGATCGGCTAGTTCTGGGTCATCAACCATGTCCATCTTGTTCATGAACACAATAAGTTTTGGAACGTTCACCTGACGTGCTAACAAGATGTGCTCTCTAGTTTGAGGCATTGGACCGTCAGCTGCTGACACCACCAAAATGGCACCATCCATCTGAGCAGCTCCAGTAATCATGTTTTTGATGTAGTCCCTGTGACCAGGTGCATCGATGTGAGCGTAGTGACGATTAGGAGTTTCATACTCAACGTGAGTAATGTTAATCGTAATTCCACGTTCTCTTTCTTCAGGAGCGTTGTCGATGTTCTCAAACTCAACGAACTCAGCTTGGCCCATCTCTGAAAGCACCTTTGTAATAGCAGCCGTCAATGTGGTTTTACCATGGTCAACGTGACCAATAGTTCCTACGTTTAAGTGTGGTTTTGTTCGTTCAAATTGTTCTTTTGCCATATCTGCTCACCCCCCTTCAAAATGTACTCGAATTATAGCATTATCTACCCAACGAATATATATACATCGTAGCTAAGAATAATCCTACTCGCTAGCCCCAGAGATAACCTTTTCTGCAATGTTTTTTGGAACGATCTCATATCTTGCCGGGACCATCATGAAACTTGCCCTGCCCTGCGTCATCGACCTTAGTGTAGTTGCATAACCAAACATCTCAGCAATTGGAACGTAAGCTAAGATTTCAACAGAGTTACCCCTCTGGCTAGTTTCTTTAATTTGCCCACGCTTTCCTGAAAGATCTCCAATAACATCTCCCATAAACTCCTGTGGGGTTACAACTTGAACCTCCATAATTGGTTCCAAAAGCACCGGATCTGCCTTTTTTAGTCCTTCCTTTGTAGCAATTGTTCCAGCCATCTTAAATGCAATCTCAGACGAGTCGACTTCGTGATACGAACCGTCATGTAGGGTTATGCGTATGTCTTGAACTGGATATCCACCTACAACACCACTATCTAATGCTTCGTAAACACCTTTCTCAACAGGAGCGATAAATTCGCTTGGAATTACGCCACCTTTAATTGCATTAACAAACTCGCGCCCCATACCTCTGTCTAGTGGCTCTAGATCGATAACAACATGCCCATATTGACCACGACCACCACTTTGACGAATATACTGCCCAACAACGTCTTTAACAGGCTTTGTAATAGCTTCACGGTACGCAACTTGTGGGCGCCCTACATTAGTCTCGACCTTAAACTCTCGCTTCAACCTATCAACCATAATCTCAAGATGTAACTCGCCCATTCCAGAAATTAAAGCCTGTCCAGTTTCTTCATCGGTTTTTAGTTTAAATGTAGGATCTTCCTCCTGAAGCTTGCGCAATCCTTCACCTAGCTTTTCTCGGTCGGCCTTGGTTTTTGGCTCAATCGCTAGTGCAATAACAGGATCAGGGAACGTAATCGTATCCAAGACAATTGGCTTTTCTACAGAACAAATAGTCTCCGAGGTTACAGTTTCCTTTAAACCAACTGACGCACCAATATTTCCAGCAGACAGTTCCTCAACCTCTTCTCGTTCGTTAGCATGCATCAAAAGAATACGACCGACACGGTCTTTAACTCCTTTAGTTGCGTTATAAACAGAGTCACCGGATTTAATAGTCCCAGAATAAACCCTAAAGTAAGTTAACCGCCCAACATAAGGGTCTGTTTGTACCTTAAACGCCAATGCGGCAAATGGACCGTTCGGATCAGGCTTTCTTATTTCCTCTTCGCCTGTAACAGGGTTTACGCCCTTGGCGGCAGGAACCTCAGCCGGAGAAGGCAAATACCAAACAACTGCATCAAGTAAGGGTTGAACACCTTTGTTTTTTAAGGAACTTCCAGCCAATAAAGGAACAATCCTTAAATCTATAACAGCTTTGCGAAGTGCAATCTTTAACTCGTCTACACTTGGCTCTTCTCCATTTAAGTATTTTTCGAGCAACACATCATCGGTTTCACAAATCTTTTCAATAAGCTCCTCGCGATACTTTTTGACCTGTTCTCTAAGTTCACCGGTTGCTTCTTCATACTCGTCAAACGGAATCTTATCAAACTTTGCACCAAGCTCTTCACCACTCCACACAACAGCTTCGTAGTTTAGTAAATCTACAACTCCTTTAAAATCGCCTTCCGCACCAATAGGGAAGTTGTACGCAACTGCAGGCAAATCTAGCCTGTCTCGGACCTCGTTCATAGTCATAACAAAATCGGCACCAACTTTATCCATCTTGTTAATAAACAAAATCCTTGAAACGTTGTACTTATCCGCTTGCCTTGAGACCTTTTCGGTTTGAGCCTGAACTCCTTCAGACGCATCAAGAACCATTACCGCGCCGTCAAGAACACGAAGAGCCCTTTCAACCTCGGCAGTAAAGTCAAGGTGACCTGGAGTGTCAATAATGTTAATACGATGTTTTAGCCAAAAGGTAGTGGTTGCAGCAGACTGAATCGTAATTCCACGTTCTTGCTCCTGCTCCATCCAGTCCATAACGGCTTCCCCTTCGTGAACCTCACCAATCTTGTACGTACGACCAGTGTAGTAAAGAACTCGCTCTGTAGTAGTAGTTTTACCGGCATCGATGTGAGCAATAATTCCGATGTTTCGGATATCTTTAATTGGTGTATTTGTATTATGACTTTCTGCCATGACGTAGGAATTATAACAGAGGGCTAAGGGGTGTCAATAACAAGTAAAATCCAAGCATAACCTTACCACTTAAAGTGTGCAAAGGCACGGTTTGCCTCTGCCATCTTGTGAACGTTTTCCCTCTTCTTTGCCGCATCGCCCTCACCGTTATATGCGTTAACCAACTCTTCGGCTAGTTTTTCTGCCATAGGACTACCTTGCCTTGAGCGAGCCGCGTCAATAATCCACCGCATTGCTAAAGCCTCGCCACGTCGCTGTGAAACAGGAACAGGGATTTGATATGTTGCACCGCCAACACGCCTTGAGCGAACCTCTACTTCAGGCTTGATTGTTGCTAAAACCTTATTGAATATCGCTAACGGTTCTTCGCCCAGCTTTTCCCCAGCCTTCTCAAAAGCTGTATATACAATCTTTTTGGCCTTATCTTTTTTGCCATCAAGCATTACGTAATTAATGAATCTAGCGACCTTAACGTCACCATAAACTTCATCTGGACTAATTTGTTTTCGTTGTACTTTTCGTCCCCTTGGCATGTTATTACTCCTCGCTAGCGTTTCCCTTACCGAGTCCTTTAACCTCGGCCTTGACACCATATTTTGACCTCGAAGTCTTTCGTCCTTGTACACCAGCAGTATCTAGTGCACCACGTACCACATGATATTTAACGCCTGGAAGGTCTTTTACACGACCACCACGTATTAAAACAACACTATGTTCTTGCAAGTTGTGCCCTTCGCCAGGAATATAAACGGTAACTTCTTTGCGATTAGAAAGCCTAACACGAGCCACCTTACGAAGTGCAGAGTTTGGCTTTTTAGGCGTCATTGTCCTAACTTGCAACACAACACCACGCTTTAAAGGATTAGACGTTGGGGTCATCTTTCTTTTAGCTGAGTGCCACGTGCCTTTCAGTGCGACAGACTTAGCTTTTTTAACCGCCTTTTTTCTTCCTTTTCTAATTAATTGATTGATAGTTGGCATATCGGCTCGAATTGTATCACAAGAAACGAAGTATTTAAAAGAGTTAGCTTAATATAAAGCTCTCAATACCCTTTAACGTTAGTTAACTAACACCACAACAACCATTGGTCTTCGCTTAATCCGTGTGTAAATTAACCCAGAAATTCGTTTTTCGACATCTTCTTTTACCTCTTTCCACGAAGAGATCTTGCGTCCTTTAATAATCTTTTTCACCTTAGACACAACCTCTTTTGTTATTTCATCGTGAGATGAGCGATAAACAAAACCACGGCTCTCAACAACGACTTTATCGCTAAGCCGTTCCCCTTCTTTACGCAGAGCAATTACAACAACCCCTTCTTCAGCGAGCTGCGAGCGCTCACTAAGAATTGTTTGCCCCACATCCCCAACCAATTTACCATGAACAAACACGTCTTTAACCTCGACCTTGTCACCAAGCTTGGCGCTGTTTTTAGCAAACTCAACGGTCTCACCACTTTTTAGCTCAAAAACGTTGTTAGGATCAAATCCCATATTAGAAACCAGCTCTCGATACGCGTGCTGGTGCCTAACCTCACCGCCAATTGGCACAAAATACTTTGGTTGAGTTAAACCGATCATCAAAGCCATATCGCCCTGAATTCCATGACCACTAACATGCAAGTTGTCTTGAATCTCAGAGTAAACGACTTTTACGTCTTGACTAATTAAACGATCAATCATTGCACCAACTTGTACATGTACACCCGGAATAGGATCTGCTGAAAAGATCACAACTGCATTCTTTTTTAGCTTTATGCTTCTGTTTTCACCGCGAGAGAGCCTGTCCAGCGCTGATCCCTCTTGGCCAAAACTACCAGCAATTATGTAGGTTAGTTTACTTGGTTTATAACGCCTTGCCTCATGTAATTCTAAAAACGTTGCGTCTGGGGCTTTTATGTAGCCAAGGTTCCTAGCTATATCAAGGTTTTGCACAATGCTCCTCCCAACAGGAACGACCTTGCGCCCAAACTTCATTGAGGCGTTAATCGCTAATTGCATCCTTGAAATATTTGAGGACATCGTTGTAATAAAGACCTGTCCAGTGGCATCAGCCATAATATTCTCAAACACATCTTGAATTGACCTTTCGCTTTTTGTAAAACCTTCTCTTGTCGCACCAAGACAATCAGAGAAAAGAGCCAAAACCCCTTCAGTTGCAAGCCTTGCAAGTTTTCCCACTTCAAATAGTTGCCCATCGATAGGTGTCCAGTCAAACTTATAATCAGGAGAATAAACGATGTTTCCCGCTGGTGTCCTAATAAAAAAACCTTGAGCCTCGGGAATAGAGTGATTAACGTGGTAAGGAACGATCTCAAAGTCTCCAAAATTAAGAGAGGCCGTATCGGGTTGGATTGTAATTATTTTTTGTCCTTTTAGTTTTTTATGTTCTGCCAACTTGTTTTGCAAAAAAGCACGAGCTAAGCGTGTTGCATAAATTGGAGGATTACCTAAATCGTCAATCACATAAGGAACACCACCAATATGGTCTTCGTGTGCATGGCTTATAACAAGTGCCCTAATTTTATGTTTTCGCTTCTTTAGGTAAGTTGTGTCTGGGATAACAACATCAACCCCTAGCTGTTCACTATCAGGGAAACCAATTCCAGCATCAATTATTATTATGTCTTTTTCTGTCTCGAAGGCATGCATGTTTTGAGTAACATTGCCATAGCCTCCTAGGGAAATATACTTAACCTTACTCATTTTTTACTGGGACATTATACCCTTTTTTACAACAAAAAGCCTAATCCAACCAAACTATCGGAAAACTCCCATGTTTTTCTAGGTACTCATTGGTCTTACTAAAATGCTTACAACCAAAAAAACCTTTATCTGCCGAGAAAGGCGACGGGTGAGCGGCTTCCAAAACTAAATGCTTGGTCCTGTCAATATTTTTACCTTTCTCTTTGGCATATCTCCCCCAAAGCAAAAAGACAAGGTGCTCTTTATCGCTTGAGAGCCTTTGTATAACGTAATCGGTAAACTCTTCCCACCCCTTTTTTTGATGAGAGCCGGCCTTATGCGCTTCAACCGTTAATGTCGCATTAAGAAGCAAAACCCCTTGTTTTGCTAGATAAGACAGGTCACCAGAACTTGGAAGATTAGGATCATCTATACCAAGGTCGCTTTTTATTTCTTTAAAGATGTTTTGTAGTGACGGCTGCATCTTTTTGCTTGGAACAGAAAAAGCCAACCCCATTGCTGCACCCGGAGTGTGATATGGATCCTGCCCAACAATAACTACGCGCACCTTATCAAACGGGCATAGGTTAAATGCATTAAATATTAAGCTTGGTGGCGGTAAGATATGCTTTTTGGCGTATTCTTCACGTACAAAATCAGCAAGGTCTTTAAACTTATCAGTGTTGAAGTAATCGTTAAGAACGGCCTTCCAAGAAGGGTGGATTTTCACATCCATAAAGGAATTTTATCATTACTTGCTAAGCGAAGCCAAAACGGCGAGTCCGCCTCCTAGTAATTTGGCATGAATTCTTTGATGTTATCGTTTGTTATCTCAAACTTTTCACCTCGACCTTCAGCCATTCTAAGTGCTGCTTTTCGAACAACAGCGTTTATTATCCTAGACATAGTTCGAATACCAGCATCATATCCAAGAGGTCGAGTAATTGCTGGCCAAACATCCTCTGCAAAAGTAATTGCATCAGCAGGCATACCTGTTAGTTTAAGCTGGCGCGGCAACAAGTAGTCGCGTGCAATAACAATTTTTTCCTCGTCGGTATAACCTGGCATTTTAATCAACTCCATTCGGTCAAGAACCGCATTACTAATTCCAGCAGTATTGTTTGCTGACGCCATAAACATAACCTCAGACAAATCAAACGGATAATCGATAAAATAGTCTGTAAACTCAAAGTTTTGCTCAGGGTCAAGAAGCTCAAGCAAAACACCCATAATTTGCGCTCTAGCTTGCTCAGCCGTTCTGTCAATTTCGTCTAAGAGAATGAGTGGGTTTTTAGTTCCTGCACGCCTTAAGCCTTTGATAACGCGACCTGGCTCTGCCTCAGGATTAACACGAGACTCACCACGCAACTGCAGCGCACTTCCCATTCCACCCATTGGAATTCGAATAAACTCGCGATTTAGAGCTTTAGCCACAGTATAAGCAATGGAGGTTTTTCCAATTCCAGGAAGACCAACCAAAAAGATAACTGGCGCCGCCTGTCCCCCTTGTTTCACAGTTTCTTTAACAACGGCGTTATGCTCTGCATCTTCCCTGGCTAACTTTTGCAAACGAAGCACAGCAATGTATTCAATGATTCGTTCTTTTACAGATTGTAGTCCGTAGTGTGTGGTCTCCAAAATTTCACGCGCCTTATCAACGTCAAGGTTATCTTCACTTCTTTTATTCCAAGGAAGGTTCGTAATCCAATCGATGTAGCGTTCGGCCTGATCAAAAGCAGCATTATAGCCGACCTCGCCGTACTGACGATTAAGACTTCTTAGCTCTCTATCTACCTTGCTATGCAGCTCCGGTGGAATGTCCGCCGACTCAAGTCTTTTTATTAACTCCTTTAACTCTGGAGCTTCGACCTCATCTACCCGCAAAAAAGACGCATCAGCATCGGGGGAATCTTCAGTTATTTTAGAAACATCCTTATCGGCAGTATCAGGCATAGTGTTAGTATACTTAGCCAACGGAATTCATACAAGAGGGGAGTATTTAAAAACTAGTTTCCTTTAGAGACCTTTTCCTGAGCCTTTGCAGAAAACCTGATGCTTGCATCAAATTTAATCTTTTTTGTAAGATTTCCTCGCCCCAAAATCTTTATCCCCTTAGCCTTTTTAGAAACTAGTCCTCTTTTGCGAAGTAACGCAAGCGTGATTGTATCTCCATCGTTAAACATCGCATCAATTTGTGACAAATTTACCGATTCAATAAAAGAAGGGCGCCCTGTAAATCCACGCCCTCGAAGCTGCCTTAATCTTTTAATAAGTGGTGTCTGACCACCTTCAAATCCAGGTTGAACGCGGAACCTTGCACGTTGCCCGTTCATTCCGCGACCACTAGTTTTACCCTTGCCAGATGCAAGTCCTCTACCAACCCTTTTTTTAGAACCTTTTACTATTTTTGGCAATTTATGTAAATTCATTTGTCCTCCTTTTTAGTTTTCTTAGTCTTTTTAGCTACCCTAGTATAAACTCGCTCCTTTGGGTCTTTAAGTTGAGTAAGAGCAAGAATTGTAGCATCAACACTACTCTTTTTGCTATCAGACCCAAGCCGCTTTGCAACAACATTACTAACTCCCGCTACTTCAAGCACAGAACGTATAGCACCACCAGCGCGAATACCGGTTCCTTCCGGAGCAGGCTTAAACATCACTGTAGTAGAGCCAACTCTCACCTCGACCTCATGCGGAATTGTTTTTGCCTTTCCAACAAGAGGAAATGAGATCATTTTTGTTTTAGCTTTACGGATTGCCTTTTTTATGGCCGCGCGAACATCAGGTGCTTTTCCAAGCGCGGTTCCAACAGAACCTGCGTTATCTCCAACAACCGCTAAAGCAGTAAAGCTTAGCCTATCGCCTCCTTTGGTTTTTTTAGAGGTTCTTTTGATTTCGACAACAACCTCAGCTAGTTCTGGCTGGTTTTTGTCTTCAACTGGTATGTCTGTTACTTTTTTAGCCATTTTAAAACTCTAATCCTCCTTGCCTTGCTGCTTCTGCTAAGGCTTTAACTCTACCATGATATTTATACCCTGCCCTGTCAAAAACGACCTTAGTTACTCCTGCTGCTTTCGCTCTTTTTGCAATCTCCTCACCAACAATAGCAGCTACCTCTATACCCCTTTTACCCTTTACCGTGGACTTTATCTCTTTATCAATGGAGCTTGCACTAACTAAAGTCTTGCCCAACTCATCATCAATAATCTGAGCAAATATGTTTGTTCTTGACCTAAACACATTAAGTCTGGGTCTTTCGCTAGTACCTGCAACCCTTTTTCTTATGTGTATTTGTCTTTTTCTTCGTTGTTCTTGTCGTGTTTTCTTTGCCATGTTACATACCTGCCTTTGCAGTTTTACCTGGTTTTAGTTTTACAACCTCTCCTACATACCTTATCCCCTTACCTTTGTAAGGCTCAGGCGGACGAACTGCCCTGATTTCTGCTGCCACTTGTCCAACCTTTTGTTTATCTATGCCCTTAACAATAATTGTTCCCTTATCAATGTCTAAGGTAACCCCCTCGCGGGGCTCGTAGTTTACTTTGTGAGAAAACCCGACCTCTAACTCAAGACCTGTACCTTTTTTCTGCACCCTGTATCCAACACCAACAAGCTCAAGACGCTTCTCAAATCCCTTAGAAACCCCCTCAACAGCGTTTGCTAAAAGGCTTCTCCAAAGCCCCCAAAATGCTTTTGTTTGTCGCGATTCATCTTTTGGGACAACAACCAACTCATTCTCACGCTGCTCAAGCTCAATACTTTCAGGCAAAACATATGAAAGCTCACCAAGAGCGCCTTTTACTGCAACGTTTTTGCCATCAATTGTAATTGTTACGTTTGATGGGATTTGTATTGGTAGTTTTCCTATCTTAGACATAATATTTACCAGACTTTAGCCACAAACTCGCCGCCAAGACCTGCGCTTCTTGCATCTCTATCAGACATAATCCCCTTGCTCGTGCTATAAATCCCTATACCAAACCCACCACGAACGGATTTTATGTCTTTAGCCTTTACGTACTTTCTAAGACTTGGCTTGCTAACTCGCTTAATTTCGCTAACCATTGGTTTACCTTGTTCGTCGTATGCTAAGTCAATCACCAACTTTTTATTAACGCCTTCCCCTTCTACAGAGTAGGTATCGATAAACTCATACTTCTTTAGAACGGACAAAATCTGCTCTTTAACCTTAGAGTACGGAGCAGTTGTGCTCATTCTTTTTGCCATATAGGCGTTTCTTATTCTTGTTAGTAGATCTGCAATTGGGTCTGTGTTCATATTTTCCTTTCTTTAAGCCAACTTACCAGCTAGATTTTACTACACCTGGCAATTCTCCCTTTAGGGCCTTTTCCCTAAAACAAATTCTGCATAATCCGAATTTTCGTATATAGCCGCGAGGGCGACCACATCGCCAGCATCGATTCCTTGTTTGAATCTTCTTCCCTTGTTTTTGTTTTTTGTTGTTTCTAGCTATCCAAGATTTTTGCGCCATTATTTCTCCTCCTTACGAAGCGGTAATCCCAACTCTTCTAACAGCTCTTTTGCTTTTTCGTCATCATCTGTTGTTGTAACAATAGTTACTTGCAACCCCTGCCTTCTTTTAACCTTATTTGGGTCGATCTCTAAAAAGAGCATTTGATCATCAAGCCCAAACGAGTAGTTACCGTGCCCGTCAAAACCTTTGGCGGAAAGCCCCCTAAAGTCACGGGTTCGAGGCAGTACGTAATTAAATACCTTTTCTAGGAAATTGTACATCCTTTGCCCTCGTAGAGTTACAGCTGCACCGATTTTCATACCTTCGCGAAGATTAAATCCAGCGATAGACTGCTTTGCATGGCGAACAACAGGCTTTTGCCCTGCAATTAACTCTAGCTGCTCAACGTACGTATCTATTTCCTTCTGGTTTTCTTTAAGAGCACCAAGCCCCATGTTAATAACTACCTTTGTTATACGAGGCACAGCCATTTCGGTTGTATAGCCCTTTTCCTTGAGCCACCTTGGTACGACCTCTTCTTTATATTTTTGTTGCATTGATTTTATTTCTTTCATATTAATCTACTTGTTTTCCACACTTTTTACAGATTCTAAGCTTTTTGTCACCTTCAATTTGCACCTTAATTCTCGTCTTAAGCCCGCACGCGCCACAAACAATCATAACGTTACTAGCATCTATAGATGCAGGCTTCTCTATAATTCCGCCAGGACGATCGCCGCTTGTCTTTTGATGTCTTTTAACCATATTAAGACCAGCCAAAACAACTCGCCCTTTACTAGGTATGACACGCTCAATCGTTGCCCTTTGACCTTTGTGTTTACCTGTTATGACCTCAACTTTGTCACCCTTTTTAATAAGCATTTTTTTGTTTTTGTCTTTTTTAGACATCATTTTTACCAAACCTCCTTTGCCAAAGACACAACTTTCCTAAAGCCAGCATCTTTAACTTCCCTTGCCACAGGCCCTAGAACTCGAGTTCCGATTGGTTCTTTGTTTTTATTAATAATTACCGCTGCATTGTCATCAAACCTAATATATGACCCGTCCTTTCGCCTTTGCTCTTTTTTGGTGCGTACAATAACCGCTCTAACGATAGACCCATCTGTCACGTTTCCTGTTGGGCTAGCACCTTTAACAACAGCCGATACAATATCTCCAACATATGCATATTTTTTCTTCCATGAGCCAGGAATAGAAAGCACCTGCAACTCCTTTGCACCACTGTTATCTGCTAATTTTAGTCGAGAACCTATCTGTAACATATTATTTTTCTAGTACTTTTAGAAGCTCCCACTTCTTGTTTTTAGAGCGAGGTCTTGATTCTTGAATTTGAACCTTATCTCCGACTCTCGCCTGTTCTTCCTCATCGTGAACGTAGTATTTCTTCTGCCGTGTAATTTGCTTTTTATACTTTTTGGCAGTAATTAACGTGTCCACCGATACGATTATTGTTTTTTGCATTTTGTCTGACACTACAGTGCCTATTAACGTTTTTTTCATTTTTGTTTAGCCTCCTTTTTTTCTTCCTTTTCTTTCTCGGTGATTATCGTAAGCACACGAGCTAATTTTTTTCTACTCGATTGTACATTGTTAGTGCTAGTTTGGTCCTTAAAGTAACTTTGCACTCGCTCTGACTCAATACTTTCCCTAAGCTCTCTTGCAAGTGCTTTTAACTCATCAATTGTTTTTTCCCTTAGTTCGGTTAGTTCTTTTTTTACTTTCATATTATTCGTTTACTATAAATTTGGTTTTAACACTAAGTTTGTGCCCACCGCGTCGCATCGCTTCTTTGGCGACTTCCATTGGTACGCCAGTCATCTCAAAGAGAATGTGACCGGGTTTTACAACAGCAACATAGTGATCCAATGGTCCTTTACCTGAACCCATCCGTACTTCAGGCGGCTTTTTGGTAACGGGTTTGTCTGGAAAGATTCTAATCCACATCTTTCCACCACGCTTAACATAGCCTCGAATTGCCTTTCGAGCAGCCTCGATTTGCCTTGAACTAATATAACCATGCTCCAATGCTTTTAATCCATACTTACCAAAACGCATGGTATTCCCGCGATACGCTTTCCCTCGGTTTTTCCCTCTAAATTGTCTTCTATATTTTAGTCTTTTTGGCTCTAACATAAATCTTATTCCTCCTCTCCCTCAGGCTGAGTAACCCAAACCTTAACACCTAAAGTGCCATACTTCGTGCGTGCAAATTTACTAGAAAACTGAACGTCTTTATCTAATGTTGAGGTTGGTACAGAGCCCTCAATAAACTTTTCACGCCTTGCAATCCGACGCCCTCCGAGCCGACCGCTAACAAATATCTTGATACCTTGTGCCCCTGCATCCATTGCCCTCTTCATTGCCGAACTTACAGCCCGTTTATAGGGATATCTTCGCTCTATTGCACCGACAATGCTTTCTGCCAAAAGGTCTGCCGACAGATTTGGGTTTTGCACCTCTTGAACGTTAAGTCTTACCTTTCCGCCAATTAGTTTGTCTAATTCCTTCTTAATTGTTTCAATCATGGCACCACCACGCCCAATAACAAGACCTGGCCTTGCTACTTTTAGAGTTATTTCGATTTCATTAATAGAACGAGAAATCATAATGTCATCGATTCCAGCCGCACCAACGGTCTTATGTAAATACTTTCTTATCTCCTCGTCTTGTTGAAGCAGCTGCGAATAATCCTTATCCGCAATCCAATTGCTTTTCCAATCTTTAGTTACAACTAGTCTAAATCCTCGTGGATGTGTTTTTTGTCCCATATTACTTCTTTTCCTCCTTTACTTTTGATTTAGTTTCTTTTTTCTTTTCGTCCTTTTTTTCATCTTTCTCTGACTCTTTCTTATCTTCTTTCTTTTCTTTTTTGTCAGCGTCCTTTACCTCTTTAGCCTTAGTCTTTTTCTCTTCCTTTTTGTCCGCCTTCTTTTCACTTTTCTTCACATCTACGACCTCATCCTCACCATCAGTCAAAACCACTCTTAAGTTACTGTAACGCGACTTCAAGATATTTAGTCGCCCCCTAGCCCTATATCGAGGCTTCTTGTAACGTCGCCCCTCACCAACCTGCATCTCCTCTATTTTTAATTTGCTTTCGTCTAAATTAAAGTTATTTACAGCATTTGCCACAGCACTATTTAATGTCTTTAGCACATACCTTGCAGCCTTCTTAGGAGAAAGCCTTAGTCTAGTTCTTGCCTCGGCAATACTTAAATCCTTTACAGCATTAACAACAACCCTCATCTTAAAAGGGGAATGTCTTACATTGTTTAGTTTAGCTATTACCTTCATGTTAGTCTTCAAGTCCCGTCTTTAAGTTAAAGCCCTTCTTAGAGTGCCCCAAGAACCTTCTTGTTGGAGCAAATTCGCCTAGTTTGTGTCCAACCATCGCCTCGGTAATAAACACCTCTTTAAAGGTGCGCCCGTTATGGATTGCCAATGTGTAGCCAACCATTTCAGGGCTAATATCACTGTTTCGCGCCCATGTCTTAATAACCTCTTTTTTGCCTTGCTCTTCAAGCTTAGCAATCTTTTTTAAGAGTTTCTCATCTACGTATGGTCCTTTTTTTATTGATCTTGCCATGTTATTTTCTCCTCTTTCTTGGTTTTACTATTAACCTGTTAGACTTCTTACGCTTGTTTCTCGTTGGCTTGCTAGTTAATTTACCCCAAGGAGTCTTTGGTGGGCGACCTGTTCCAGTGCGCCCCTCTCCACCTCCGTGTGGATGGTCTCCTGCAGCCATTGCAACTCCTCGTACCTGCGGGCGTCGACCCAAGTGCCTTGCACTTCCTGCCTTACCAAGTACCCTTTGAGAATGTTCTACATTCCCCACCTTGCCAACCGTAGCGTAGCAGCGCTCGTCAAACAAGCGAATCTCTCCAGAAGGTAATTTTACATGAACCATGCCAGCATCCTTTGCCATAACCCACGCTTCTTGACCTGCGCTTCTAACAATCTTTCCTCCTTGCCCGACGTTGAGTTCTATATTGTGAACCCCAACACCTACAGGAATTGCTGATAATGGCAGCGCATTACCCACACTTATTTTTGCATCAGGTCCAGACATAACCTTATCGCCAACCTTTAACCCTTGGGGAGCAATGATGTATCGTTTTTCCCCATCTTCATACTTTAACAAAGCAATATGTGATGTCCTGTTTGGATCATATTCCAAGGCTATAACTTCAGCCCAAACCCCGATCTTGTCGTGACGCAAAAAGTCAATAATTCTATACAACCTTTTATGACGACCGCCCCTGTGCCTTACACTAATTCGCCCGTGCCCACGAGCAGATTTTTTAGGCAACGGTTTTGTTAGTTTTTTTTCAGGACGCTTTTTGGTCAATTCGTCAGTTCTTATGGTAACTTTTTGCCTAATTCCTGGTGATGTTGGTTTGTATCGTCGAACTGCCATATTATTCCTCCTCTCCTTCCTCTATCTCCAAGGCATCGTCAAACCCTGCAATTCGCTGCCCCTTAACAAGAGTTACAATTGCAAACTTCTTCGCGGGCGTACGAGTAGTTTTGCGCTGCCTTACAAGCCTTTTGGTTTTACCTGGACGAATGTTTGTGCGAACGCTTTCTACATCCACACCAAATATCTTATGAACAGCCTGCGCTATCTCTTTTTTGTTTGCCTTTTTGCCAACCTCAAACATATACTTTCCGTTAGAGACTAACAGCATCGACTTTTCTGTTATAACTGGTCTTATAAGTATCCTATTTGTCATTCTTCACCCTTTCTTCAACTTGTTTTATCGCTTCACCTATAAATACAATTTTTTCGTAATTTAGCACATCCACTGGGTTTAGTAGCCTTGCTTCTGTACTGTTAACTCTTTGTAAATTAGAAACACTCTTTTCTAAAACGCTATCTTTCTCTGGTGCCACAAACAAGACTTTATTATTTTGCAACCCTAGTGAAGAAAGCAACTCCACCGCACTTTTAGTCTTTGGCACATCAAAGCCTAAAGACTCTATAGCTATAATCGCCCCCTCGCTAGCCCTTGCCGACAACGCGCTTCTAAGCGCAGCATCTCGCATCTTCTTTGTTAAGCGGATTCGCCGATTCATTTGCGGCAAGATCGCGTGTGCATGACCGCCGCCAACCCATAAAGGAGACCTTATAGACCCGTGTCGAGCCCGACCAGTCCCTTTTTGCCTCCAAGGCTTTTTGCCACCACCCGCAACCTCTCCACGATTTTTGGTCTTTTTAGTCCCAAGCGCACGTCTCTTGTTGTGGACATAAATATACTGAGCAAGAAGCTCTTCGTTTACTTTATCTGCAAATACGGCCTCGCTAACCTTAACCGATCCTGCCTTTTTGCCCTTGTTGTCGTACTTATCTATATTCATATTACTTATTATCAGATTCGCTAGAGTCTTTGGTACCCGCCGGAGAAACAACGCGTATCTCAACCACACTGTTCCTTGAGCCTGGAACGCCACCTTTTAACAAAAGCTCGTCGCCGTTAACACTAATCACTTCTAGGTTTTTAACGGTTACCTTTTTACCACCCATTCGGCCTGCCATCTTTTGTCCTTTCCAAACCCGCCCTGGATCAGTACCTGCACCGATCGAACCAGGAGCTCGGTGCCTATCTGACTGACCGTGCGTTTTAGGACCACCAGCAAACCCGTGCCTTTTTACCACACCGGCAAACCCTTTCCCTTTAGCGTTCCCACTAACGTTAACGATGTCGCTAACATTAAGCGAAGAACCGCTTTGTAGTAGTTGTAACTTAGTTACAGCTATTACAGAGCCGTCCTCTCCAAAAACCTGTGTCATCTCAATTTTTTTTGCTTTTATTTTTTCCATTCTTTACATTACTAAAAAAATAAGGAGCACCAGCCCCTTTATATATCGGGATACTTGGTACTTTAGTACCTATTTCAACTCCTTAATATCTGCATACGCCGAGCGCTATTCTAGCAAAGGGCTCCAAACAACGCAAGAGGATATGTTGACCTTTTAGTACACACACCAAAAAGAGCCAAATCGTTCACCCCAAGACACCTCACTAATAAAGGATACTTACTGTAACTAATTACACCGCTACAACAACCTAAAACCAAACCTGACACAATTATTAAAAAGCAACAGAGTAACTACTAAAAATATTTCCTTGTACCGTTTGAAATTTGTGTTTTGGAGCGCTTGCAATTTGAATCACCTGGAGGCCCCGATCGGAATCGAACCGACGATAAGAGTTTTGCAGACTCCTGCCTTACCACTTGGCTACGGGGCCAGGACCCAAACCACAAGCAACAAACTACAAACGGTATAAACAAGTGGGTTTCAAACAGAAGTATAACATAGGAACCAGCCCACACAGCACAATTATGCGATATAATAAGCTAGATGCACAATCCACTATCCACGTTCACATTTGATGCAGACAACATAAAATCCGTACGTTTTAGCACGCAATACGACAATGAATCAATAAAACTCTTTTTAAGAAGACATGTTGCAACCAACTTCTTTTGGCTCTTCATGCTAGTACTTCTAGCAAGCCCAGCGCTATTTTTGGTCTTTTACCCAGATCTAGTGTTTAGCTTTATCGACACCTCAGTCTTTGCCCAGCTCTTTAGCCACACGGAGCTCAAGTTAATAGTCGCAATCTATATGTTAGGGGTTAGTTACTACGGCATTATGAATTTCATGCGTTGGTACTTTGACGTACTAATCGTTACAAACAAACGAGTAATAGATATTGCGCTTGTTCCACCGTTTAACTGGCAGGTCACACAAGCACAACTAGAAGAGGTACAAGATGTTCGCCATACACAAGGTGGGATATTTGGAATAATTTTTAATATGGGAAATATCTACATACAAACCGCTGGAACATCACAAAACATTGCAATATACAAAGTTCCAAAGCCAAACAGAGTCCATGAGTTAATTATTCAACTATTACCATGACGTTAAATCAAATAAAAGAAATCACCAACAACCCCCTTGCCCCATCATCGGACACAGGTATTAAATTACCTGAACTAGGTTGGATTACAAATTTAGACCCAATAGACATTGTACATTGGCTATTTGTTGCAGTTCTTCTTCTAACAACCGTATCGTTGGCTTTATTTGCATTTCTAACACTCCGGCAAATAAGGATTCTAAATAGGGTTCTTAAAACGCCGCTTGCTCCTATTCTTACGCTGTTTGCACTATTGTATTTAATTTTAACGATTGGTACACTCTTTTTGAGCTTTACACTATGGATCAGGCCGTTGTTCTAAAATACAAGAGACTTAAAAGACAAAACGCACAAAACACTGAGCATGTTAGTAAGCTTTTTTATTACGAACCGGTAGATGCCAACAAGCGCACTAAACGAGGTACATTACTCGTATTAATTGAACTAATTCCAACGACAAACGATGAACTCGACTTAACAGAACTTGGCAAGAAAGTATATGCCAGTTTACAAGACAAATACTACCAAGACGAAGGTGGACCACTGGAGGGCCTAGAACAAAGTGTACTGTCGGCAAGAGATTATGCCAGCACCCTTTCCCAAAACAAGGTGCGCGCAAAGGTGGGCGCAGTCGCCATATGGGGCAAAGCGGTACTGTACGCAAACCAACAGTTATTACCGATTGGCCTCAGAAGAGCCCACGAATTTATTGAATTTGACCACCCGCCAGTTGGTACAGAAACCATAAAAGACAACGACTTGCTTATAATCAGTAGCTCTGATTTTTTTACCTCAAAGGTACAACTAGCACTTCGAGAACAACAAGAACTTAACAACGAAGAGTTTGTAAGCTTCTTTGAGCAAGAATCCCCAGAAGAACCCGAACCAACCTATGAAGATGTAGCAATCTTTACTCAAATTGAAATTTCAAAGGTTCCAGGAGATGAAGAGATAATCGAAATTCACTACCCAGAAGAGTTTCATAAGAAAAAAAGCGTTGTTAAAAAGATACTGGACAAACAAGTAGAGCTAGTTGGTCAGCAAATAAAGTCTCTAATGCCCAAGAAACTCACCAAACCAACAATCTACGTAAAAAAGAAAAAACCCACTAAAAAGAGTCGCTTGATTGCGCTAACAGGCATCGCCTTCCTTCTCGTATCAAGCGTTGCAGTAACCTATATCCGAAGAGAAAAGAAAGAGCAAGTAAGCCAATACGAGACAATTATCACCCAAGCCAATAAAGATTTAGCGCGCGCCAAGCAACTCGCAACGCTTAATCCACACGAATCGTTGTCAATTATTAATACCCAAGAAAAAGAGCTCGGCAAAGTCGCAGGAATCCGAGACGAGCGAGTTCAAGACGTAAAAGCCCTTGAAGAGACAATAAAACAAATCCGAAGCACCATTTACAAAGAAAAAGAGGTTGCGGTAACAAAAGAAAGCGCCCCGGACGAGGTTATTAACAATACTCTTCAAGTTGTTAATGGGGAGGTTATTAGTAATCACCCAATTAAGTTAGACTCAACTAACTGGCAAACGCCAATTAGTGCAACAACTTACTTAGGAAACATTTACGTGCTAGACCCAACAGCAAACCAAATTTGGAAATACATTCAAAGCGGGGCTAGTCATATCGGTCCCTACAACTATATCCAGGACGAAAGTCAAATTAATGGGAGTATAGACCTTGCAATTGACGGCGGAATTTATGTTTTGTATCCGAGTAAAATTGATTACTTCATGATAGGCAAAAGAGAACCATTTGCGCTAAGAGGCGTCTTCCCACCTTTTGGACAAGACGCGAAGATAGCAACGGCTAGCGATCATAAGTACATCTACATCTCCACCAACTCTGGAATTGTAGTCTTTGATAAAGAAGGAAAATACCAAGCATTGTACAAAGGAGAGCATCTAAACAATATCCAAAAATTGTATTTGACCGAAGATGGCAATAGCCTGTGGATATACTCAGACAACAACTGGTGGAGACTTAACCTCGCGCAAGGGTAAATCCGCTCACAAACAAGTTTGGGTTAGCCTTTTTCAAGGTTTTGGCACACTCTTCTAAAGTACTGCCGCTTGTATACACATCATCTACTAAAACCACATGTGTATATAACTGCAAAGACACGTTGTCGTTAACGATGAAAGCATCCTTTATGTTTTTGCGTCGTTCTTTATACGAAGGCTCCCTACTTTGTTTTTGTGTATTTACCACGCGTTTTAGTAGATTCAAATCGGCGGCAAGCCCAAGATGCTTGCTTAACAGCTTAACAATTATTTGAGCCTGATTAAACCCTCTGGCTCGAAACCGAGCAGGGTGGAGCGGGACAGGCACCAATACTGCTTCTTTTGAGAAAAGTGTCGGCTCTACCGATAATTTAATTAACTTATTGATTTCTTTTTCTAGCACACGAATAGATGCGCCATACTTAAACTTTGTTATTAAACTTCGCAAAACACCCCGATACCACGCAACACTAATCAACTGATCCAAATACGAGCGACTACTACAACCATGCGATTTGTACCCTAAAATTGAAGGATTATTGCATGCAGGACAGTACTGCTTATCAAGGTACTCAATGTTATTAAAACACTCCTCGCACAAATACGCACCTGGCACAGCGCAATGTACGCATTTAGGAGGAAACAAAACACTAATAAACCATCTCCAGAATGCGTACATACTACTATAGTATAGTACGAAGTCCGCAGATTAGCTATTTTCTACAACCCCACGACTACAAATACGTTAAAACTAGCAACCAGAAAACTAGCAAACCGGACTACCTCATCATATAATCAATGCATGTCTATACTGGCAAAAAACCCAAAAGCGTTCAGGGATTACACACTACTCGATAAATTCGAGGCGGGCATCCAATTGACTGGCGCCGAAGTTAAATCGGTTAAACTAGGCAGAGTTCAAATAAAGGATAGCTTTATAAAAATAGACAAAAACAACGAGCCAATGCTTTTGAACACATATATTGCGCCATACCAGCATGCTAGAACAAAAGAGTACGATCCATATCGTACAAGAAAGTTGCTCTTACACAAGGCTCAGCTGCGTGAGATTAGGCAAAAAGCAAAGGCGGAAGGCTTGACAATCGTACCTATTAAGATGTATAATAACCCGCGAGGTTTAATAAAGCTCGAAATAGCACTTGCTAAATCAAGGAAAAAGTACGAAAAGAAAAGAGCAATTGAGGAAAAAGCTTCGAAGAGACATTTACAAAGAACTTTAAAAAGACATAAGCTGTAAGTAACAGGCAAATAGTAGCGAGTAAAAAGATTACTATTTACTGTTTACTTGTTACATGAATTCACTTGGGGATGACAAGACTCGACAAGAGGATTCATTATAATTGGCAAGCCGAGGATGGTTGCTTCCCTCGTTAAATAAAGTAACCAAAAAAGTACATGCGAGAAATAATACGTATGCTCCTTCATATGCATACGCTGCAGCTATCGCCTAAGGGCGATTAGGTAAAGCGAACCTTATGAAGGCATCGGACTACTTTCTACCTGATGAGAGTAGAGCCCGGTGTAATAAATATCAGGAATTATTTTGTTGGCGCGAGCCAACGTAGCACATTATCATCGATTTTTATCGAATATTTATATTCCGCAAGGAATAACTAAGCTTGTATATCTGATTATGATCGAAGACTGCTTGGACGCGGGTGCAAATCCCGCCATCTCCACCACGCTTATGTGAGGTAACTCCTCACAAAAACGGCTTTATGTCTGAAAAACCCGCCTAACGGCGGGTTTTTTCGTGAGGTAAACGCTTAAGCGAACATGTCATACAATTACAACTAATGAGGTTTCGACTTAATTGGAGTGCGTTGGGGTTAATCTTAATGGGACTCGCCTTTTCGGTAAGTCAAGCAATTGTTCCCATAGCAAAAATCAATACACAAACGCATTATCTTAGTCCATTCAACTTACTCATGAATGCCCCACTAAGGTTTGCAGTATACATGTCGCTATTTATTGCAATAACTATAATTTATTATCTTCTAGCCACACGCAGCACAGTTCCTAAAAAAAGCATGCTAGTAGGAATGCTAATAATTTCTTTTGCAGTCTTACTTGCATATCCCCCAATATACGACCCACTTTACTATCATGCAGCTAGCTGGCTTTGGGGCGTCATGCACATAAACCCATATACGGATATGATTTCATTTTTCTCAAGCCATCAAATGCCTTACGTCCAAGTACCAGTTTTTAACAATTACGCCTATGGTCCCATATGGTTGCTACTAACCGACCTTACCTCTCAGGTAGTCCAATATCATCTTATTGCGTTCCTATCTTTACTCAAAGGGGTCGCTCTTTTTAGCATCATCGCGACAGCACTTATCGTTAGCAAAGAAAATGAAAGGGTTCGTCTAACAAAACAAATGTTCGTCCTAGCATTCAACCCAGTAACACTCCTATATATACTCCCAGCCGGAACTCAAGAAGCTTTATTAACCCTTCTACTAATAGCAGGGCTTACAACGTTAAAGAGGTCACCCTTCATTTCAATCTCACTTTTAACAACCGCTACCTTGATAAAGTTTTCTGCGGCCCCTATCCTTCTACTAGCCGTAGCTTGGATAATAAGCCAAGCAATTCATACAAACATTATCTCTTGGAGAAGGTCACTTCTTCAAATCTGCATGCCGGTATTTGCGCTAAGCCTAATTACAGTCCTCATTTTCGGATTAAACAGCAATTACTTAGATGGTGTACGCACCATTGCTAGCTACGACCAATTCAACTTAATTAACCTTCCATGGTTACTCACAAAGACCCTAACCGACCTTACGCCAATTAGCTTTACCCCTATTATTTTAAAAATCGCCTTCGTTACAGCGTTTAATAGCGTTTATATCTTTCTAGTATTGATATTCATTTTCAATTTGCTTAAAAAGGGAAAGTATAACGATCTTTTAAGATATTCATGGATCATCTTGCTTGCAGCGATAGTATTAAGCGGAATTCACCCACAACCCTGGTATTACTTCCCACCTCTAGCAATTTCTCTACTTTTGAGAAAAAAATATATCAGACGATCAATCATTATTACAACATCTGCCATATTCGCAGTACTGTCCCTTGAGCTACTAAAAGTGATCCAAGAAGACCCAACGGCACGGCTAGGTATTGCAGTGTTTACAGTATTGGCATATACCATCCCCCCGCTTTACTACATGTACAAAGACACGGTAATGCCCAAGAAGTTACAGCTACTTAGAAAGCATCTTTTTCAACCGAATTTGCCCCCAGACCAATAAACGCTCAACGCTCGAGCGTAGTAAAACAACCACCAAAAAAGCCACGCTCGAGTAAATCACACCAAGAACTGCATCTATAAAGTAATGGTCTCCCATATATATTACGGCTAAAACCACTAGCGAAACATAAGGAAATAGCAATAATCCTTTTCTTCCATAGAAATACGTTGCAAATAGCAAGATCAAGAACGGGTAAGCTACATGTAATGAAGGAATTGCCGCTACAGGATTAGCACCAAACGCGCTATAAAACCCCAGCTCACGTGGCACGCTAACTATTTTTAAAAACCCCATATGCGAGTAGACTTCCATCTGTATGGAGACAACACTTGGTATATTCCCCCAAATAGCAGCAAGCCATGGAGGGGTCGCTGGATAAAGATAATATGTCGCAAACCCCATAAAACTAAGTAAACTTAAAGCCCCCATGAACAAGAAGAATCGCTTCCTGTTCCTTAACCATAAAATAAGTGCAAAGGCTAGTGGAACCACAAAATGTAAAACATATATAAACACAAAAAAGTAATCGTACCAACTTGGCACTCCTTTAAAAAACAGACTTTGTAACTTTACAGTAGGAAGGAAACCAAATAGCTTTTCTTCCGCCCTAATAGGACCTAATGTATGAGTTCTCAAGAGCACATCGGGAATCTTACTCCTTAAATACTCATACGATGCTAAAAGAAATAAAAATATTGACCAATCCCAAAAAAAAGATTTAACCTTTCCCAACAAAATCGCTACAACCATGACCACGACAAAAATCTTGTCTGGAGTCATCCACTCACCATCATTAAGCCAAAAGAATACAGTAAGTCCAAACAAAATCAGTATTATGTATGTATACTTATCAATTCGCATGCCTTCCCAAGAAGTATAGCATTTGACTATACTTTTAATGACAGTTAGTTGTAGAATCTAATACAGACTCTATATGCATTTATCTACTATCAGCATCGACCATCTAAAAAAATACCGTACAGCATTTCTAATAATTTGCATATCACTCATTTTTCTTTTTCTCAGAAATAAGTATCATCTCTCTGCTCTAGAGACAGATGAGGGTAGCTATGCATATATGGCCCAAGAACTATTAAGAGGTAACTTCCCTTACGTGAATTTTTTTGACCATAAGCCAATTGTAATCTACTTAATCTACGCACTTATTATTAAGCTCTTTGGAGTAAATACCGTGGCCATAAAGGCATGCGCGACAACTGCAGTTATACTTTCATCACTTATCACGTACAAAGTAGCTCGAATTGTCCTCAGTCCTATGAATGCACTAATCGTATACATATTATCCCTATTCTCACTGTCTTTACCTTTCATACAAGCATCAACCGCAAACACAGAGATTTTTATGCTCTTTTTTATAATGTCTGGAATTTATATTATTTTAACCAAGCGAGGATACTTATGGGATATGGCAGCTGGCATACTCATAGGAAGCGCGATATTAACAAAAACCGTTGCGGTCAGCAATCTTTTTGCAATAATGGCATTTCTAATATGGCAAAGGGAGTATAAGCGAATTCTGTCTTTAACCATAGGCACGGGGATTACAGTTAGCTTCCCATTATTAACATATTACGCAATTGGTGGAAGAGAGTATGTCAATGATTATTGGTTCGCCAACTTTACATACAACTCTCTATATCTGAGACAACTACGTTTCCCAATACGAATATTTAATTTCCCTATTGGAATTATCACTGAAAATATAGCCGTATGGTTATTAGGTATAACAGCAGCAATATATACTCTGTTCCATAGAAAGGAAATCACTCTTCTACTAATATCTTTGAACTTATTAATAGGCATTCTTTTGATTCAGTATATTGGCCGAGGCTCACCTCACTACTATATACAATTAATCCCTTTCCTATCACTCTTAACGATAGCCCTAATTAGCGGAATCAACAAAATTCAAATTAGAAGCGCGCTAACGTCCATCCTTATTGCAAGCGCAATTATATCTATATTCAACTATAAGAGTATCGTGCTCAACACAAGAACAGATCAGCTTCTCGCACCAATCTTCCAAACGTATGGACGAGGAAAATGGTACGACAATAGTGTATTCCTGTCTACCAGACTGAGTCAGTATGTCAACCCAGGAGACTTCATTTACAATCTTGGGCGAGAAAGTCAAATATATTTTTATACGCAAACAAGATCTTCTTCAAAGTATTATTATGACCGTCCTGTATGGCTCGCACCAGAAACCATGAACACTATTTGTTCTGACCTGCGCAGAAACAAACCAAAGATTGTTGTCGACACCTTACAACCGCCATACTTCACCGGTCCTATTTGGGAGCAATTTAGGCAAAAAATATTCCAATGCAGCAATTTGAAGGTCACACGAGAAGAAAAGATTGATTTTTCTACAATCTACTTTATAAAATAGAATTCTTTCCCCGTATAATACTCACATGCAAGATATTAGGAATTTTTCGATAATTGCACATATTGACCACGGCAAGTCAACCCTAGCTGACAGGATGCTTCAAATCACTGGAACAGTAAGTGAGCGCGATATGCAAGAGCAGTTTTTAGACAAGATTGATCTAGAGCGCGAACGGGGAATAACTATAAAACTCCAACCCGCAAGAATGAAGTACGTAGCACAAAAACCAAATCACAAATCACAAATTACAAACAAGGAGCAAATCACAAGTTACAAAGAGGGAGCAACTAACGAACCAGCCCAATTCATCTTAAATCTCATCGATACCCCTGGTCACATTGATTTCTCATACGAGGTCAGCCGCGCCCTAGCCGCCTGCGAAGGTGCAATCCTTTTAGTTGATGCAACGCAAGGAATAGAGGCACAAACCTTAGCCAACTTGCATAAAGCTCAACAAGCAAATTTAACAATCATTCCAGTGGTAAACAAAATCGATCTTCCATCAGCACACCCCGAAGACGTTGCCTTAGATCTTGTTGAAACCCTTGGATTTAGTGAAGATGAAATACTTTTTACAAGCGGTAAAACAGGAGAGGGCGTATCAGAACTTCTTGAAGAGATAATTAAAAAAGTCCCAGCACCAACAGGCGAACCTAATGCGCCACTTAGAGCATTAATCTTTGACAGTTTCTACGATCAACACAAAGGCGTTGTTGCACACGTTCGGATAGTTGATGGTGCGTTAAAAAAAGGTGAGCTCTACTTAATGAATACAAACACATCTTTTGAGCCTTTAGAGATTGGTTTTGTAACAAGCACATACGAATCGACCACAACATTAAAAGCAGGTGACGTGGGGTATGTTGCAACCGGGCTTAAAGATATAAACAAGGTTCGAGTCGGAGACACAATTACAATCACAGGCAAAAACCGCGCCAAAGAGCCACTGCCTGGATATCACGAACCAAAGCCAATGGTTTATGCCAATCTGTTTCCGCAAGATGCCGACCAAATCAAAGAACTAAGGGACGCGGTAGAGCGGTACAACTTAACCGATGCAGCGTTTACATTTGAACCATTTAACTCCCCAATAATGGGATCTGGGTTTAGGTGTGGCTTTTTGGGGCTACTCCATGTTGACGTTGTACGAGAGCGAATTGAGCGAGAGTATGGCGTTGCCACTCAAATCACGACGCCAAATGTTCTTTATCATGTCACGTTAAAAAAAGGTGAGACAATACACGTTCAATCGGCTCCAGATATGCCAGACCCTACATACATCGAAAAGATTGAAGAGCCATGGTGTAAGGTCTCGCTTTTTTCTAAACAAGAATACATTGGAGCACTGATGAAAGTTAGCGAGGAACACAGAGGTGAATTTATCGATATGCAGTATTTTGCCCGACCACAGTCACAAGGCTCAAGTGATAGCGGGCAGGGAGACAAGTACATTGAGGCATCGACTAGGGTTGAGTTACATTACAACATGCCACTATCTGAGGTTATAAGCAACTACCATGACCAAATAAAGTCGGTCTCGTCAGGTTATGCCTCTTTGGATTATGAGGTCACAGAATATCGAGCAGTCGACTTGGTTAAACTTGAAATATTACTTAATAAGGAACCACACCCAGCGCTATCACGACTTGTTGTTAGAGAACAAGCGGTTGAGATTGGCAAAAAGCTAGTAGAAACACTAAAAGAAGCACTCCCTCGCCAACAGTTTAAAGTGCCGATTCAAGCTGCAATTGGAGGGAACGTTGTTGCAAGAGCAGACCTACCTGCAGTGCGAAAGGATGTTACAGCCAAACTTTACGGTGGAGACCGGACCAGAAAAGACAAACTCCTCAGAAAACAAGCAAAGGGCAAAAAACGACTACAAGCACAAGGCAAAGTCTCAATCCCCCACGAGGTCTATCAAAAAATTATTAATATATAGGGTAGTTCCAATTCGGCTTTATAAAGTTAAGTCTTTACCTGCAATACAGATTGCTTCTTAATATTTTGCATTAGGAAAAACCACACTAACCAATATATTATAGATGATATAAGTGATACTCCCATCACCATAAAGATTATCCTATCGAACTGTAACAACAAAACCACACTAACGATTAACCAGCGCAATCGACGAGTTCTTGCAGCTAGAACCAAAATAGGCAACAGCACGTAAGCGCCATAGTGATACCACAACAAAGGGGACATCAATAGAGTACTCATCAAGAAGAACACAAATAAAACAAACCGTTGTTTCCTATACTTCATTGCAGAATCCACCGCCCTCTTACTAACCCTAATGAGCTCAAACAAAACATAAACCGAAATCAATTTCTGCACTAAGTTCAGCAATTTAGAAACCCCCATAAACTTAGGCATCAATATGTATAGACTACTTACTATGCTCTGATTATATATACCTAGAGCCAGATCAACCGACAATAATGGCATAAGCTGCAAATACTGCATTAACACAACATGCCCGAGCACGACAATTGTTATAACTGTAAGAAACGCGAACCATATAATAACCCAAAGAATTGTTCTCCATTGTTTTACAACAACTAGATATAGCAAGAACATTACTGGGGTAAGTTTAAATATAATGGCTAGAGCAAAACACAATCCTGCCAAGCTAGACTTGCCTTTTTCGGCAAGTAGAAAACCTAGTAGTAAAACCGCAATTACAAATATGTTAATCTGTCCAATAACAATATTCTCTACCACTGGTGCAAAGAAAAACCATAGCACCCAGTAATACAAAGCTGGTATATCTCCTAACGTCAACAACAAGCGCCTAAAAGAAAACCCCACCCAAGCCCATACAATAATCAATGCGCCACTCCATAAAAAGGGACCTGCCCTATATCCCCATAAAGAAAACATTTTTATCATAAGCAAAACAAAAGGATGATAAATAAATGTACGATATGGTTCATATGGGTTCTTCCCCTCAAAGAGCCTCAACGTAGCATCGTAATAAATTTTATAATCTGAAAATAATATATGATTGGTTAAAACCAATAACCACCATATGCTGACAATTGAAGCCCCAGCAAAAAGTAGTATAGCTAAGATTAGCTTCTCCTCTCTAGAATTAAACACTAACTCAGTATATCAACAACACTACCAACGCTTGTTGAGTATAACCAAAGCGCCTCCATCTGTTTCAATGCTTACACATAAGATACAATCGCATCATTAATATGAGATTTAAAACAATCCTTGCAATTGAGACAAGTTGTGATGAAACTGCTGCAGCGATCGTTAAAAACGGTGTAAAGATTCTTTCAAGCAGTGTTGCAACAAGTCTTGATATTCAAAAAAAATACGGCGGGATTGTTCCAGAAGTAGCTGCAAGAAAACAGGTTGAATTTATGATTCCAGTACTAAAAGATGTCTTTAAAAAAAGCGATCTAACACAAGATGATATTGATGCAATTGCGGTAACAATAGGTCCTGGACTTATGGGAAGTTTGCTCATTGGAGTAGAAACCGCAAAAACCTTAAGCTATATTTGGGAAAAGCCTCTAATCCCAACTAATCATCTAGTCGGACACATATACTCAGCTTGGTTAGATAAAAGCGAAAAAGCCCCTGACTTTCCGCTAATCGCACTCATTGCTTCTGGTGGACATACTGACCTTGTCTTAATGAAAGGACACGGTCAAATTCAAAAGATTGGGCAAACAAAAGACGACGCCGTTGGTGAAGCCTTTGATAAAGTTGCTCGGATTTTAGGATTAGAGTACCCGGGTGGACCAATTATAGAAAAACTAGCAAGAGAGGGAAATCCCAATGCGTTCGACTTCCCCCGCCCAATGATTAACACACCCAACTTTGATTTTAGCTTTAGCGGACTAAAAACAGCGGTGCTATACAAAGTTAAAGAGTTAAAGAGTTACGAGTTACGAGTTAGCGAGAGCGACAGCGTCATTGCGAGCTTGCCAACGGCAGGAGGGACAATCCAAGACGACAAAAGATCGCCGCGTCGCTTTGCTCCTCGCGATGACACCCAAGACCCCAACGTCATTGCGAGCCACAAAGTGGCGCGGCAATCTGGTCGCTTAAGCAAGAAGCTAATATCCGACATCAGCGCTTCGTTTCAACAAGCAGCATTTGAGGTGCTAGTTAAAAAAACACTAAAAGCTGCCACCGAATATAACGCTAAGTCTATTCTAGTTACAGGCGGAGTTGCAGCAAATCAAAGGCTAAAAGAAATGTTTAAACAAGCACTGAGCGAACACGCCCGCGTCATTGCGAGCCAGTTAGCGGCAGGAGAAGCAATCCAAGATGGCAAAAGATCGCCACGTCGCTTTGCTCCTCGCGATGACACTCAAGACCCCAATGTCATTGCAAAAAGCGAAGGAGTACAGCGCCCCCACGTCATTGCGAGCCACGAAATGGCGCGGCAATCCAACTCGCAACTCTCTAACTCTTCAACTCTTCAACGCCCATCCCTTCACATCCCTCCACTCTCGTTAGCAACCGACAACGCCACATATATTGCAGCTGCAGCGTACTTTAATCAAGAAAAATACTTAGACCCAAACAATAAAAATCAGCTAGGAAAACTACTAAACCTCCAACCCAACCCGAATTTAAAGGTTGAAGAATCCTGGCAATAGTTTAATCTATATATATGGCACGTATTGACGTCGATTACAGGCATGGATTCAAAGCTAAGATACAAGGGGGAGCAGAAGCCGCAAGCGTCCCCCACGCAGAAGAGATTCATGCAGATGCCCCTAAAGCATTGATCTGCGAGGGCTTAGATGTTAACGAGCTAAAACAAGAATACTCACAGGAATTAAAAGCAAGGATTAAAGCCATATCAAAAGTTGTTGAAATGGTTCGCAGCGGTAAATCTAGCGACGAGACAAGCGCATTTATTACCGAAGTATCTTCGCAAGAACATAGTCCAGAAGAATTCGCAAGTGATTTTGCGGAGTTTCTGTCAGGCATTGTTAAGTCATTGCAACATTTAGTAACTCAAACTGAACAGATAAAACAATTAGGAGAAACCGCTATCGCTCGTAAGGTAACAGATGTGTTACTTCGAGGGTATGACGAATCATACCGCCAACAAGTATCGGCAAAGTTACACATAGACCAATCTATCAACAGCCCGTTCGCAGTCGTAGTCTTATGTGAACGCCCCCGTGACTACGAGGGTCTAGCGGAACCGAGGGACATCGTTCACGACCAACAAGACAACAACCAGTCCGTCAGCACAACAAGAGAGCTCGGACAAGCAATCCAAGGAGTGTTTCCTAATCATATACAACTAATACTTCTTAATATTAGCGGCTTAGAACAACGATTCGGTAAAGATACCTCCAAATGGCAAACGATACTAAAACACGAAGAGCAACACGTAGTAACGACTCGTATCCAATCGGAGTTCCAGAACAAAAGTCTTGAACGAATCAATCACTATTTAGCTAAAGCCAGAAGCTCTCAACTAAATACTACCGCAGCTACAGAGTTGTTACTCGCGTACCATAGTAGGTTCATCGCCCCAGAGGTAGCCTCAGAGGTAATATCTCGATTAGAAGATGTCACTGCCAACATTATTTCTGTAGACCAACTGCCATCTTTGTTTCGCACAAGATACGACTATTTACAAGACATCGAGTCGCAACTGGCTGGCAATGCATACCGGTATTGGACACACATAAAAGATATAGTGCCTCATACTCCAAATGGAACAGAAACGACGCCAAGAGAACGCTTTATAGAACGAAGTAGCACCCTTGCCCAACAAGCCGTTGACGCGTATAAGATTCTTTCCGTTAATGGCTGGGCAAAAGACGAGATAATAGAACTCTTTAGATTTAGTCCAATATCTCAGTGGCTAAAGATCGCGATGAGAGTTTCTGAATCTGCCAAGTTAAGAGAACGTAAGTTTATCCCAAGCGACGGCGACAAAGTTTTATACTTAAAGGATAACGGCGAACTAGCGATCGGTAAATACAGTTACTCAGGGGGCCCACATAAAGAAGATGTCATAGTAAGGCTTGAGTATCCAATCCTACAACTGAACCAACCATTTAAAACTCCTGAAGACTGGATAGGTTTTTGGAGGCTAGCAACAAAAGAGGAAATCTCTGATGAAGTGCGAAATATTTTATTGCAGCGGTTTAAAGAAAAATACCCTGACATTGAGGACATATCTGCTAGCGAGGCGTGGGTAATATTCCGTGATTTATGGAAAAAGCGTATACAAGACCTTGGACCAGACACCGATAAAACCCCTTTAGATGCATTTAGACTCCTGCGCCAAATGGAACGCACAAGAAAGGAGTAATTAAATAAACACTACACAGGGAGTGAAGGTCATAGGTTATAATTTTTACCAATGCTTAAGGTTACTTTAGATGATCCCAACTGGCTACAGCTTGCATACGAGACGCTTGATACCGGTGGAATTGTTTTACATCCAACAAGTACTAGTTACGGGCTAGCGGTTGACGCTTTTAATGAGGATGCAATAAAAAGACTAAACAACATTTGTAATCGCCACGACAAGCCATACATCGTTTTAGTAAAAGACATCGAGGACGCCAAGAAGTACGCTCATGTAAACAAAACCGCAAAAGAACTTATGAAAAAGTATTGGCCAGGTCCACTAACGATTGTGCTAAATAAAAAAGATTCTATTTTGGACGTAGTCACAGCAGGGCAAGAGACAATAGCCTTACGCCAAGATTCACATGAAGTAACAAAAGCGATATCTAACGCCTACCCAAGACCGTACACAAGCACGTCAGCAAACCCGAGCGGCGGTAAAACACCTTACTCAGTAGAAGAAGCTCTAGAGCAATTTGACGAGGGAGATATCGACCTTGTGATTGACGTTGGCGAGCTTCCCCAAACCCCACCCAGCACAATAGTTGATTGCACCAGGACAAAACCTAAAATTTTGCGAACTGGCGCAATTGCTATTTAGTTAGAACAGCCAACTATGTTTAGGAGAAAAAGAAGAGTAACTACAACGATTCCGTTTTCTAGGTCTATCGGTCCGCCCGAGACTCGTCGTGAAAAAAGCGCACAAGAACCACTCCTTGAAACACCAGAGACCTTCTTGTTCCCCAGAGAACAAGAGGGTCTTACTCGGTTAGAGGTGAATGAAATAATCCCTGACCTCAAGTCGATCCGCAACGTCGTACTCACTTCTGAGTCCTTCCATTTCGTAGACTCAAGAGTAGGGCTTATGAATCGGACTTACTTTATTCGCCCCCGAAGCCCCAACGACAGACACGGATATGTTGTTAAGGTAGAACGCATGTTTAAAAGACCACAAGACGAAAAGCCATTATCGCGATGGACGTATTACAACCAAGTACTTAACGCACGCCCAGACCTAACGCTTAATACCCCCGACTTAACCGCTAGACGCAAAGAACACCTCGAGACCAAACATCGCCTAGCAAAGGCAGGTATAGAGACAACCAACTACATCGGCAGTATCGTTATCAACGGCTACAACCGAGAAACATACGATAAGATACAGGAGTTGTCAGGCGATAACGAGGCCGCCAAAGAAGAGCTCGGTGAAGCTTTTTACTCTACACCAATGTATGCAGAAATTTGGGAAGATCCAGGTGGAGTACCTACAGGCTCCCAAAAAGCTGCAGAAGAGCGAATCGAAGAGCTTTACAAATCGTCAGAGGGACGAAAGTCACTCGAAAAAACGGCGCGAGGATTATTAAAACTTGCTAATGAAGGCTTCTCCATCGACGTGCTCATAGGTGGTGAGCAAGGACTAGAGGTCGTACCAAGAACTAGCTCTACGGAACCAAAACCATACCCAAAAAACTTCTTAATCACCGAGGACGATCGCCTAGTTGCATTTGACTTCAACGTGTCCCGAGATCTAAAGAGTATACTAAGCGACTACTGGCCAACAGATTTTACTCAAACATACTTTAGAAGTCCCACCGACGGGAAACTTTATGCTGATTTCCGGCAGCAACGTTACCTAGAAGAAGCAATTCGCAACTATTGCGACAATCAACAGCAACTTTCAGACATACAACGCGACGAGTTAAAAGACGTTTTGTACTTCGAACTCGAAAGAGTCTTTACGCAAATACAACTCGGGCTCGACATACTTCAGGAGCTAGGCTTATCTCCAAATGAAACATAACTACAGCTATCCATAGGCTCTATCTACTACTAAAGTTAATTCTTCCATCATTGATCTTGCAGCGAGTTGCTTATTTCCATCCCCCACCTTATCAATCCAGTCTCCAACAACCGCGCGGAGGTCACCAAGCGCTCGAGCCGCTTCACGCATAAAGTAATCACGAGCTTCGTCGCTTCCTGCTTTTTCAGCGTTTTTCAGATTGGCAAGTAGCCTATCCCTAGATGCAACCGAAACCCTTCGTAAATCCCCATCCGGAAACGCATTTATCAACATCTCAATTAGAGCCCAACTACTCCTCTCTACTTGGGGCAAGGCATCTCTGCTTTCTCCCTCATACCCCGACGACGAATGCCCTTCTTCATTTTTCTGTTGCTTCAATCCCTCCAAGTTGTGGTGGGCATACTGGGGGAACTTTTCATCAAGCTCGCGAATAAGCTTATGCCTAACCTCATCAGAAAAACCACCACTTGTTATTTTATGCAGTAATTGAGCATATATATGCTTATCGTAGGCAGAGTCGGTTACTGCACAATGTTTTATCTCTCGACTCAAAAGATCCGCCTTAATAGGCATAAGGGCGCCATTCATGCCCTCAACACTTGGCACTACACCATGGTTCCATAAATCAAGTCGCGCCCTATCATCCTCTTCCCTTGCACATGCAACCAATGCTTGTTGCGTTTTTTCAGCACTACTTAACAATTCAGCACGATGAGGATCTTCTTGCGGAAGAGCATTCGCTAGCGCCTGAGCTTGTTTGATACTCTCGGCAGTTTTTAAAGCCCATTGCACCATTAACTCAACGAGCTCAATAGCTGTGTCAAGCTCTTCTAGGGTGTAAATATCTATATCAGCAGCCAATGATTCTACTGCTGCTACAAGTCCTTCTACCAAAACCTCTTTACCTTCATTGGCAGACAACAAACGCTTTAGCTCATCGACTTGTCTTTGGAGCTTGTCAAGTCGAGCCTGAAAAGATTCTTTTGTCAACACCTCCGAAGTAACGGCTGTCACTTCAGGTCGCCCACCAAGAGCGTCTCCTCTTAAGGCCATAACAAAATACTATCCTTAAAGCCTAAACAAATCAATAATCCAAAATGCTACAATAGCTTTCATATGGAGCTGCCAAAGCGACCCAACTTTAGTGAATATGAACAGAGTCTTAGTAAGTGGTGGGAAGAAGAAGGCTTTTTTAAAGCCAAAATAGATCCCGATAAAAAACCTTTTACAATCCTTTTACCACCACCAAACGCCAATGCCCCTTTGCATGCAGGACACGCCCTATACGTTGTTGAAGACATTCTTTCTCGTTTTTACAGAATGCAAGGGCGCCCTACTCTTTTCTTGCCAGGAACCGATCACGCTGGAATCGAAACCCAGTTTGTTTTAGAGAAAAAATTAAAAAAAGAAGGCAAGTCAAGATTCGATTACGACAGAGAGTCGCTTTACAAACTTGTACACGATTTTGTTGAAGAAAACCGAGGGGTCGCAACAGATCAACTTAGAAGACTTGGGTTTAGCTTGGACTGGTCAAGAGAAAAATACACGCTAAATCCAGAGATTTTAGAAATCGTTTATTCTACATTTAAGAAATTACACGAGGACGGCTTAATTTACCGTGACGAGAGACTAGTTAATTATTGCACAAGGTGCGGAACTGGTTTTAGCAATCTAGAGATCAACCACGCAGAACGCGATGATCACCTTTATTATCTCGATTACGACGGCATCGAAATTGCAACAACAAGACCTGAAACCATATTTGCAGACGTTGCAGTAGCAGTTAACCCAAACGACCCAAGGCATAAAGACAAAATCGGTAAAACAGTCAAGGTGCCTTTGATCAATAAAGAAATCCCAGTAATCGGTGACGGACTCGTCGAAATTGATTTTGGAACAGGAGCATTAAAGATTACCCCAGGGCACGACCAAACAGACTTTGAAATTGGCAAAAAGCACGGATTAGAGCGAATCTCGGTGATCAATCGCTTTGGGAGAATGGTTAATGTTCCAGAGTACATCGAAGGACTAAACGTTAAAAAAGCCCGCGAGATTACCGTAGAAAAGTTAAAAGAAGCAGGTAAGTTAATTAAAGTTGAAGACCTTCATCACGCAGTTGGTACATGCTACAAGTGCAAATCTGTTATAGAACCACTTTTAGTGCCGCAGTGGTATGTAAAGGTAAAACCACTAGTTGAAAACGTTATTAAGGCTCTTGACGAAAAAAGAGTCAGCGTATTTCCAGAGCGGTTTGAGCGAGACTTAAGACGCTGGTTAGAAACTGCCCCAGATTGGAACATTAGTCGCCAAATTGTTTGGGGTCCACAAATTCCTGCTTGGTACGACCTGACAGAAAGTCCTGATATTGAGGTTACATTCCTAGACAAAGAAGGAAACCGCATAACAGGTGTCTACAAAGACATAAACGATAAATACGAGTTTGATGAGATTAAAAATGGTCTACAAAGCCTTATCGCTCCAGTAAATACACCTTTTTACTTAGATCCGAAAGACGCCCCGAGCAAGTTTGTTTTGCAAGAAACAGATACGTTTGATACTTGGTTTAGCTCAGGACAATGGCCTCTAACAACCTTAGGCTTTCCAGACAGTAAAGACTTTAAATACTTTTATCCAACCACATTGCTTGACACAATGTGGGACATTTTAGCCTTTTGGATTATGCGCATGCTAATGCTTGGAATTTATAGAACTGGAGAAGTCCCCTTTAAATGGATACATCTGCATTCTCGTGTTGTTGACGCTAGAGGACAAAAAATGAGCAAGAGCAAAGGGAATGTTGTTAATCCAATGGATCTCGTCGAAAAGTATGGTGCAGACGCCTTAAGATTTGCATTGATGTTTGGGGTCGCACCAGCTTCTGATATTCCACTTGGCGAAGAAAAGATGATAGGAGGTAGAAACTTTGTTACAAAAATCTGGAATATTAGCCGATTTATCTTTGGGCAAACAACACATCTGAATGACCTAAACGTCGATTATGAAACCACTCAAGCAGAAATGTGGGACGTATTAGAAGAAGACGATAAAACAATTCTAAACAGACTTAACGCTACAATTACTCAGGTAACAAAGGTGCTTGATTTTGACAATGACAAAGAAAACCACGACAAGTTTCAATTCGCACGGGCACTAGATGCCTTATACAACTTTATTTGGGACGATTTTGCTAGTTGGTACATAGAAGCGGTAAAGGAACGGCTATTTACCGACACCCCTGGCGAGAGTGCTAAAAAGGCGTTATGGACCTTAGTTTTTACTTGGCGAGAAGCATTAAAGCTCTTGCATCCATTTATGCCGTTTATCACCGAGGAGATTTACCAGAAGCTACCCAACAAGGATGCTAAAAGTATTAGTATTGCGAAATGGCCACAGAGTCTAAAGACAACAAAGTAAATCCGCCTAAGGGCAAATCAAGGAAAAAGGCTCTTCTTAAGCTTGCACATCAAGCCAAACCATACCTAATTATCGTTTCAGTCGTCTTAACATTAACAATTATTGCAATAGTACTTATTGGTATCTTTAGTAAAGCGAAACACCTAACGAAAGACGCACAAATTAGTGATTACATTCTTAGGGCAAAAACGGCTCAGCGAGAGGCAAACTACGTCGATGCCATTAACCTTTTACAACAAGCCCTAAGCCTAGATCCTGAAAATAAAAATATCCTAAAACTACAAGCAGATAACGCATTTTTAAATGGTGATTATAGGCTAGCTCAAACAATATACTCCCAAGCAGGAATTAATGAAAATGCCCAAATCTTGTTTTACAAAGCGCTAACCCAACTTAGCAATTTAGATATTAAAGGCGCAAAACAATCACTTAGTAGTACAAAGACATTTATTGAAAACGACTCAAGCTCCGTGTTAACGACTGAGAGGGTACAGTCACTTGAACAAGAACTTAATAAAATCTCACAAATTAAAAACGACGCGCAAAAAAGAGCAACCGTTGCCAAAGTATTAATAGAAAACAATGCGCTAACTCAAGCCCAACACCTCTTAACTAACTTAGTAGAAGAAATTCCTGGATATAGAGACGCACATTATCTACTTGCATTCGCGTATCTAAAAAACGGACAAAACGACTTGGCAAGACAAGAACTAGATAAAACACTCGACATCGACCCAAACTATAAACCAGCTCTAGATCTAGAAAAACAACTAAGCGCTACAAACAACTAACAATATTACTCCTCTTTTGCTTCGGTCTCTTCTTGAGCGCCTTCTCTAGCTTCTTCTGCAGTTTCCTCTGCGCCCTCTTCAGATTCTTCCTCTTCCTCCTCGATCTTTTGTGCTCGCAGTGCACCGATCTTAGCAACAATAACGTCTTCAGGATTTTCAAGCATTAGTTCAACACCCTCAGGAAGGTCAACATCAGCAATGGATATTTGATCCCCAACCTCATTTAACCCACTAATGTCAACTTGAATACTTGCAGGAATTTGTGTAGGCAACACACGAATTGGAACTTCTTCAGTAATAAAGAGCAGCACTCCACGTTTTTCTTGCGCAGCTGGAGCTTCGCCAACAAGCTCAATCTCTACATCAACATCAACCGGCTGAGTTAAGTCTGGCTCATAAAAATCAATATGTAGTGGTGCACCAGTTACAGGGTCTTCTTGGATATCCTGGATTATCACAGTTCGAGTTTGACCAGATTCTGTCAGTTTCAAGTCTAATAGTTCACTCTCGTGACCTGCCCGAATCAACCTTAACACCTCTGTCATTTGCACCTGTACGTTAATTGGCTCTGATTTAACCCCGTACACAACTCCCGGCACAACTCCTTGCCTTCTAAGAGCTCTAACCTTGCGCCCAGTGACTTCTCTAATTTTTGCTAGTAGCTGCGTTCTTGACATAACGAATCGTATTATACCCTCACAGTTCAAACAAATCCACTATGCACAGTTACTAGTTGCTAGCTCACTAGTTTCTATCATGAGAACTCTTCAACGTAGCAGACGCTACTTTACTTATTACCAATTCCTTACTACCATTAGCTCATGCCTGATATTTCAGACTACGACAGTATTAACTATGACTACACCAAGTATTGGGAAGGGCGTGATTACGAGAACTTAGTTGAGCAAAAAGCATTAGAAAACTTACTTCCAACCAAAGGTGACGCAATACTTGATGTCGGCGGAAGCTTTGGAAGACTTGCCCCAATCTATACAAAGCGATTTAAAAAAGCCACAATTCTTGACTATTCTCAAATCGCACTAAATCAGGCAAAGGATCTGGCAAAGAAGAGAAACATCACAAATCTAACAACTGTTAAAGGAGATGCTTACAACATGCCTTTTGAAGATAATTCTTTTGATACCGTCATTATGATAAGAGTTATGCATCACATTGAAAACCCACAAAAGTTGATTAAGGAACTATACAGGGTTACGAAACCAGGAGGATTTTTGATCTTAGAGATGGCAAATAAAATTCACTTAAAGGCACGAATTCGAAGTGTTTTAAAAAAAGACTTCTCGTTTATTCAAGACGAAACCCCAATAAAACTAGGTGCGTCAAAAGAAGACCCTGAAAAGGGTATCTTTTATAACTTTCATCCTGCCGCCATTCAAAAGATACTAGAGGCAGAAGGATTTAATATAATAAAGAAGCTGTCTGTTTCAAACCTTCGCCTTCCCCCAAGCATTAAAAGCAAGATGCCATTATCAACACTTTTACTATCAGACAAACTCATAACGCCTATCTTCACAAAACTTAACTTAGGACCATCTATATGGTTTAAGGCTATAAAACCTAAGAACGAGTAACTGGAATGTCAATTCGAATCGGCCAGTTTAGTTTTCTATCAAAAGACGTTTTGTAGTCACTTTTTAGAAAGACTGGCAGATTTAGAGAAAACGATATGTCTTCATTTTCTAGTCCTGGTTGAGGTTCCCAAATCAACTTATACTCTGAATCTTCTCCTAGCTCGAAGTCTTTTGGCAATAAGTAGGTTATTTTTACAGATGTTTTTTCTTTTACAGGAACATGCACTAACCCTGTGATTACAGTACGATTAAACTCTTCATCAACATCATACTCATCAAGTTCAGGTTCCATTTTGACTATAGAAACACCCGTTGGAACATAAACACGCACATAGTTTACATACTCTCCGTGAGGCCACGTATTGTTTTGGGCAGTATTGTTCCATGTAATTTCCAGCGTTGACTGTAAGTGCCCACTTCTAGTCACATCAACAGAATATTTTGTAGACCGTTTCACCCATGCATTGACCTTGTTTATGCCAACATTACTATCTACAACCTTAATATAATCTGCACCCGGCTCTTCAAACATAACGCCAGCGACTTCCATGTCTTTTACAACTTTCTCTAAATCCTCATCTGCAAGGTATATTGCGATATCTCGTGACAACACGTTCTCACCAATAGTTTTAACTAGCCCATTCATTACATCTTTATCCCCAGATATTAACTTTGCCATTACTGCCTCAAACAACGCTCCTAAAAAGTCTCGTTTATTTGTACTTCCCGGCTCAAATCCGATCTCTGCGTGCTGTTCTGCTGTAAGGAATAAGTTTTCACTCGTAACAGTTTCGTCGTATTCATCAACTCTTACTGGACCGATGTTTTTCAACAAGTCCTCCGCTGTAGAAAGATTAAACGACACTACTCCATCTATCTTTTCCTTTGTAGCCTGTTCATATAAGGTTATAAAAGCTGACGCCGACGTTGGAAGATCTACCCACCAGTTAGTGTCTCTTATCCATAAGTTCTTTGTGATGAAAAAGCGCCTCATAGTGTCGTCAACTGGTGAGTCGTGTTCCCCTAACAATCCATCAGGATTGTATATGTCATCAACCTTAAAGTCTGTAACTTTACCTTTATCTATAGTCACAGCCATGTAACTACCAATAAACCCCCCAGTAGGTCTTATCTCGTTACTATTTTGTAACCAAACAATGTAACGTTTAGACCTATCAAATCCAAGAACTAAATCTAAATGCCTTAAAAACTCATCACCGCGCCCTAAAATAGGTGCCAATAGCCAAGATAATTCTTGCGACTTTGAAATGTCGTCTTGAACAAGCTTTGGCAAATTCGCTACTTTGACATCATTTAACCCTTGGTTGACTAAAGAAAACCACGACTTAGCAACATAATAATCAGTCAAAGATTTATCCACCATTGAGTAAAGCTCTTTAACCGAATACTCCTTCACCGCCTTATCTCCGACCAAGGAAGCTTTTAATAAATCAGCAATCGGAGACAAGGGAACCAACGCCGCCTGGGATTCTTGCGCTAATCTTGTTGTGTTTATCCCAACCTCGAACAACTTATTCAATGCTTCGTATTGTTTTGACAGACCTAGCCATTTAGCAGGCGCCTTATAATACCTATACAAGCTTGACGACTGATACAAGAGCTCCTCACTTTTCTTGAAGTTGTGATCTTTAAAGGCATTTACTCCTTGCCATGCGAGACCTAGCGATATAAGGATCGGAATACTTACTAACACAAGAAATAGTACTACTCCCATCAAATACTCAGGCCAAAAGCGCAAAAGATCCCTAGGGCTAAAGTTAAGTGACACATGCTTGCTTAGCGATACCAGACCCCTTGGTGCCTTTGGCTTTTTAGTTACCAAAGAAAGCCAACCCGCTTTATGCGTAGAGTGTGGTTTTGACTGCTCCTTTGAATGTACAACTTGAGGAACTTCAATCACCGGTGTCGGTTCTGGTTCCTTTGTAGGTTCGGTTTGTTGAGGCACAACAGGTTGTGGTTGAGGGCTAGCCATAAGCGGTTTTTCGGGCTCTACTGGAGCAGTTTGTTGCGCAGGAACCGTATCATCAAGCTTGGGTTGCGGTATGTATGGTTCAGGGCGAGACACTACATCCTCTTGAGGGCTAACCTCAGGAGCAACTGGCTCAATATTATTTAAACTAGGAGCGATTTGTTCTGGCACCTCGCTTGTTGGAACAGGTATCGGGGTCGGAATTTCTTCCGTAGCTAGGTTGTGCGTTAGCACTTCTTTTCTAGACTTAGCGGTTTCAACAAACCACTTTAGTGTAAGTTCCAGCCCTTCAGTCAGCGGAATCTTAGGGTTCCACTTAAGCAATCTCATTGTTCGGCTGATATCAATCTTTTGAGGCGGTGGCAACCCTATTTTTCTATGGCGGGGTATAAACTCAACCTTTAAGTCCTTTTTTGTTAACTCCTTTAAGGTGTAGGCAATAGAAAGCGTGGAAACTGGTTCTGTGTTAACAAAATAAAAGATTCCACCACGAACCTTTTCGTCATCATTAAATAATAGCTTTAATATTCCATAAACCAAATCGTCGATATAAATAAGCTGATGTTGCTGACTTCCCTCTTCGTCAAATATCAGATCTTTTCCCTCTAAAGATAGCCTTATTGCTCGAGCAAGGATTGAACTGCCTTGTATATCCATTCTAGGACCATAAACCTCGGCAACCCTAGCTACACGTACGTCTAAGTCAAACTTATCAACAAACTCTCGGCACAACGCTTCTCCATACCGTTTCCCTTCCAGGAACTCATAATACGAAGTAAGTTCACGACCATCATAGTAGTTTTGCAGATACTCATGTGACGCGAGCCCTTGATATATATCAACAGAAGATGTAAAAATCACCCTTGATTTCATTTGATTAGCGAAACTCAAAAGGTTTTTAAGCGTAACAGAGTTGTTAAGAAGCTCTGTCAAACCAAACTCAGTTCTACCAACATGAGGATAAACATCCAGCGCATCAATAATATAGGCAATCTTTTTTGAAAAAAGGGCTTCTGGAATTCCCTGCATCAAGTCTGCTTCAATCAACTCAAAGTTTTCTTTGCCAATCAAGCGTTCTAAGTAATGCTCGTTACCCGAAACAAAGTTGTCTATTCCAATAACCTTTAACCCAACACTCACTAATGCTTCTGCAATCCTAGAGCCAACAAAGCCTGCTGAACCTGCAACGATTACAACTTCATCCTTCCTCTTTTTTAAGGACTTGAACTCACCTTTAAGCTTCTCACTGTATTGTTCGTCGTGGGCAGCAAAATCATTCATTGGCAGCAAAGTACGCTTTAACAACAACTATAAAACTACTAAGAATTAGCCCCAAAAAGGATGCAACAATCACTGTCAAAACAACAGGCATCTGATTTTTAGTAACAATAGCAGACTTATTAACCGAGGTAACCACATACTTATCCTTCCTTAAGTGGTTTAAAGAATCTACTCTCTTAATCAGTACTTTTACAACCCCGGAAACAACTCTGTCCGCGTCTTCTTTGGTGGGACGAGTAATCTCAACCCATACTAACTGAGGTGCAACCTTTTGCGATTTCAAGCTCGCACGATACTCCTGCAAATACTCTGAGACCAAGTCTTCCCCCAAATATTCCTGCAACACCTCAGACATTATTTCTGGGCTAGTAACCAACCCTTTTACAGTATCTGTGTAACCTTCAACTGCCTGCTGAGCGTAGTATCCATCATAGGTGTAGTCATTGTTTGGGGTTGTCTCAGCTTGTTTTTGGACATAAAGCGTATAACCAGCCGTATATGAGACAGGCCACAATTTAGCAGTAACAAACCCAAAACTTGCAAAAATTATAACTGCAATAACTATGTACAAATAATTACTACGTAAATTTTCAATTAATTGTCTTAATTCCATCTTGAATGTCTAAAACCTTATTGACAGCACTATCTGCTGTCTTGTTTAACTTCCTTGGTATATGCGTAAATTCTACCATAGCAAACTCTTTTATAAGGCTTTTCACTTGCGAAAAATGCTTTTGTAGTAGTTGATCTTTAACCTTGTATTCCCCGTTAAGTTGACGAACGATAAGCTCCGAGTCCATAAAAACAGACACCTTTGCACGGAAAGCTCCCTCTTTTAAAAGATCTGCAACGGACTTAAGTCCTAGCTCTAACGCTAGGTACTCAGCCTGATTGTTTGTCCTTTCTCCTAGGTAAAAACCATAGACATATTCTTTTTTGTCTAAAATAATATTTACACCAGCAGCGGCTGGACCGGGGTTTCCCCTAGCACCACCATCTGTATAAAGTTTAACTTCCATTACTTGAATAATAACTTATTAAGCAGGAAAAAGACACGTCTTTATGACATTCCTTTTTTCCTAAATCGAGGGATAAGCGCTGGCACTTGCTTTCTATACTGCATGTACTCATCACCAAACCAATTTAGTAGCTTCTTTTCTTCTGTTAGCTTGTAATACTCAACAAAGCACGCTCCAAGAAGCGGAACCCACCAAAATATCATCATAGGGGAAAACTCTACTAACCCAAGCGATATTAATATAACTAAGTAGCCTAGCAACATAGGATGCCTAATCTTTCCGTAGATACCTGAAGTAGCTAAAGTTTTAGGCTGTAAATGCTTGTGTTGAATGGTGGAGAAAGGAAACCCATTAGTTTTCGCATATAAAGTAATCGTTGCTTCAAGAAATAACAATACACCTAAAGAAAACATAACTAGTGCAAAAAGCTCATAAGCTATAAATAACCCTGAACTCACTACAATCTCCTTAACGTTAAGCCCTAAAAGTTGGTCAAATACAAGGTAGTCTAACCCCTTACTAAGCATAAGAATAAAAAACGGAAGTAGTATCACATAAACAATGAAGTACCATATATACCCAACGGTTTGTAGCATAATCAATAGTAATCTGTTAGGCTTTTTCATCTGTATTCATGCTAGCGAAACTGAACCCTAAGGTCAAGGACAGCACAAGCAGCCCCTGCTGAAGCGTCCACCAGTAATGATCTAATAATCCTGTTACAAGTATAAATATCCAAACGGCACGAAGCCATATGGGGAGTTTATTCCAAGCGCGAACTATCGCTGAGTAAAGTACCAATACCATTCCTAACAAACCAATACCGCCCAGCTCAGCCAAGATCATTAAGTAAATGTTATGCACAGGTTGACTAAACCGTAGCAACCCTACCCTTACCCAATATTCATCTAATACCAAAAGAAACTGATTTAAACCAACCCCTAAGGCAGGGTTCTTTAGCCAAACCTTAAATGCTATCTTATCTAACTCCCAGCGCCTAAGTAAGGATAATGAATCCGCACCAAATAATTGATTAAATCGAAACAAAATAATCGTCATAATTACTACTAAAAAAGTTACTATCTTCCAAACTCCAGGCTTTGCTGTAAAAAGGGGCGCTTTTAAGCGACTTGCCCTAACCACATATGTAAAAGCTAAGGCTAATCCAAGCCAAGCGGTTCTACTGAATGAAATAAAAACCCCAAAAACGAATACTATTACAAGATACTTCGCTAAGCGTTTTTTAACCACATAATCTGCCGAAACAAACCTAACTAACCAATAAATAGAAAAAATACCCATAACTGCACCAAAAAGGTTCGGATGCGGAAATGTTGCATATGGTCTTAAGATCGAAAACGACCCAAGAGATATTGTCGAGATACCCGGCATTTGCTTACTAAATGCCCACTCCCCAAGAAGTTTTAGCGAAAGAGAATGCCCCAATAACATCTCAATAGCCCCTAACAAAAGTAGCGGCAAGAGTCCAACAGAAAGCAATGTCATAACTTTTTTAGTCGAATACCTTTCAACAAGAGTCGGAATAAAGTTAATAAATAGCCATAAAATTAAAAGCTTAAGCGCTTTATACACATATGCCGAAAGGAGCAAGTTCTTTTGGAAAACAATGCTTGCCACAATAGACACAAATAAAAGAGCAACACCCGTTGACGCTACCTTGTTTTTTAAAACAATAGACTTAAATATCCATGTGGGTGACTGTATCGTTTCTAAAACAAGCAGTAATACAATGAATATGTCTGACAGGTAAACAAACGGTATCAAGTAATCAAAAACCTCAAAACGGAAGATGAAAGCTTTTCGCGTTTGCCAAAAGAATGTCAACAGTAAAAGAACAACCAGAACTTTTCGAACCGCCTCAATAAGACGCTTTATGGACATATAAACATTATACTTAAGAACTCCCTTAAACTACGAGGAGAATCAAACAGGCTTAACAACTACGTGTCTATTTCTACCATTCCCTACCGACTCAGTTACAACAGAGTTATTATCAGCAAGCACCATGTGTATTATCCTTCGGTCGGCGGCACTCATGGGCTTTAGTTCCACTGCGTCATGTAAAAACAAAGCCTTTTCCGCCATCCTGTTTGCTAAAGACGTTAACTCTTCCTCACGGTGTTTCCTATACCCATCGAGGTCCACCTCTACCCTAAGCCATTCATCTCTATCTTTGTTGACCATTAACGCAATAACGTATTCTAGAGCGCGTAATGTCTCTCCATGGTTTCCAATGAGAATCCCCAGGTTCTTTTCCTCGTCACCGTCACGATCGAGATTAACCTTTATAGTCTGACTCTCGTCGACCTCTACAGATGGGTTTACAAATGGTGTACCCATTAACTCTAATAAAGACTTAATATCACTTTGTAGTTGTTGAATCGTTTTTAGGTCCATATCTTTTCATTACAAACTTCTGTTGGATTATAGCAAAGCTTGTAGAGGTTAACCAGTACAAGCCAACCCCTGCCGGTAAAGTGGCTGTAATAAAAGCACTTATTGCCGGGAACATAAACTTCATTTGCGACTGCATTGTTTGTGCCATGTCCTCCATGCCTTTCTCTTTTTTATTGTCAGTTCCTTTATTATTGCTATCTTTCTTTTTATTAGTTGTTGCGGAAAGTGTCATTGAGCTAAGCACAAACTGAACCCCACCAACAATTAGCGGCAATATATAGTATGGATCTGGCTTAGTCACATCTAACCATAGAAAAGATGTATCAACACCCGTATCTCCACCAAGAGTAGAAAGTAAAACTCTATATAGAGCCAAAATAATAGGAATTGAAACTAAAGTTGGAAGTAATCCTCCTAACGGGCTTACTTTATGCTTTTTATAAAGCTCCATTTGGGCTTTAGCTAGGGCTTGTTTGTCCTTACCATGTTTTTCTTTTAGTTTGTCCAGCTCTGGCTTTAGTTGTCTGATTTTGTGAGAAGATTTTAGTTGTGGAAGCCTAAAAGGTAGTAGAACTAGCTGTATAAGAATGGTTAATAAAATAATAGCTAAGCCAAAGTTTCCAGTAAACGACGACAGCCAGAGCAAAACCGTTAAAATAGGCTGTTTTAATAGTGTATTCCAGATAAATCCCAACATATAACTTTAATCAGTTTACTACACCACCACAAGCACCATGGTTATGGCTTTAGTTTTGAGCGCACTTGCTCAAATGAAGACTTTATGTCTTCTACAACATCATTAAAAGACGCATTTAGTATCTTATTATTTGCTACAACAACTAAATGCGCTCCTTCTAATTTGTAATCTTTAAGCAATAGTCGCGAAGCCTCTTTTAATAGCCTCACAGCTTTATTCCTTTTTACAGCGTTACCAACCTTTTTGCTTGCGATAAAAGCAATCCTTAGCTCATTTGCGTTACGTATTGGCACAAAAAATACGGTGAAGTACTTTGAGTAGACTTTTTGTCCATTTCGAAGAATATACTTAATAGAACGCGACCTGGTAAGTCTATTTTCTTTACTTAACACTTTATTAGGCTATTTTGAGTATGCCTGCGGGGCAAGACTATGTCTACCCTTTTTTCTCCTATTGCGAATTAGCCGAGAGACCTTTCCGCCTCCCTTTCGTGCCATGCGCACAAGAAATCCGTGTGTTTTTTGCCTTTTTCTTTTATTGGGTTGCCACGTCCTTTTCATCGATAGTAAGTTTACCACAACAATGCTACTTTGGCTTGCTACCTAACAACACTAGACCATGACTTTAAGTTGTCTCTTTGTTAATATAAGAGTAAAAAGATGGCGCAGTATCACAAAATCCCACAAAATGTAACAACTTATCAAGGACGAATTATTGGTAAGTTTACGGCAAAGCAGTTTATATTTCTTGCTATTGGTGCAATGATAATATTTCTTACTGTAAATACTCCTTTGCCCAAACCATACAAGATTGGAATCTCCGGGGTTGTCGGCTTAATATCATTAACGCTAGCTCTTGCCAATATAGATGGTCGGAGTACGGATTTTTGGATATCAACATTCTTGCATGTAGCTTATATTCCAACTCAACGGGTATGGAGAAAAAAACCACACCCGCCTAAATACCTACTACCTAACTACCATCCACCAAAGAGAAAACTCGGACCACGTAAACGAACAACAACAGAATTAAATGAGCTTATAAATATATGGAAGCCAATCTCTGCCGAGACGCAAGACTTAACAGATGCAGAAAAAGAAAAGCTTGCTAAAATACGAGAATTAACCTCAAATCAAAAAAAGGTAGACTTAAAAGCTAACGAAATCCTAAAATCCACAACAAAACAACACACAAAAAGCGCAACAACACAACAACCAAGACCACTACCAAAAAAGCAAAATTCAACTGACACTTTAAAAACGAATAACCATGAATACAAATAACACACAAACAACACAACCTAAAAACACCGCATTTATTCCTCTGGCAGGAGAAATTCCGCAGTATAGACAGGCCAAATTAGCAGGAAGAAGATTTACAGGGCCAATGCGAAACATTGTTTCCATTGTCAGTGACATTCACAAGACAACCACAGCCATGCACCCTCAAAGCAAACCGCAGCCAATAAAAGGACAAGCAATATTAAGTCCCACACAAAAACCAAGCAGTACTAACGCTGATAATGTTCGACCGAATCCGGCACTCTCACCTACTCCCAAAAGCGCTCAAACAAAAGCCTACCTCCCTGCTTCTTCAGATCTAAGCAGTCCCACCACACAACACCCCCCACAGGTAAACAAAAATACCGCAATAACTAAAGCCCAACAACAGCTATCTCAACAAAGTAATCAACTACAAAAAAAGCTTGCTGACAAAGAGATTGAGCTTAAGAAACTAAAAACAGTAGAACAGCAGCGACAAAACCAACTCAAAGCACTAACAACCCAACAAAAAACTGCCGAAGCGGTCATACAAAACATGAAACAACAAGTAGAAAACCTAAGCAAACAGCAAGTCGACAAAAAACAGTTAGCCGAATTAAAAGAAAAGATACAAAAGAAGGAGAACGAAACCCGAGCCTTAAAAGAAGAAATAGCATCTCTTAAAAAGAGTCTTGAGGAAACTAACAAGCTAGAAGCACAAATTATAAATTACAAGAATCAAATAATAGCAATGACTGAGCAGCAAAAGAAGCTCCAGGCGTTGGTACAAGAAAGCGAGAAAAAGCTAAAAGACCTGTCGGCACAACTACAACAAGCCAAACAAGATAAATTAAACAGTCAATCGCAAATTAAAAAATTAGAAAAGCTGTTGGATGATACAGTTAAAAGCACATTAAACCCACCTAAAACACACAAAAAAATTGTAACTGCCAAAACTCAACCTAAAGTCAAACTACCCATACTTACAAGAAAGGCAAATGCAATTAGTGGCATAGTTGTCGATAAAAAGGGTAAGTTCATTGAGTCCGCTGTTGTCCTCATTAAAAACGTTGCTGGGCAAAACTTACGTGCGTTAAAAACAAACGCACTTGGGCAATTTGTTGCAACAACGCCTTTGCCTAGTAGAAAATACTACATTGAAGTCTCGAAACCAGGACATTCATTTGATATTGTTGAAGTAAACTTAACAGGTGGGGTTGTACCACCAGTATTAATCCAAAGCCATGAAATTACTGCCTAGAACACAAGACCATTTAGATATAATCGACATAAAGGATGATATTTTGGTATTGTCTGGAGGTAAGTTTAGACTTGTTGTAGAAGCAACGGCTATAAACTTTGAGCTGTTATCTGAAGACGAGCAGAATGCGACAATTTACGCCTATGCCAACTTAGTCAATTCCATTGACTACCCAATCCAAATCGTAATTCGTACAAGAAAAGTGGACATTTCAAACTATCTTGACTACCTCGATAGTGTCATGCACGAACAGCCATCTGCAGCACTGCGAAAGCAGTTAGCTAACTATAAAGAGTTTATTGAGCATCTTGTTACAGAAAATACAGTGTTGTCAAAACGTTTTTTCCTTGTCATTCCATACTTTTCTGGTTCCGCTGCTGCCGCTGCCAGTGCTCAAGCTAAAAAACCAAGCAACACGTATTCTGTACAAAAATTAAAGAAGGCCAAGGAGGTACTACAACAAAAGTTTTCAGATCTGCAATGGCAGTTTAATCGGCTTGGGATTAAAGTGCGACAGTTAAACACCGAAGAGCTAATTCGCTTGTTTTATGAAATCTACAACCCGGAGTCCGCACAAAATGCTACATTAGACCAAGATATTTACGGCTATACAACTAGCGTTGTCCGCTCCTCCATCCCGCCAGTCCAAATAGATGAAGAAAGCATAGCGGGAAATGAAGCACAAAAAACTGATACAAAAGAAGCTAAAGAAGACCAAGTTAACAATGAATAAAATCCAAGAGCTAATAGAAAACTTAATATTTAAGAAAAAGGGCAAGAAAAAAAAGCCTGGTTCTCAACCTAAAACAAAAGAACAAGTTGATGCGGCAAAAGCGCTTCGTCAGGCAAGGCAATTTGCAAAAGGGGTTATCGATATAAAGGATATCATCGCCCCAAGTGGCATCGAAATCGATTTTAACGATATCAGAATTGGCTCAACATATTACAGGACATACTTTATTGCCGGATACCCACGAGAAGTTGGTGCTAACTGGCTCTCTCCACTAATTAACTTTAGTCATGCCTTGGACATATCGATGTTTTACTACCCGATTGACGCAAGACAAGTGTTAAATAACCTTCGAAGGAAAATAACCGAGATGCAAACCGAATTAAACATTGAGTACAAAGAAGGCAAAATCTTAGATCCTGAAGTCCAGCTGTCACTACAAGACGCCAAAGCTCTACAAGATGAACTAGTTGCAGAAAGAGAACGTTTTTTCCAGTTTGCGCTTTATTTAACTATCCCGGCAGAGAGTAAAAAAGAACTACATTCTGTATGCAAACAGCTAGAAAGCACTTTAGCAGGAATCTTACTTTTACCAAGAAAAGCCACGTTGCAAATGGAGGACGGTTTTAAATCAACAATCCCAATACACAACGACCTCCTAAAGGTTTACAGAAACATGGACACAACATCTATCGCCACAACTTTTCCATTCACCTCAAGCAGTTTAACTACAGAACGAGGCATTATGTATGGACTAAACGAACACAACGGTAGCTTAATTATCTTTGACAGATTTTTAATGGAAAATGCAAACTCAGTTATTTTTGGAAAATCTGGATCTGGTAAAAGCTATACTGTGAAACTTGAAGCGCTTAGGTACTTACTTCTTGGTAGCGAAATCATGATTATTGACCCAGAAAACGAATTTAGAACTTTGTGCGATGTTATTGGTGGTGAATATATAACTTACGACTTTAATTCAGATGCAAGAATTAATCCATTCGATTTAGCCCAGGTATATGAAGAAGGTGTTGACCAGCTAGAACAAAAAATCTTAGTTCTAGACTCACTCATGAAAGTTATGCTTGGAGAACTCTCCCCTGTCCACGAAGCGATTCTTGATAGAGCGTTGATTGAAACATATCGACTTAAGGGAATTACTCCAGACCCAGAAACTCAAAAACGAGAACCACCGTTAATGGAAGACTTATATAAAGTATTACTTGGTATGGAAGACCAAGAAGCACGAGAAATTGCAGGACAACTAGAACGTTACGTTATGGGATCAGCGCATGGATTATTTGACCAACCAACTAATGTTGATATTAAAAACACCTTTACGGTCTTTGGTATTCGAGACCTAGAAGAAAGCATCCGCCCTATTGGAATGTTTTTAATCTTAGACTACATTTGGACTCGTGTTCGCCGAGATCGAAGGCGCAGGATTTTATACGTAGACGAGGCGTGGATTATGATGAAACACAAAGACTCCGCTGCTTTCTTACAAGCAATGGCTAAACGTGCACGTAAATACTATCTAGGTGTAACTACAATCAGTCAAGATATCCAGGATTTCTTAAATTCAGAAGAAGGACTTGCTATCGTTACAAACAGCTCGATCCAAGTATTAATGAAACAGTCAGCCACAGCAATCGACAACCTTGCAGATGTCTTTTATCTTTCTGAAGGAGAACAAAATCTACTTCTATCCGCAAACGTGGGAGAAGGTTTATTCTTCGCAGGAGAAAGCCACGTAGCAATGCAGGTTATGGCAAGTGACGCTGAGCATGAACTAATTACCACAAACCCAGCAGAACTAGAAGTCATAGAAAAGGCTCAAGAGCAAGGAACCGACGCAGAAGCAAAAATCCGCCAAATCCAAGAAGAAGGAGTTAGCGCTACAGATACGCCCTACTCCGAACCAGATGAATCCTAATACTTGAATACATATCGTGCGGGAAATGTTCGGGAATTCTTGCAGGAAATGCATTCGGTAAACGAACAATTGCTACTTATAATCGCGAATCTGCTACGCGGGAATAACGCAAGAATGATGCGGGAATTATTTTAGTTTAATTAGGTTAGCTCCATCTATAACGGTTCTTATTGTCCTTAACTCTTCTGCTGTTGTTAGAAACGACTGATGTTGTTGCATTATTTCGTAAACAAGCTCCCTATTTGCCTCGTCTAGCTCTGAGAAGATATCGTCAAACAAAAGGATTGGCACCAATTTAGTATGTTGAGAGATAAGTCTTGACTCTACAAGTTTTAAGCGAATAACCGACATCCGTTGCTCTCCTCTAGAACCAAAACGCCCAACATCTCGCAACTCGTCAGGGTACATTTCATCCTTTAAGTAGAAACGGAAATCGTCTCTTTGTGGACCAAATAAGGAAAATCCTAATAACATTTCTTTTTCCCGCATTTTTTTCAGGGATTCTAAAAACTTTTCCCGCACAATCTCCGAATAATTACCGAACGTCTGATTCGCCGTCGCAGAAGGGATAATCACTTTCTCCGCACTTATTTCCTGCAAGAATTCCCGAATTATTTCCCGCAAACTTTGCGGGCTATGTTTATAACGAACAGTCATACCAAACGGTGCAAGCTCTTTATTAATGGCTTGCACCACTAAAGCTCTTGTTAGGATAAGT
>JALWZS010000037.1 GCA_027002475.1 bacterium | reverse complement strand
GCTTTATCCCGAACTTCTTTATCATCAATATCAAAAGAATATAAAACTAGGTATTTGACTGCTTTGCCGTGCCCTTTTTCTTGACTAGCAAGATTAAAAAGTTGTTTTTCTATAATTTCATCTTGATCTTTTTCAAATTCATCGGGAGATTTTACTTCAATATATAAAAAAGCATTTCCATTTTTATCTCTAACAATAACATCAATTCTTGGTTTATTTACCTTTGGCCTGCCGATGTCGTATTCTTTTTCAATTTCAATGTTTTCTGGTTTATAACCAAGATCATTAACGAGTCTTGTAATCAAAAAAGCGCGAACATATTCCTCTGAACCTGTAACTTTGTTTACTACCCTATGTTGCACAATCTTCGAATCATATGTAATCGATTTTTGAACAAAGTCTAAATCTACAACTCTGTGTCGTTGCTCACTCAAGTATGATTTAAGGATATCGCCCATAGTTACACCAATTCACAAACATACTAACAAAAATAGAACAGGCGAGCAAATTTGTAAGCCTATTCACCATACGAACACCAGAAAAACGCAGCCCTTTTGGCGGAGGGGGTGGGATTCGAACCCACGTGCCTTGCGGCGCATAGTTTTCGAGACTAGCCAGTTTAACCACTCCTGCACCCCTCCGGGTTTCAAGTTACAAACATATCAAATCACAAACTTCACAAACAATGCTCAAACTTTAAACGTTTCAAACGCTAGGTAAATTATAAACCGTCCGCGCTAATCCCAAACCTGAGATTGCGACGCATACTTCGGATGCTTACAGAAGAAACTGCGTTTCTTCACTTTATTCGCAATGATGCAAGACAAAACCCAAGTAACCAAACCTCAAACATTACAAACAAGCAACAAACCCTAAACTACAAACCCCAAACAAATTGCGATCGAATTTATCAAAACCCTAGACCCAGTATTCTTTTTGGTACTTGATGCTTGTTACTTGATATTTGTTTCTACCTTGGTGCTTGTTATTTGGAAATTTGTTTGTGATGTTTGTAATTTGTGATTTGTGATTTGATACTAATCAACTTGCCAAGTGTTAAACCACTTGCTATATTTAAATTGATGCCTGTTAAAACCGTTCCTAAAGGAACCGAAGACAGTCCTATTGTTGTTAAACCCGAGCCATTCGAAAAGCCCGAGGTGAAAATAACCTGGACTGCTCCAGCAAGATTATTTATCAAGCGAAATCCCGTTTGGTTTGTTGGGTTGATTGTATTAGCCGTTGCCGTTGTAGTTGTCTTAGCGCTTATGAAGCAGTGGACATTTGCTATTGCTACCGCTGCATTTGCGTTTGTACTATTTTCAATCAATACAGTTGAGCCTGGCACTCAAACCTTTTCCATCACTTCATACGGAATCAAGATGGGACAAAAACATGTCAAATACAACGTTCTAAAATGGTTTTGGTTTGGCGAGCACGAAGGGCACAGTGCACTTTACATAAGCACTTACCTTAACATGCCACACGTTTTCGAGCTTCCCTTACCCGATGAAAACACAAAAGAGCTAAAAGAAAAGATCCAAACAGAATTACTTAAAAACATCCCCTATCATGAAGAAGGCGCTCGTGATTGGCTTAATTCAATTGATAACATTATTTACCGAATTGAACCATATTTACCCAAGTTTCTAGTCAACTGGTATAGTCAAAAGTTCCACAACGCTTAAAGCATGCGAAGACTACTTATCGTTACAACAATAGTAGTATTTCTCTTTATCCTTGCTACCTTATGGCGTGGAAACAAGCCAAGCACACCAAACACTAATGAACTCATAGTTTACGTTTCACACGACCAAGACTATTCCCAACCTATTCTTAAAAAATTTGAAGAAGAAACTGGAATTAAGGTAAAAGCGGTTTACGACACCGAAGCAAGCAAAACCGTCGGCTTAACAAATAGGCTTATTGCTGAAAAAGACAATCCTCAAGCCGATGTTTTTTGGAATAATGAGGTTATAAACACATTAAGGTTAAAAGAAAATGAGGTGTTACAACCTTATAAGCCAAGTAATTACGATTTAATCCCAGATAAATTTAAAGACGAAAACGGATATTGGACAGGGTTTGCCGCTCGCGCACGAGTGCTTGTTGCAAATACAAACGAGGTTAGTAAAGATAACATTCCAAGCTCAATATTTGAATTAATAAACCCCATTTACAAAAACAAAGTAACTATCGCAGATGCTAGATTTGGCACAACTACAACTCATATCGCTGCACTTTTTGCCCTTTTAGGCGATGAAAAAGCAAAACAGTTCTTGCTTAATTTAAGAAAGAACGAGCTAAACATAGCTCAAAGTAATGGAGCAACAAGAGATAAGGTGGTAAGCGGAGAAAAATGGGTAGGCTTCACAGACACCGATGATGCAAACGATGCAATATCGGAAAATAAGCCAGTTATCGCAGTTTATCCCGATCAAGGAAAGGACGAAATCGGAACGCTTGTTATTCCAAATACAGTTATGTTAATTAAAGGAGCAAAAAACGAAGAGAACGCTAAAAAACTAATTGACTACTTGGTGTCAAAAGAAACTGAAAGTGCGCTATCTTTTTCGAAATCCGCACAAATGCCGCTTCTTCCTGATGTTAAAACCCCAGAAAATATAAAGTCGGTGGAAGATATAAAAGTAATGGATATCTCGTGGGACGAAATCTATAAAAACCTTAACAAAGCACTCAAGTTTTTTGAGGAAGAAATGATGGGGAGTTAGAGAGTTGGAGGGTTATAGAGTGTCATTGCGAGGAGAAAATCGAAGATTTGCGACGAAGCAATCTAGACTGCCGCGCTCGCATCCGCTCACTCGCAGTGACGATTAGTCTGTCATTGCGAGCCGAAGGCGTGGCAATCTCTACTGTTGTTAGATTGCTTCTCCCGCCAACGGCGGGATCGCAATGACGGTGGCACACTTACCAAGTCGCACCCTCGCCCGTATAATCAAATAGTGCAAGAGTTTTATTTAACTACCAAAGAACTACTCGCTTTAAAAGAATCTTTAGTAATTGCAGTATCTGTAGCTTTATTTAGTACAATAATTGGCTTTAGCATCAGTCTAGTTTTGTCAAAACTAAAAGGCAAAGCATTAGTAGCTACGCAAATATTATTCTTTTTAATCCTTCTTATCTCGCCGTTTTTCCACGGTCTAATTTGGAAAAATCTTGTAATCTCTTTAATTAAACTTGGCGTTCTCTCCTCGTCGTTTTTAGGAATTATCAGGACAACAGCAATGAGCATTTTCGTACTAACCATTGCATACATTCCAATCCCAGTGCTTTTACTTACCAAAAGCATACGAGACATCAACGGATCAATACTTAACTCAGCCAAACTTAGTTTAAATCCAAAACAAATTTTACTTAAAATTATTATCCCTCAACTAAAGATACCAATTGCAACCGTTTTACTAATCGTTTTTATACTCTGCTTCAACACTTACGATGTGCCTGCTTTCTTTGAGCACAACACGTTTGTCACTGAAATCTTTAGTCAATTCAGTTCGCATTTTAATTTTCTAAGAGCGTTTTACTTAAGTCTAATCCCCATGGCATTAACATTTATCATTACCTTTTTAACCTTCACTAAACTCATAAAAGATAAACCGCTTTTTAGTTTAAGAACTAAAAAAGAAAACGGAAGCATTCCACTTCCCAAATTAGTAGCAATAGTTTCTTTATCCTTCCTAGCTCTTGCTTTATTTTTAGGAGTTTTAATACCAATCGTTTCCCTAGCATTAAATAGCAACTTAGGATTTGCGTCTTTCACAAAAGACCTAAGCGAATCAAGCGGTGTAATAACAAGATCGCTTAGCATATCACTTATAACCATAGTGCCACTTAGCATAAGCGGGCTTTTAGGTCTTGCCTACAAAAAGCTTCGTTTACTAAGACCCTTAACGCTATCCTTCTTTGCCATGCCATCAGTAAGTTTTGCTATTTTAGGAATCTACTTATTTAACCGACCTAGTTTAGAATTCGTATATCAAACACCACTAATTTTGGTCGTACTTTATACCCTACACTTCGCGCCGCTAGTTGCCGAGTTCTTTTACGCAAAATCGCTAACAATTCCGCCAAACCA
>JALWZS010000036.1:33309-43723 GCA_027002475.1 bacterium | reverse complement strand
TTTAGCTCTCTTTTCAGAGCATAAAGTACGTTTTGGATAAACCACAACGCACCATCATAATTCGGGAAATACCCCATATTCCCAAATATTATTAGATTTAGAACGTCATCGATTACTCTTTTTGAATTCACCTTTACATCTTTTATGTTCGTGAGCACTGGGACTATACTAGATTTTTTAAGCTGAAAATCTACAAGAGACGCATCTCGCTTAGATACAAGTAGAACTTTAGATGCCCGATCGACCAACTTTTTTTCTAACCTTGCTACAAGTTTATACTCGAGTCCAAAAACAACTTTTCTTAGAAAATTATCCTCATACCTAGAACGAAGGTTCATGTTTAGAGAGTAACAATCCTGCAAGTCGATGACAACAGGAACGGATCGATCTTTCATAAGCAACGCGTACTCAGAAGTTCTACTCAACTGAAAAAGTATCACCGAGTACTTCTTGTTATGAACTAACATATTTATTAGTCTCAATACACCTTGGTTATAATACAACCCATTCTGTATCGGTAATAACTTCAACATACTTCGCACCACACCGAAAATAATATTGATACTCCGCTGCTTGATGATGTGATACTCATGGCAAAGGTCCTTCAGTAACACCTCCTGTTCTTGTGTTATGACATCAGTAGAGAAGCTTATCAGATCTACAGACCATCCATCATTATGTAGCTTTATTAAGAATTCGTGCGCTCTTTTTTGATCACCTTTTAGCAGTGGTGGAACTGGAACTCTAGGTGTAATTACTAATATTTGCTTATTCATGTAGGTTATGTTTCTCTAACTTTAAAACATCTCCGTATGCCTGAGCTGTCTTTTCCCAACTAAACCTTTTACACCAATCCACAACACTATTGCTGAAGTATGATAAGTAGTTTTTGTCATATCGAGCCCTGTGCATTGCGTTTATCATCAACTCTTCATCTAACTCACTAATATACAACGCCAAATCCCCACCGACTTCTGGCAATGAGCTGGTATTCAATGTAATTACAGGTCGCCTCGCCGTATAGGATTCCAGTATGGGCAAACCAAATCCCTCATAGGAAGACGGAAATAATGTAGCAATACAATGTTTATAAAGTGATGCTAACACTTTTGTTGAAGGATATTCAAGGTAAGCTACATCTTCTCGTTCGGAAACTATAGGGATTAAGTTACTCGGTAATTTACCAACAAGTATTAGCCCAATATTATTGTGATACTTTTGTTTGTAGCGAACGAACGATTGAATTACAAACTCAGTATTCTTTCTTGGATCTAGTGCAGATAAATGCAAAAAATACCCGTCAATGTTTTCGATATATTCTCTTGGCAGAAAATTGACCAAAGAACTCGCGCTAACATTTTGCTTAAGGTATCTTGATAAAGCTTCATCAACAGCCAACGGAGCAACTGTTACCCTCGCTGGAGGAAAACCCAGTAACTTTACGATTTCATTTTTGGAAAACTCAGAATCTGTAAGTATCTCGCTAAGCACTTTTTTAGCGTTCGGTACAATTAACCTTCTATACATGTTAGCAACTTTCTGATATAGCCCACCACCTATAGCCCCCATGAATATCAAATCATGAATAATTGCCACGTTTCTTATCCCAAACGTTAATAGAGGGAATGTGTTGTACGGTGATAACATGACATCCACTTTTGTGACACGAGCTAGAATCGGCATTATTATCTGTTCCACGATTGGGAATGGTATCCAACCGGGTACTACTTTCATAAAGACATTGTTACGGCGGACAACTCTTTGGACTCCGCTCTTTTTAACAAGAACTATGAACGATGCACTCCCATAGGTCGATGTCATGGCACTCAATATATTAGATAGAGCATTATTCATACCATTCTTACGACCAAGCTGTGTCGCGTTAATTAAAATGTTCATTGTTCAATTTTACGATACTAGTCACAAATACCAGTGGTAGAAGATCCATCAATATAATTGATGTATGCCCAACAAAAGCGCCTCGTAACCAGAAAAACAACGAGTAAACCAATATTCCGTATATCATGTACATCGCCGGAGAACGTTTATCTACATTATTCACAACTAACATCTTGTAGGCAACTGCATAAAATACCCCCATTAAGCCAAGCCCAAATACAATGCCGTATCCCAAAAGGTTTTTGTATAACTCACCCAGCAACGGATCGATCCCACGGTAGTCCCCACCACGAGATCTCAAAGGTTTCATTGACTCATCTAGGGGAAGAGTTATTATCGGCCTATATTTACTTGGAATAGGCTGTACTAATAATGCTAGATACGTTCTACCATACTGAATAGGTATTCCATTATCCGTATACTTAACTACATATGCAAAGTTTTTAGTAGAATCAAAATAATTCTCGAATAGCCTAACTCCCAAACGTTCTGTTAGCTCAATTCTTAAAAATTTAGCAAATGATATATCAATACCTTTATCCTGTTGCCAACCATAATTCCGCCATGCCCCAAAGACTATAACAAATAGCGCAAAGCTCGTAGTAGCAACTAGAAAAACCAGCTTAAAACTAAATCTATAGACCATGTAGTAAGTGAAAACCAACAGCTCAATAATGAAACTCAATATTATTATTCTGGAACCGATTATCGCAACAATCAAAGCTGTAGTGACACCATGAAGTAGCAACAGTTTTTTAAGCGGATTCGGCAACGACCTAAGCGACTTGTGCATAGACAAAACATAAATAAAGTGCAACAGGAATGATGTCCTAAATAGCAAAATCCCCCAGACAAAATACATTTTACCTTTTGTAAGTGAAATAGTTAGGTTTAGATGAGTTATGTAGTATAGCAACCCACCGGTTTTCAGACCAAACAAAATGAGAGAAAAAAGCCCTATTACGCTGAAAGCAATTATCACATAAGGCATCACTCCTTTATGCAGTTTTTGTTGTTTCTGTAGGGACCACTTCGTGTTACGCAAGAAGTGCATAGTCAAGACATAAGTAACGTAAAAGCTTATAAGTGCGATGATGGAATATGCTAATGTTACAAGTGCCAAATCGGGTGAATCGACAAAAATCCTAGTATCTCGCACCAAAGCGTAGTAAAGATGTGGCCAAAAGTAAAACAGAGAAAACGCAATAGGAAATACTAAAATGGGGTTAAACATATCGACTGTACGTTTCTTAATAAGTTGTACTCCAAAGTAAGTCAGTGGAGCTATCAGTAGCACAAATTCTAATAGTATAAGAATAAAGCGTTCCATAATCTTGCTACTTACCGTATGAAAAATAACCTTCCAATCGACCAATAAAGTTCTGCCACCAGACTCTTTTTTCTAGTAACCCAGGTCTAACGACTACACGAAGTAATGGACCAACAAAAACTTTAATCTTATCCATGATACCGAAAAAATCTTGATGTTTTTTCAACAATCCGCCAACGCCACGTCCATACCTACGATTTCTCACCAATCTCTTTTCTGGAGCCAAATATCCTTCAGCAGGATGGTAGACCTCCAACGAGGGGTCATAGTAAAACTTGAACCCTGCTTTCATCGCTCTGATCACAACATCTGTTTCCGCACCTGACCCCCAGTATGCTCCTATACCAAGATTCTCATCAAACCCCTTAATTGTATCAATAACGTACTTTCGGAAAAACAAAGAAACGGAGTTGTGATTGCGCCATATACCTTTAGGAGTTAACTCATGTGCGAAATCATCAAACGCCCCCATAGACGGGTTCCCATCACGATCAACAGTTCTACCAACGATAACATCATAATCTTTGTACTTACTAAATGCCTCCACCAGCCTTGACAAAAATCCTGGCTTATATTCACAGTCATCGTCCGGAAAACAAATAAACTCACCGCTTGCGTGCTTAATACCTACGTTCCTTCCTTTAGACAAACCCTTTGCAGAATTTAAATACACTATTGAGATTTTTTGGGTATAGCTATCCACAATCGGTAGCAACCTTTCATCACTGTTTTGGTCCACGAGTACTACTTCAAAAGAAATCTCTTTTGGCCCCTGATTAAGTAACGACTCGAACAACGCTTTCACTTCATCTCTGCGCCCTAAAGTAGATACAATCAGAGAAAAATTTTTTTTCGCGGATAGCATATGATAAGATTATAACCTAAGCCAGAGAGCAGTAAAGGACTATCGCATTACGTTGTTGCCGCTGGCTACTATATCGTAGCAATGGGAAACAAAACAGCAATAATAACAGGAATAACAGGTCAGGATGGGTCACATCTTGCCGATCTATTGTTAGAAAAAAACTACAGAGTCATAGGTATAGTACGCCGAATTAGTACAGAACCCCCTAGCCGAATGCGTCGCCACTTATGGGATAAAGTTACACAATTCCCTGGGGATCTACTCGACTCAGTATCCATAGAGAATGCCATAAATGAATTTCAGCCAGACGAATTCTATAACCTTGCAGCTCAATCTCACGTAGGAATGTCGTGGAAACAGCCTGAGTTAACAAGTGCAATTGATTATTTTGGAGTATTGAATATCCTTAAGGCAATAAAGCTATTAAAGCCCGACACACGTTTTTACCAGGCGTCTACAAGCGAGATGTTTGGAAAAGTAGAAGATGAGTTCCAAAACGAGAAGAGCAGATTCTACCCAAGAAGTCCTTATGCCGTAGCCAAACTGGCAGCTCACTGGTTAACCATTAACTACAGAGAATCATATGACATTCATGCTTCATGTGGAATACTGTTTAACCACGAGGGACCTCGAAGAGGTAAAGACTTTGTAACACGAAAGATAACACTCCACGTAGCCAAACATAAACTAGGAAAAACCGACAAACCACTTGAACTAGGGAACTTAAACTCCATGCGTGACTGGGGATATGCTGGGGACTATGTACGCGCCATGTGGCTCATGTTACAGCAAGACGAGCCTGATGATTACGTTATTGGTACAGGGAAGAGTCACTCTGTCAGGGATTTTGTAAATGCTGCATATGCAGCGATAGGAATATCTATAACCTGGCAAGGGGAAGGTGTCGATGAAAAAGGATACGATTCTACAAACGGTAAGTTACTAGTTCAAGTAAATCCTAAATTTTTCCGCCCTGCTGAAGTGGACCTACTCCGTGCGGACTCAAGTAAGGCTCGCGAAAAACTTCAATGGGAACCAGAGGTAACATTTGAGGATCTGGTATCCATGATGGTCGAGGCGGACCTCAAGGAAGAATCCAACTAACTCTTACACATTACTAGCAGTTTCTTCTAGCAACCTTGAAACAAAATCTTCCAAACGACGCGTTTGATGTTCCCGAGTAAAGAACTCTATTCCATGTCTGGCACTTTTCGACATACTGTCTAAATTCTCAACCATTTTAGGGATTTTAGTAAGTCCTTCACCTAGCGTTGAGATGTAAATACCAAGACTGTACTTTAACATAATCTCTTCTATCTCTGTACCATGCGGACCAATAGTAAGTATCGGTCTCTCTGCCCCTATGTACTCAAAAAACTTACCAGTTAACACACCACGCATCTGCTCTGATGAATACTGGTCATTTGTTAAAAGCATGAGTAGAATGTCTGCGTTTCGCTGAGCAGCTATAGCCTCTTCGTGACTTACCCTACCATGATCCTCAACCCACGAAGAAGCACTTTCCTGTTCTATAAGCCTTCTTAAAGCCAACGAGTCTTCAGCGTGGGGTATATAGAAATGCAATCGAACTTTATCCTCAAGACCGAGACGTTTTACCACATTCAGTAGTATAGATGGATCTCTCTTGCGCCCATATAGGGCTCCCGTGTATACAATATGCAATTTCTCAGCATTGTAACCTAATCTTTCTCGAGTTATACCGCCATCCACACGTTGCACATCTTCTGGATCAAACCCATTATATATACACTCTACTTGCTTCTTCGGATACCTACTGGAAAGTTCAGAAACCAACGCCTGCGATACGCTTGCCAGGCCAATACTACGACTTAAAAGAACGCGTTCTAGGATTACATTAATAATTTTTCTTATAGGGTCGTCTTTACGATAGTGGTTACCCACCCATAAGTCTCTAAACTCAACCACGTAAGGGATGCCCGTAACAAAATGTATAATAGCGCCTGTTAACAGACTACTAACTGGACCGAAACTAACTAATAGGACATCGGGCTTCCAACTATTGCAGATCTGTACTCCTTTAACAATTGAGAAAGGAACCCACCCAATATAAATGTCCGGGTATATAAGCCGATCCATAAGTTTCCTTATCAATATACTAAACTTGCGCCATCTTAAACTCACATCAGGTAACTTTCCGAGTAAATTCAACCATCTAGTAGCATGAATATTTTCCTTTGGTATCTCTATAGGCAAATCGTCTCGCAACCCCAACTGGTTCTGTGCGGTAAGGATTTTCACCTTATGTCCGTGTCTATTTAAATACTTCGCGGTCTTACCTACTCGAACAGAAGCTATCCCATTGAAGGGTGGAGAAAAGTAGGAAACTATTAAGAACTTCATATCAGTTAGTTTATTACAACGCGTGTACGCATACCACACCGTCTGCAAGTCGCCCCTGTACAAACATAATAGTTAAGTATCCAAATACCTTAATACTTCTTGGACAATTTTTTCTGCTGCTTTCCCATCCCCGTATGGAGATTTAGAAAAATCTGCTTGGAGTTGCCTATGCACTATTGAAACTATATCATCAGCAATAGGTTTCACTAAAACATTAGCCTGCAACTCAACCGTTTCCACCCATTCTGTTGAATCTCTTACAGTAACACAAGGTGTCTGTGTGAAAAATGCCTCCTTTTGCATGCCCCCAGAGTCTGTTATCAGCTTTCTAGCTCCAGAAAGTAATCTTAGCATATCAAGATACCCAACAGGATCTATGATCTTAATATTTGTACTAGGATTAATACCATATTGTTTCAGATATTTCTTTGTTCTAGGATGCAACGGCATTACTACAGGTAGATCCAGCTCTCCAAAAGCGTTAAAAATATTAGATAAATTAACTCGACTATCAGTATTAGCAGGCCTATGAATTGTAGCTAGATAGTAGGCATTATCGCTAAGCCCTAATCGTTCTACTATGTCAGAGCTATGGCGTGCTCTCTCTAAGTTATTTAGCACTGAATCGTACATCACATCTCCTACATTGTAAACATTTTCTGATATACCCTATTTTTTCCTCAGGCATATTTCTGTCAAAACTTCTAAGTCCTGCTTCAACGTGAGCAATTGGAATATGCAACTTAGCTCCAACTAACGCACAAGCAAGAGTTGAGTTGGTATCACCGTAGGTTAACAACATATCTGGACTTTGTTCTAGTACAACTTTTTCAAGCTCAATCAACATCCGGCCAGTCTGTTCCCCATGTGAACCAGAGCCTATGCCTAAATTATAATCAGGTCGTGGAATATCAAGCTCATCGAAAAATATCTGCGACATATTTTCATCATAGTGTTGCCCCGTATGCACTAATATTTCGTTGAGCTCTTGTCGTAAAACTTTTGAGACTGCCCCTGCTTTAACAAACTGCGGACGGGCGCCTACTACTGTTAGAATTTTTTTCATCAAGAATGAGTATACATTATTGTTTATTTAAAATTAAACCTGTTGTTTTTCTATAAAGTGTGAGTAACCATTCCTTTTCGTCTTGCTCTAAGATGCCTAATTGCCAGAATAGTAAAACCAACACCACAATTGACAGTAACTTTGCCAACCACCATATCCAAGCTATTTGACCATATACTAAAAATAGGAAAATAAATATTCCCATTAAGCTAGAAACTTTAAGCATTCTCAACAAGTCATATCCAACATCCATAGTCTTTTTAGCAAGCCACCACTCTAGTAAAGCTAGCACAACATAGGCGGCAAGCGTTGAAATGGCAGCACTCAAAATCCCATACATTGGAATTAGTGCCATATTCAAGATGATATTAAGTGACAATGAAACCGTTAGTGCTAATAAGGAATACTTATTTTTAGCTTTCAATAAAATTGATGTAGAAAAAATCGTATAAAGTGCATAAAAGGCATAAGAAAATGCGACCAAAGGTACTATTGAAATTGCCCTCCAATATTTCTCACTAAATAGCAAGTGTATTGCTTCCGGACTAAATATAGAAATCAAATACGCAAATCCAAAAGCCCCTATCAAGATCAACCGATATGATCGTCTATAAAACTTAAAAGCCTCATCTCTCCCTTGTTTATAGATAGCGAACAATGCAGGGACAAATGCTAATTGAAACGCCCATACAAGCATACTTACAGTCATTCCGAATTTATAGCCTACTGAATAAATTGCTAATTGCGAGTTATCAAGCAGTGCTTTTATGATAAAAACATCTGCCGAGTTAAGCCCCCACAAAGCATATCCTGCTGGTATCAATGGCAAGCTGTATGTAAATATCGTCTTGAACAGTTTTGCATCAAAGCTTAATCTAGAGTAAAAACTTTTTTGTAGCAATGCAGCAGCAAGGAACGTAAACGCAAGTGAAGCTAACATCGATAAAAAATAGCCTGTGATACCAAGTCTATACACAACAACTAGAATATAAAAGGTCAATAACTGAATAGTCACACGCAAAGTAGTAACAATAAGATATTGCTTGGACTTGAAGGAATACCTTAGAGTATTCATAGCTAAGTTGGCAATAGATTGAGTGAATATAATTAGTAGTATGAGAAGTAATAGCGAACGGGATATTCCAAATATATATTCTGGTCCCCCTAACATGAAATAGATCACAACACTCCCACAGAACAATACTATTGATGCGAAAATGTAGTAACTTAATACAGTGGAGACGGAAGAGGTTTTATAGTCTTTTCCTTTATTCATTGTCCACAAAAGACCTGCATAGAGATTCAACGAAAACAAAGCAAATCCAAAACTGATAACAGTACCCACAAAAGTTAGCTGTCCATACTCCGACTGTGTGAGGATAGCCGTAAGAATAGGAACAATCGCAAGTGGCACAACTTTGGTGATTGCATTGGCCAAAGCGTAAACAAAACCTTTTTTTAGAAGTGAGCGTATGTTATTCATTAGTATCGTAGTGTAACTTAAAGTATTATGTAATTGTATAATACTAATATGTCGCATAAAAAGCTCACACACCTCAACCTTCTACGTAAACGAATACGCAACTTACTACAAATAGCAATACTAGGTACAACAAAGTACTCTAACCAATATGTAACTGCGTCAGTATCTCAGATACTTCTTAATGCAGTCTTTCAAAAACTTCTTAGAGCTAATCATGATGTTAAATGGAGCGTTGCATACACAAGCAGAGTCACTGCTCCCCATAAAATAAAAATTGAGGACTCCAAAGAGGCCTCTTCTGTCTACATGTCATTTGCAGTATCAGGAGGATGCTACATACAAGCAATAAATGGAATCAACATTGCTAAAGGGGTACTATGGGCGCCCGGAGTCAAAATCATATCTGCAAATCATTCATTCACAAGTTACCATAAGTGGGTTAAGACACGCCCGATAAAGATAGAGGAATACGTATGGATAGGTGCCAATGCAGTTATTCTACCCGGCGTTCACATAGGGAAGTACAGCATTGTTGGCGCAGGGTCCGTAGTCACTAAAGACATACCCAATTACTCTATAGTTGCGGGTGTACCGGCAAGAGTTGTAGCAAAACGATGCCCTACATGTAAAGATAAGATTAGTTTAACTCAGCCAAACACGCATGTATGCCAAACAAAAGACTAAAACCTTGCAAGGAGATGCATGAATTCGATTATTCTCCTCAACTCCCCATCGGACAACGATGAATGTACTGGCAAAGACAAAACCTCTGATGCGGCTTGTAATGCAACTGGTGTGTCGGTTGCTGGTTGAACATCAAAATTCTGACTCTTCATCCAGTCAACGTAGGCTTTTTGCTCAGTTATAAGAAGCGGATAAAATATCCCTGTACCTATACCACTTTTCCTCAAATGCACAGCTAGTTCATCTCGCTTGCCATTGAGCACTCTAATAGTAAATTGATGCCAGCTTGTTGTTCTATCATCTTTTATTGATGGTAATACGATCCCATCTAACCTCTTAAGACCATCTAATAAAGTCATCGCATTTTTCTCTCTAATAGTGTTCATAGAGTTTAGCCGTTCAAGTTGCACAATTCCCATTGCGGCAGCTACGTTGCTCATTCTGTAGTTGTAGCCAAACACCTTATGATAGTAACGCTGTTCCATTCCATGCTGACGTTGTATGCGGACCATGTGAGCAAGTTCCTCATCGTCAGTGACAACCATCCCACCTTCTCCAGCCACAGCCATATTCTTAGTTGGATAAAAAGAAAATGCTGATATATCCCCCAATATCCCAACGTTTTCCCCATGATATGTCGCACCGTGAGCCTGACATGCGTCTTCCAGAACCCAAAGATCATACTCTTTTGCAATTGCATTAATT
>JALWZS010000036.1:0-33299 GCA_027002475.1 bacterium | reverse complement strand
ATATCAGCAGGCTGTCCATACAGGTGAACCGGCAGAATCCCAACGGTTTTATCAGTAATAGCATCCTTAATCAATAACGGATTGATATTGAATGTTCTTTTATCAATATCGACAAATACGGGGATAGCACCACACATCATGATTGCGGAAGCAGTAGCCCAAAAAGTAAATGGTGTTGTTATGACTTCATCTCCAGGTTTAATTCCTAATGCAAGTAAAGCTAAATGTAGCGCTGCCGTACCAGAATTAACAGCAACCGCATATTTTGCTCCCGTGACCTTAGCGAAATTGTCTTCTAATTCTTTTACATATTTCCCTTGAGCTAACATACCACTATTTAACACTTCTAAAACGGAATCAATTTCTTTTTGGGTTATATTAGGCTTCGCAACTGGAATGAATTCACTCATTTATATCCTCCTTCAGTTGATTATTAACGATTTTGTACTTCAGATTGCAGAACCTACACACAACGTCTCCAGCTTTTTCAACATTAAGTCTGTGTCCACATTTACAAACATAACCAATCTGCTTAGCTGGATTGCCAACAACGAGTGCGAAGTCTTGCACATCTTTAGTAACCACACTACCTGCACCTATCATAGCCCACTTCCCTATTGTTACACCAGGAAGAACAATACTACCCATACCAATTGATGCCCCATATTTAACCTCAGTTGGAGATACTTCCCAGTCATCGGCAGTTTTCAATGAACCGTCCGAATTGATCGCTCGTGGGAGCTTATCGTTCGCGAGCCTAGCGCCAGGTCCAATAAAGACTCCATCAGATATTGTTACCCCATGAAATATTTGCGCTCCTGATTGAATCTTGCAGTTACTACCGATCTTCACTCCTACATCAATATAAACGTGCCCACCTACAATCGAATTTTCTCCTATTTCTGCATTTGTACGAATATGTGTAAAGTTGTATATCTTACTCCCTCTTCCTAACACAACTCCCTCTTCAATAACCGCTTTATCGTTTACGTAAGTCATTGCTGTCACTTAATCCTATCTCTAACTACCGCACTTGCTTTTACAGCAATCCGTAACACCTCAAGACCTTCCTGAGGTGTTGCCAACCTTGTTTTCTTGCCATTCAGCTCATCAATAAATGCACGTTGTTCAAGTTCAATCGGCCAGACATCTACATTCTCCACTGGTTTTATTTCCCTCCTACCGTATTGAACATAACGCATCATGGCTGCACTATCTGCGTTATCGTACCCACCTTTATTTTCAAAAAACTCTACCTCTCGACCAAATAAATCCACCACAAGTTTCCCCTTAGTACCGATTAACTCAAGTTTCCGAAGCCTTACCGCATCCACCCAAGAAGTAGAAATATGAATCGATACCTTGTTAACTTGCGCAAATACTTGTACGTTATCAAGTAAATCTGTAGGGGTACGTAAAGATGAACTACCAATCGCATCGATATTATTAGGCTCCAGAGAAAGACCCTTTTCCTTAAGGATGACATTAATCAAATCAATGTCATGCGATCCTAAGTCGAGAATTACATCTCCCATTGGGGCCCTACCATCGGGATATGGATTATGTCGCATAGAGCTAATGCTAGTTAACTCGCCAAGTTTCGGCAAATAGTTCATTGCGTGCATAAAAGCAGGATTGAATCTTTCAGCATGACCTACACGTAATAATACTTTATTTTTTTTAGCAGTGCTAATCATACTAGTGGCTTCAGCCTCAGACATAGCAATAGGCTTTTCAACTAACACTGACACTCCTTTAGAAAGAAGCTCATTCGCAACACTCGCATGTAGTGAGGTCGGCGTAGCAACAATAAAACCATCAGGAGAATGCTCCAGTAAATCCTTGAAATCAGATTTAATATCTAACCCTACATCGCCAACTAATTCAGTCGCCTTTTCGCTCGGTTTGGGATCAGCGAGCCCAATAACTTCAACTACATTTGCATCCTGCAACGACAATAAGTGTTTTAGATGAATGGTACCAATAGTCCCAAGACCAACAATAGCTATTTTCTTTTTAGAAATCATATGTTACCAATTCCTTTATAAACAAAACCGAACTCAAGTGCTTTGTTTTTATCGAAAACATTTCTGCCGTCTATTAGAATTTTAGTATTCATGCTACCGCTAAGTCTAGGTAAGAGTTCTGAGTTCTTAAATTCACTATGAGCCGTCGCAAGAATAACCGCATTAATACCTTCAATCATCTTATCTAAATCCCCAGAGTACTCACTCACGAAAGGATCGTATACTTTTAGTGACCCAACCCTTTCCTTTAACGCATTCACAATCGCAATACTTGGAGAGTTTCTTACATCGTCAGAATCTGGTAGAAATGAATAACCTAATAACAAAACCTTTGCTTGGTCCATTTCTATTCCTGCCTCTTTAACTGCATCCTCTAACAATTCAACGATATGATACGGCATAAAGTCATTGACTTCTCTTGCTAAATCTGAAAAGCGAACAGGCAAAACATCATCGCCTCTATCCTTCCTAAGAAAAGCTACATTTAACAGACCGTCTTTAGGAATACAGTGCCCACCGACACCAGTCCCTGGGTAATGAACATTGCGTGCCTCGACCTTGTTGACCAATTCTCTTACACGATAAAAGTCAACACCGTGATACTCACAATTTAAAGCCAGCTGGTTCGCAAAAGCAATCTCTACATCCCGATAATAATTCTCAGTCGTTTTAACCATCTCAGCAGTAGATACATCTGTCGTGTCCAATTCCCCTTTCACATATGTTGAGTAAAAATGCTTCATTACTTGCGCGACTTCAGGAGAGGAGCCGCCAACTACGCGAGCATAATTCTCAAGGTTGTAAAGCAGCTTACCTGGAGTTACCCTTTCAGGGCAATGTCCAATATAGAAGCTCTCATTAAGCTTTCTTTTACTTACGCTTTCAATTAAAGGAACTACGATTTTTCGTATTGTGCCTGGTGCTATTGTTGATTCAATAATAAGAAGTACATTCTCCTTCATCACACGAGCAAAAGTTTCGATTGCTGCTTTTAGCGCCTTATATTCGGGTAGCTTTGATCCCTCTTCAACCGGAGTATCAACTGCGACAATAACCAAATCCCTATCAGCCAAGCGCTTAACGTCTGTTGTTGCTTCAAGAGTAGTCTCCGTCACTTTAGCAATTAACTCAGCTAACCCTGGTTCCTTACCTTTTATGGGAGATGTTCCATCGTTAATCAGTTCTACTCGTTCCTTGTTGATATCAAGACCAACAACGTGAAAGCCTTGCTTGGCAATCGTAGCACTTACTGGTAAACCCACATAACCTAATCCAATAATTCCAACTTTAAGTTGCCTCGAACCTATTAGTTGTTCAAAATGCTCTTTATTTATCACTAGCGATTCTTAACAATTCTAGCACAGCTTTCATTCCACCTTTAAACGGATTAAATGAGTGACCTGGGATATACTTCCATGTAATTGGCACCTCTGTTACCTTAAAGCCCGCCTTTTTTGCTTGCCATAACAACTCAACGTCAAAAGAAAACCCCTTTAGTGTAAGCTTGTCTTTTATATCCTCATAAACTTCTTTTTTCATCAATTTTGCACCACACTGCGTATCAGATAGCTGTAGTCCGAACATCAAATTAACAAACACATTAAACAAACGACCATTCACTCTTCTGCTCCATGGCTGCGGAGGATCCATTCGTGCGCCTTTTAACCACCTTGATGCAATAGCTATATCAACAGACTCATTTGTTATCGCATTTATTAATTTCTCAAATTCCCGTGGAGGTGTTGAAATATCTGCGTCAACAAACCCTACATACTTTGTAGTCGCGGCGTTAAAGCCTGCATAAACCGCTCCCCCTTTACCAAGCGCCTCATCAAATTCCAAATGCGATATGTTTCTATGTTTAGCTTCAAGATCTTTAAGGTAATCTATAGTTCCATCACGAGAACCGTTGTCAACAATTAAAAGATTAACAGTTTCCTTAAAGTACTCTAGATAAGCAGGTACTGTAACGCGTAGTCTTTTTTCTTCATTAATTGCAGGGATTACAATCGTGACGTCAGGCATAAGTTTGTATGTGTAAATGATAACACGAGAGGAGTTGTAGAGTTGGGAGGGTTAAAGAGTTGAAGAGTTGGACGCACGCATTGCGTGTGTCCATTACGAACCAAAGGCGTGGCAATCTAGACCGCCGTGACTGCTGCTGGAGAAACCACAGCTACCAGATCAAATAATAACGCCCCATCTTATATCAGTACTAAGTGCGTTACAATTACTTTTAAACTACAAGTAATGACCGAACACGAAGCAGGAACACAACGAAAATTTAATACGTTAGTTAAGGGCAGTAGTGTTTACATAGTAGGTACTTTCCTTGCAAGAATTCTTACCTACGCCTTCATCGCTATAGTCGCTCGTATTTCTAATCCTGCTGAATTCGGAAAATACAGTCTGGTTATGAGTGCTGTTTTCACAATTACACCATTTTTTCTATTGGGATTTAACCAAACCGTCCAGGTATATATTCCAAAATATCTGACCAGAAACCAACCAGAAAACGCCTACGGCCTGATAAAACTAGCCATTAAATATACTGCCCCACTGCTACTGTTAACCTCTATACTTTTATATGTACTTTCGTCAGTAATATCAGTTATTCTTTTCAAAGACCAAGAATCCGCATTCATCATCAAAATTATGAGTCCTATACCGCTATTCTGGGGACTGAGTACTCTGTTTTCAAGCATATTTATCGGCTTCAAACGTATCGATTACAAAATTTATATCATTGATATACTGCAGAACGTTAGTAAGTTACTACTATTTATCCCTCTAGCTACATTGATTACGCCTATCCTTGGACTATCTCTAGGGACATCTATAACTATGTTTGTTATGCTATTTGCTGCTATTCTTCTTTTCAAACATAAATTACTCGGCAAACTCACCTACAGTAAGAAACTTTCTTCTATTAATAAACGAGAAATATTTAATTTCACATGGCCTCTAGCTTTTGATAGTATCCTATTGGTTTTGACAGATAACATTGGCATTATTTTGCTTGGTTTGTGGTCAACAACAGCCAACGTTGGCATATTTAAGGCTGTTTTAGGAATTGCATTACTGTCAAATATAATTCAGCTGGCATTCGCGACAATTTACCAACCAACCATCAGCGAAAGCATTGCTGCAAATGATGTAAGCGAAGAACGAAAATTATACTCACTCATGTCTAAATGGTTGCTAGTCTTCTCGTTACCAATCCTTTACTTCATACTTCTGTTTCCGTCGATCATCATAAAAATACTTCTAAGCGAACAGTATATACAAGGCTCCCTAGTCCTAATGATTGTAAGTATCGGATTAATTGGGAATACGATATTAGGTCTTAGTGCAGTTACACTTCGTTCTCATGGAGAAACCAAAACCATGCTAATCATAAATATTATAAAATTCATAATACTTCTTACACTTTCAATAATCTTAATACCTATGACCGGCATATATGGCGCAGCCATTGGATTATCATTAGCAATGCTAATCCCAGCAATAATACGAGCAGTTTTAGTTTATAAGAAATACAATCTTGTCCCCTTCACTAAACATCACCTATATATATTGATAACTAGTTTATTAATCATGACTCCCATAATTGTCCTCAAAATGAGAGGTTACCATTTCAGTTTCTCTGCGCTAGTATTAAGCATCATTCTTTTCACGTTTCTTTACGGTGCTTCACTTTTCAAGCTCAATATACTCACAGATTACGAAACGATAGCTCTTAAAACTATTAAGAAAAAATTTCTTAATCGCTGATATTAGACTAACTACCTAAAACATCATTAACAGTAGATGAGTATATATCGTGTATCTTTTTAACCTGCACCGATTTGAGAAAAGAGTCGATAGCCTCTGTGTTTTTGCGGAAGAATTCCTCCTTAAAAGAACTTGCTAATAAAGTGTTAAAAAATGCTCGTTCATTCCATAGGTCAATAACATAATCTAGTAAGAGTTCCCTAACTTGACGCTCATCAGGAGACTTCAAAATCACCAAGATTTTATTTAGTTGCTGACTCCTATCTGCAACCTTACCTAAGTCAGTAGGACTAAATAATACAGGTAACATAAAGCGTTTGTGTAAGAAAACGGTTACATCCTTAAACCCAATCATCTCAACCAATGCGCCAATAAAAAAAAGAAGACCTGCAATTTTATGTTTAATTTTCAAGCTAAAAGAAGATATTTTATATAGGTCAGGAAAATCCAAATAATTCCTTCTGTAAATGTATAACTTACGAGGATACGGAAGCAGTTGTCCATCCTTTACCCAACCGATTTCGTCTGCCAAGAATTGCCCTTTCAACCGCAAAATTGTTCTAAGAAGTAATGTGGACTTTCCTAATCCAGATTTAGCCATAACTAGTACACCACTATTATTAATATAAAAAGAAGACGCATGAAACGGAACCATCAATGATTTTGACAAAACATTAAGCAGTATCATTACAGGCTCAATTACATTAAATAGAAGTGAATCAGGGATGTACCCTCTTTCGTAGTAAACAACTGCTTTTTGCGCGTTTATGTCAAGACTGACCCACGCCACCTTTCCATGAACATCTTTTACTACTGAACCTTCGTGGTAAAACTTACCGCTATCAATAAGTGATAGTTCTACATTAGGGATTATGCTTTCTTGCTTAGCAGAATATTTGACCTCATTATAATAAGAGTACACATCCCTAATAAAAGTAGTTACTTCAGAAGAATGATTTGCATTGATTACTGCAATACCTGTTATATTTATTCTCATAATTGTTAAATATTTTTAACAATTTCCTCGGCTACGTCAGCAGGAGGCTTATTTGTTTTCACAATACTCATATTACTCAATACCTCATTGATATATAAAAATGTTTCTAGCTCTCGCTTAATGGTCTCTACTGGTAACTCGGCTTTACGTTCTCTAATTATTTCGGGTGTATTAAAGAGTAAGATAATACGGTTGCCTTTTGGTATTAACATGAGCAAAACTTTCGCCAACCAGGAATCAGGCTTAATATTAAACCAATTAAATAAATCAAATGCTGTTCTATCCGATACAACAACATTACCACGCCTCACTTTAGGAAGTACAAGTATCACGTAAGAAGCTACTCTATCAAGAGCGTAGTTCACTGCCATCAAGGTTTTAAAGAGCGAGTCGGGAATAAGTAGGCGTTTAATTTTTCTTAAAGTAACCAGTAGATTTAATGTTAAGTCCTTATCAGTTGCCGCGCGGTTACCCTTAGCCTCTACTGTAGCGTCTCTTGAATCTAAACGCTCGAAAATTTTCCCTAAAAACTTAGTACTTGGTAAAACATGGAGCGACGAACCCTGATATACATAAAAAACATGTGGTGCATGATGCTCTAAAGATACAAACCTTTCCTCAAGTAAGCGAATCAATTCGTTAGCAGTTGTTGTTTTCCCACAACCATCTGGGCCAATTAAAGAAATGTACTTTCCAGGCGGATGCAAAGAATATAGTAGCTTATTCTTAAGGTTAACAAACGAGTAATGTATTCTGTTAATAACCTGCAATGGAGAATGCACCAATATAGCTTTTCTTAATTTCTTATGTAAAGCACGTAGATTAGCTAAGTCGCTGACGTAACTACCATTTTTTATATTTCTGATTAGCACATCTAGGTCATCTTTCACATTGGTGTAGTACGGGTAACTTTTAAAAAGCTCAATCAACCTTGTCATATTATCTTCGCTGTCCAATTCGCGCGTTAAATAGTCTAAGTACTTAGGCGCAACCCGCTCCTTGTCCATTATTGAATGTAAAAGTAGTTGTAAAAGCTGCATCTGTCTGTTCAAAAAAGGAAGACCATTCACAAATACTACGTTTTTTTTAATTAAACTCTCTGGGAGATAAACAACGCCTCTGTCCGATAATTTGGTCTGTAAGTCAATCAGATAAAACTGTTTTTCTCGACTATCATAAAAATACATCATTGTATGAAACAGGTCTCCTCTTTCAATAAACAATGACATCGTTTTGCTATTTGCAAGATAACTATATATATGATCTTTGAAGCGTTGTTTATCCGAAGATGAAACATAGATATCAATATCACCTATAGAAGCATCAAACAACTCATGCGGACGAATAAATGTAAAAAAAATGCCTGAGTCGACAAGAGAGTTTAATAAATCTTCCATGATGCCTTAGCTTAAGATATTATATGCTAGCGTCTTTGTAAAAGCTAAACTATATTTAATTTACGTACTCCACAATGCTGTTGATGCTATAGTTCCGTACCATACTTTACTTCACCCTAATTACTCTTTATTATTTATTCATGGACACTTGGGAAACACCACCATTAATTAAAGTTTATGAAGCTATGGGAGCAATTGCTGATAATCGAGTTCATATAACTAGTGACAGTGAAGCTAGCGTTACTTCATCGGATAAAAGTAAGAAATATATAGTTACCTTTGACTTATCTAATAACGCAATTCGCGCTAACGATAATGGTTCATACTGGCAAGGATACTTAGGCTACCCCACAATTGCTGTACTGATGAAGCTTGATAAACTACCCTGTAACGAAAGGCTAGCAGAATACTTAAAAGATATTAAGTGGAAAAAACTCAATGAGAAAAACAAAAGAGACTACGAAAAAACAATAGAGGAAGTATTAAACAATATAGGCGATGAGCAAGACCGCGATGAGCTAAAAGAGTTTACCGAAAGAGTTTTACGCGAAATTGAAAAAAGTCAATTCAAGAAATTCGGCAAGCGAATCCCCCCACCAAGATAGCAAATGACAAACATAACAAGCACCAAATGTTACAAACATCAAACACGGCAAACACCAGACATAACAAGCGTCAAATAGAACAACGCTCATAATTTCCTACTCGGAATATCATGGTTTGTCACGCTAAGGAGTAAATCGACCGAAGAAATCGATGCCGAACGATTGCCACGCTAACGCTCGCAGTTACTAACCAAACCGTCATTGCAAGAAGAAAATCAAAGATTTATGACGAATCTATAACCAGAAACGCTTCCCTCGCTTATAGCAGTATTACAATGCCATATTCTGTTAAAATGTCGTTATGAATGTTCCCAAAGTGGTTGATGAATTAAAGAAAAAATATCCCGGTAAAAACATAGTGTTTAATAAAAATACCGATGGAGAAGTTATCGAGATAGTATGCGAGGTTATCCAAGATCCTGACTTTTCTTGGGCGATCGCTGTAATCGACCGTTCACCCAAGCACTACCACAATAAACTAACCGAAACTTATAAAGTTTTTAAGGGTGAATTAATCGTAAATTTAGATGGTAAAGAATTCCATGTTCCAGAAGGAGGTTTCATTACAATTAAACCTGGAACTGTTCATTACAACATAGGTAACGAAACGTGGGTTGATGTAATAAGCCATCCAGGTTGGACAATAGAAGATTACATCCCAGCGGATTAGATGTTTCCTATGTTTATAAAGGAAGCGACGCTTCATCTGCCATTACGAGGAGGAAATCGAGGATTTGCGATGACGTAATCTGACATTTTCGTCACTGCGAGCCGAAGGCGTGACAGTCTAGAGCGCCGCGTTAAATCACTACGTGATTACCTCGCGATAGACGGAGGTACAGCATCAGACTGCCGCGGTCGCTTGGGCTCCCTCGCAGTGACAAACCAATCGCCCGAGGCTAGTGGAGGAACGAAGCTCCTTCTGTCAGCCCCGCGATGGCATGGCGCCCAACTCTCTAACCCTCCAACTCTTCAACTCTCCAACTCCCCTCACCTTGTCACCCCAAACGCCACTCTGTATAATCCGTTTGTCTAGTTTGCGATTTGGAATTCGTGATTTGACGCAAGGAGGGATGGCCGAGTGGCTAAAGGCGCACGTCCCGAAGGGAGCCCTTTGGGCCTTGGTAGCGATTGAACACATTGGAGAATAAAGCCCAACAACATAATGTATTATTTGTACGTACTGAGTAGTTTAAAATTCGAAAATAAATTTTATATTGGCGTCACGAGCAATTTAAAGAGAAGACTACACCAACACAATAAAGGTTGGTCGAAATCCACTAAGCCTTACATACCTTGGGCTTTAGTGTATAGTGAAGAGTATAAAACCAAAGAAGCGGCATACAAAAGAGAATGGTTTCTTAAAAGCCCAAAAGGTTACCTAGAGAAAAAGAGAATATTTAACTCACTGAAAAAGGAAGACAAGGTATAATCTAACAGAACATTAACGCAAGGAGGGATGGCCGAGTGGCTAAAGGCGCACGCTTGGAAAGCGTGTTCGTGTTATGCGAACGTGGGTTCGAATCCCACTCCCTCCGCCAGACTACGCCAAGGCTTCGTCTGGCAGAACATCAAACACATAATCATGTGGTACGTATACATCTTGAAACGTAGCAATAATACCCTATATATAGGATCAACAAATAACCTGAGGAGACGTCTCGCAGAACATCAGCAGGGTAAAAGCAAATCAACAACATACCTGCAACCTATCATTTTAATGGCATACATTTCTGTCAGTAACGAACAAATTGCAAGAAGCTTAGAGAAGTATCTAAAAACTGGTTCAGGGAAAGCCTTTTTAAAGAAGCGAATTTTAACTGACGAAGCTTCAACGTAGTCAGTCCCACTCCCTCCGCCAAATTACACGAAGTGTAATTACTACGCCTTCCTCAAAGCGGATAACACAACAGTTAGAATGGACTAATCATCCGATTGCAAAGGAATACACATTAATCCAATCTCTTAAATATTTACTTTTTTTGTAAAACGAGTATATTTTTAAATATCATATGAAGAAAATCTTTTACTTGGCGATTTTTATAGCACTCAGCGCCCTAATTGCAGTTAAAGCATCCGCAAATAGCCCCAGCGAACTTTCCCTACTCCCGATAGTTGACCCAAATGATCCAATTGATGGTATTGAACTAGAAGACACTCCTACACCAACAATCCTTCAATTTAAGAATATGCCTACCTCAACGCCCACACCTACAACACTAGAAATCCATAACGTCCCAGTCGCAACAATAACAACTACAGCTGGGAACGCGCAACTTAAGCAAACTCCTACGCCGCAACCCACACCAATACTAACACCAACGACAATTATTCTAGATAAAGACACATTAACAAAAGCAGCGCAAGAGCATGAACAAAACCTTAAAGTTATAGATTTCACTCCTATTATAGATACCGACGAAATCAACAAGGCAATAAAAGAAGAAATAAATGAACTAGATAACAATCTAGTTGAGGAAATGGCCGAAAGTGCAAAAGATAATCAAGAGTTGCAAAAATTTGTTAACGAAAGGCTCGATGCCGACAGTAGCAAAGAAGAAATGCAATATTGGATAAATTCTAGCCGTAGCGCAGAGCTATGTATTAGCTATTTCGAATCACTCTTTAATACATTTATCAAAGAAAATTTCAATAAGAGTAAAATATATGACGAAAGAGCAGACAAGCTTGGAGTTGCATATAGTCTTTATAAAACACAGTACGACGGTCAAATCCCATGGGAAGTAAACGGTACATTTTGGAGGTTGCTAGACGATATTCATAAGTTCGGACGTCGGGCGCGATCTAACATTTCTATAATACGAGATACAATAAGAGACTATAATGGTAGATCATTCCTAGCCCCACTTCCAGATGATCTACATTGCAAAACATTAGCTAACGACTATTGGTCGGTAACCGATATCAGCATTCGTAAAGATGAAATCGAGTATTATGTATGGGCTCAATCTAATAAATTGAATTGGATGAAAAACATATTAGCCCAATTTAACGAAGAACATCCTTTTAGTGAAGAATTCGTTAAGGAAATTAAGAGTATCTATGGGTACGGTAATGAAGAATCTGCTTTCTAATTAAGGCGCATAAAATAAGTTTATGGAAGAACATAAGTGTAAAAATAACAACAGGCTAGTTATAATCCTAGCGCTGCTATTAATCCTTTCTAGTGCAACTAGTATGTATCTCTACTTCAACAACCACAACTCTGCATCACAATCTCCCGTCAACAAACAACAAAAAACAACCGAGCTAAAAAGCCCCGAAGAGCTTCTAAGACAAGTAAATGATGAAAGTAAGGCTATTGATGAGAAAATAACTAAAGTAGATAAAGAAACAGACTTCGATCCTAAAACAGATGATATCAAGACCATTGTGAAAAAGATTGACTTACTAATTAAAGAATTCTCACAAGAATAAACCGTTACTCAACGTGCAATTACTCAAAGAGATTTTCGATAAACCGATACCCAGTAATCTTTCTAATATAAAAGTTAGGGAAGCATCAAGGGCTGTCCTCTTCGATGATAATCATTTAGTCCCATTAATCTATGTTTCTAAACACAATTACCACAAACTTCCAGGTGGAGGTATTGAAGAAGGGGAAGATAAAATAAAAGCACTCGTTCGCGAAATCCATGAAGAGGTCGGGAGTGAAATCGAAGTTAAAGAAGAAATTGGCAAAATCGTTGAATACCGCTTTGAGTATAGACTCAAACAAACGTCTTACTGTTACCTCGGGAAAGTAATATCCAAAGGAACATCGAACTATACCCAAAAAGAAAAAGAGCGAGGTTTTAGGCTAATTTGGGTTCCGCTGATCAAAGCAATAGAGTTAGTAGAAAACGATAACGTAACGGAGTATTCACCATCTTTCATACACAAACGAGACATTACATTTCTAAAGCAAGCATTAAGAATTATCAAATAAAAAGCGTGAGCTAAGAAAATTAGCGACTACTGAGCGTCTTGAAGATCTTCAAGCATTTTTTCCAGATCCTCTTTAGATGGTGCTTGTCCTTCAGCTGGTGCTTCAGGCATATTTTCTTGTTGTTGTTTCAACTGGTCTTGAATCGCTGCAAATGGATCTTTAAAAGTAATGTCAGATGGAGGAGTAAACATCTTGTCGTCCACTTTCCACTCAACACACTTAATACCACTTAAACTCTCATTTATCGCTGCTTCTGTGTCGTTATCTTGGGCATTTTTCTCTGCACCGTCGATGATGTCCTGTAAAAAGTTATTAGTTGGCGGCGTTTGTTGACCAGTATCTTTAAGGTTAACTTTAATTCCCTCTTTGGTAGAATCACTCCACATATAAATCGTATCTTGTGTACTAATCATGTGATCTGGTTGTGGGTTTGCATCATCCCCATTAGTTGGTGGAGGTGTTACCTTAAATTCACTAATCTCCATTCTCGCCCGTTTGTTGGCTGCATCAACATAAGCAACCCCTTTGATTTGATCGTTATCAACCTCACATTTTATTGACTTACCTGACTTTGCAAGTTCTTTAAGATCATCAACCGACTCATATGTTTTAGGAGCAATGAACGGAACATTTATATCGATTTTCCCACTAGAATATGCATAGTAACCGCCAACGGCTCCAAGCATTACAAGAACAGCAACAACTGCCAAAACAATCTTTTTATCCATAACTGATTTATTGTATAGTAACAACCTACTCGTTGCAAATACGAGCTTTCTTACGCGCCTCAATTTGCACTCACACCGCCGTTAATACCCTACGCGTGTTTTAATAAATTCACCGGTTGATGCATTAAGGTAGACCCAAGTTGGCTCACCACTTTCTTTGTGACATTTTATGTTCCACCGATCTTCAGCTAGCCCCAACCAATAACTTTTACATGCTAAACCTTCAAAGTATGGTTGTGCTTTTTCTATAGCCTCATCGGAATCAATCCAGCTTGATACCACCCTAGACGGTTCGGAGTAAGTAGTATCCTCGTATGCACTAGATACTTTTCCGGACCTAACTCGGATCTTGTACAATGCATAACCATCACCGTTCTTGCTATCTGAACCGAACTCAAATGTCCAAACACTAGCTGTTCCGTCGGCCTTTTCAGTGTCTGCAAATGTACTTACCTCAATTAAGTAAGCATTACCATCCCATTTTTTAGCAGACCCCTCGGCAATTTTATATGCCTCTTTAGCAGACATATAAACGTCTTCGGTTTTGTGCTTTGCCTCCTGAGTTATAGTTGCTTTTGCGCTATCGATAATCTCTTCAGCTGTAGATTTTGCTTTATCTTCAACTGATGTAGTATGTGATGTCATCTTCCAAACCGCTACACCACCGACAACAACAATAGCGGCAATGATTCCTACTAGTAACTTTGGATTTTTCATACTAGCTCACCTCCTTTACTTATACTTCTACTTTGTATCTCACTAATCTATGTCAATAAATTTCCCAGTTAAAGCATCAATACTTACAGTTGTATACTCAGTTTTGCTCGTGAAACATTTTACTTGCCAAACGTTACCAGACAACTTTTGTTCATACTTCTGGCATGACAGTCCACTAAAATGTTTACTAGCCTCCATCATTGCTTTATCCGAATCAATCCACTTATTAGAAATTGGTTCTAGATTTTTCGCTTTTGAATCGTTTTGGCCTAGTATCTTCCCATGAAATACATTTACCTCATAAGCTTTGTTTTTAGACCCAAAAAAGAATAACACCCTCCAACGCGGGGATAATCCATCTTTTCTGCTGGTTCCAAGAAAATCATTTATTTGAAGTAATTTAACATCACTATCCCATTCATCAGCACCTTTTAATGCAATAAAGTAAGCCCTTCTGGCACTCACGAAGTCACCGGTCTCATCGGCTTTTCCAGTATCGGGTTCATCACTAACAACAGATTGTCCTTGACTAACGTTTTGACCCTCTTCTTTGTCCTTGCTAAAAAACCAAAATGCACCTGTTGCAACTACCGCAACTAGGATTAGTCCTAAAACTAGAACTCGATTTTTCATATCAACTAAATTATCGTACTCAGATTTATTTTTTTCAAGTCCAACGCCAAATACTAAGTAGTTTATAAAATAACAAATTCACGATATACTTACTTTACTTCTTGGAGGAGTGGCTGAGTGGTCCAAAGCGGCGGCTTGCTAAGCCGTGACGGCTAACGCCGTCCGTGGGTTCGAATCCCACCTCCTCCGCCACCCCTTTGCTTAATTTCAAAATCTTAAATCGTTACTTTATAAATCAATTTAAAAACTATACAATTGCATTATGAAGAAAATCGCACTGCTTATATTTCTTGTCATAGCAGTAATACTTCCATTTAAAGTTAATGCTCAAGTGTCTAGTCAAGACGAGCTAATAGTTCGCGGGCAAGTAGAAAACCTCGCAGCAGCAATAAATAATTCTGACACGCAAAGTATTTTAGAGCTGATGTCGCCAGATGCAGATCCAAGCATATATCAAAAGTTTGTTGATAATTTAAGGGGCAAAAGTGTTGTATTTGAATACAGTGTCACAAATATAAAGCAACTCCTCCCATCAGATGATATCCAAGTTAAAATCATATTCTCCGCGTCCAGCAAAGATGCGTCACAAAACTGGGAAGCAACAGGTGCTAGCGCATACATCACGTTTACGAAAGTTGGTAACGATTGGTTAATTACCGACACAGACTTAGCAGGAAAACTTTCATCAAACTACGTTTTTGGTGTAATACTAAAAATACTTGCAATCATTATTCCAATCATGCTAATTCTTACTGTCTTTTGGTTCTGGATGTTAATTGATGTCCTGCGAAAACCAGATATGCCAAACCGAAGCACATGGATTATCATTATTCTGCTATTGCAACTACTCGGCGCAATTGCTTACTTTTTCGGCCCCCGAAGGCAGTATAAAAAAGTAGCAAAAAAGCCACAACAAGATTCACATAACCCTCAGAATGGAAATTAACCGATTTCTAGTATTAAGACAAAAAGCGTTTAACCTTGTACTCAAACACTCTAAGGGAGAAGTTAGGATGTTGTCCCCTCTTTCTGGTCAGGAACCTTATTGGACCCACTTATTTACTGTATATAAATTGGCAGTTGCCCATGGGATTACAGATAAAAACATATTATTAACATCGATTCTGCACGATTTAATCGAGGACTCTCCTGTTAAAGAAGAGCTCCTTGCTCAAGAATTTAACGAACAAATTGCCAAGGCAGTTTTCTTATTATCCAAACCACAGCAGTATATACAGCAGGAGTACTACCAAATCATTTTGGGATATGAAGATACATACGTGCGCAGTATTGCACTCACAGTCAAGATTTTAGATCGAGTCGACAACCTTATCTCACTAGCCACAGTAAACTTTCCTGAAAAATATAAGGAGTACAAATTCGAAACAGAAAAGTACCTCTTACCGCATGCCAAAGGCACGCTTCACAAATCACTCACTAATGCATTGTCCCACTGCCAAGAGGTATATTCGCAATGTAACACATAAGTACAACAATCCCCCTAATAACTGTACCTAAACATTTACCCTACAACTCTTTGGGCACCACATTGGTTGCAAACCTAAAAAGGCTACACGCACGAATTCCAAAAACAATGAAATGTGAGAAAATTAGACTATGACATCACAATTGGCAACTATCCACATAATTCAACCAGGTTATGCCATTTGGCAAGATAAACAAAATGCTCAAAAAGCCGACGGCACAATAACGCTCGTACTCTCAACAAAGAATCTAATAGTGGATACAGGCCTACCAAAAGACAAACCAGTTATTCTAAAAGGGTTAGAAAACCAAAATCTATCTACTGAAAACATCGACTTTGTCGTATGTACACATGGCGACGCCGATCACGTCAGCAACAACAACCTTTTCCCTAATGCAAAATTAATAGTGGGGCTTGACGTGTTTGATGGCGATATAGCAACTTTTGTTGACAATGATTACATTATTGATGAAAACGTCAAAATCATTTCAACCCCTGGTCATGATTATCACAGCATTAGCGTAGTAGTTAAAACTAACAACGGAACTGTTGTAATTGCCGGAGACGTATTCGAATATCAAGACGACTGGAAGTCTCCAGAAAATTGGATTGCATTTAGCCACAACCCCAAAGAGCAGATTAACTCGCGCGCTATGATTTGGAATATTGCAGATTACATTATTCCTGGACACGGAGATATGTTTAAAGTTGATAAAAGTGTTGACATCAAAGCAGTGGAACTAAAGGCTCTAGGTACTTTTAAGCCAAACGTATATCACTCTTAGCTAATACTCAAGTAGTTTATACTCAGGTTTTATCTTGCACTCCACTACATCTTTTGCTTTATACAAACTTATAAATCCTTCCCTAAATACAGTTCCTGCATTCTGACATATTTGTTCGAAAGTGTCTGGCAAGTCAGTAGCGTAGATCGACTTATACGGTCCTTCTGTAAAATCAATTACGTAATTGTAAAACTGCTCACCGCGTCCTGGAATGTTTGTCTTACAAGATTTCCCAAGCGGGTATATGCTGTTATCAACTGTGTCTATGGCAGCATTGTAATCCATACAAGTATAAACAACAAATCGTCCTTTGGGGCTCATATGTACATCAATAGCAAAACGACAATTAGCTTCCACATCGGACATAGACAACAATTTCGAGTTTTTCCCTTTAGCATTTTCGTAATACTTCATGCTTTTCTCATTAATAATCGACAAGCTTCCATTATCCGTATCCTGCTCAATCACATATAACTTACTTGGTGTTAATAAGTAGTAAGTATTTGGCCTAACCTGCAGGATATGTATTACTCCATACACACTTTTCGCTGAATCTATATTTAACGTCGCATCTTTATTTAACGGAATTTTTTTGACCAAACTGACAACTAATTGCTTTTCAATTGAAGGATTATTATTTTTCTTACTCACCAAGCCTAGCAATGTATACTCTGCCATATCGTCACCAATAGAATTCTCACATAACATAAACATTGTTTGAGACGATTTAAGAAACGAAAATAAGTAACAGGCGTCTTTATCAAAATTGCCAAAAGCTAAGTAAGATACAAAAGGTTGCTCTTTTTCGTTTGGTGGATAGACCGTCGTAATCAGGTGAGTAACATTTTGCTCGTTTGAATTCTTATAGCTTGTAAGAGTCCAGTGGGTACGACTCTCTGTATCGTAAAATGCGTAGATTTCATCATCCTGACTTTTCTTAAAGAAGCTGTTGAAGCTTAGTTCGTTAGCCTCAGTCTTAACAAAAACGTCGTTTGGAATTTGAACGTATTGCAACCGTAAATCCTTTTCCGCATCAGTGCTTGAATCCGTAACATAAATATTTTTGGGCATTTGATAATTTGTTGTTTTTGAATCTGCCGCTTTTTCTGACTGTCTCGTTTTGTTCACGTTATCCTGTTGCCTTCGACAAGCACTATAGCCTTGTTGATACTTAAAATCTGCCCAGTAGTTAGCAAGAAAAACAAGACACAAAATCGATACTAATATGAGCCCAACGATCAACATTTCTCGGAATATTTTCTTGGAACACAGCGAACGCGAAGCGCTACTAGAAGAGGTCTGAGATTCCATTATCCTAAGTATACTGCAGCACCTAAATCTGAAAAACTATCTATAAACAATAAACTATTAATCTTGAATAGTGGTTAACTGCTTCGTTTTTATATTAAAGTTGTAGTAGTGTATATTATCGATTTTCATAAAAGGCGCACCTGAATCCATCAAGCAAATTTCATCAGCATTAAGATTACATCTTGAGTCATCGTATGATAACTCAAAATTTCCGTATTTTGTCATATCTTTTACTAACATTGTCTTCTGATTTGTAAGTGGATCAAGCAAATAAAGGTTCGTCAACCGTTTTTCATCACTTCTCTCCATATAAGAGCTACCATCACTTAATAATAACTGATGGTTATACGTACGGATTAAACGAGCTCCATCACCACCACCAGCACTCCCTTCCTGACCATATCTAATATCTGTTATCTTCTTAGCTTCATGGGTGTTAAGATCTAAAAGATATAACGCACCAGATCCCATCATTCTATCTCCCCTTACCAAGTTTACAATAACTTTGTCTGAGTTGGGATAAACCACGTAAAGGTTAACGTCTGTACTTGGAGTGGGTGGCAACCAAATGTTCCAACTAACATTATAATCAAATTGAGCGTCATCAGAATTGGTGACAACAGTTTCTTCGTAGTTACCAATGAAAACAGCATTCATATAATATGGATTTGGGTTTAATAAAGTCTTCACAAAAGGTTTTACTAAAAGTATCTTGTTAGCATCAACGTCAACATAGAAATCTAAAATATCATAATCTAAGTATTTTGTAAGAGCATACGTCATCCGTTCAAACTTGCTTTTGCGTGCGAGTTCATCTCGATTATAATCAATTAGGAGATTAGTCCGTTGAGGTTTACCATTGACCATGCGTGAAAATATTAGATCTGTCCCGTATCCACTATCTTTAATAATATAGCCATAATCTTCTCCCTGAATCTCACGGAATAAGTTAAACTCACCTTCCCCTTTTAATTTATACGGCTTTTTGAGTTGGTAAGAGTCAAAAACTGCCTCAACGCCTGCACCTCTCAATTCTTCAATACTCGGTAAAGGAGGTGTAATCCTTTTATCTCTTGATATAGTCGGGATTGGACTAACTACAGCATCTTGTTCCTTGGTAATAATCGGGGACATTACAAGCGATGGTGTTGCAGTTAAACTCACAGTGGTATTACTTCTCTCTTGACTGAACAGCCATAAGAACGAAATATCTACTGAATGATTAATATAAGCAAAATAAAAAACCTGTCCGAACGCCAATATTATAACCAGTAAGAATACTATTTTCCCTTTCACTCACTTCTATAATACCACTGGTCGTATTCGTTACAATAAAACCAACATTGACAAAACCCCTAGTGGTTACTATAATCACGCTACCCTTGTGGGCGCGTAGCTCAGGTAAGATGGAGAGCACCCGATATAGCCAATCGGGGGGTCGTGGGTTCAAATCCCGCCGCGCCCGCCTTTTGCCCCGGTGTTTACGCCGGGGCTTTTCTTTTCCTAACAACAAGTTCTAATGTCCGACCTTAGAACTTGGCACCGTAGAGCTCTTACAAAATCCTAAGAACTCTTTGCTAATTAGCATGATAGAATTTTTTAAGTATGAGTGTGAACAAAGAGCTTAAAACTACTTGGAATTTATCATTGCTTTTTAAGTCTGATGACGCTCCAGAGATAGAAAAGTCTAAAAAAGGACAAGAAAAAGCAGTTAATGATTTCGTAAACAAGTGGGAGAAACGAAACGATTATCTAGAAAGCCCTAAAGCGTTAAAAGAAGCACTCGATGACTACGAAACATTGCATGGCAACTACGGCATTATTTCTAAAGTAGCATATTACTTACACCTAAAAAGCCTACTAAATCAACTTGATACAAATATTCAAGCAAAACTAAACCAAGAAATTGAGCGCATTACTCATTTACAAAATAAAATTCAGTTTTTTGAACTAAGGTTAGCTAGGATTGATAAAAACAAACAGCAAGAGTTTTTAAACGACGTGCAGCTACAACTATACAGACACTTTCTTGAGCGAATATTTGCAATGTCTCCATACTTGCTTAGCGAAGATGCTGAGAAAGTTATTAACCTTAAAGTGCAACCAGCCCACGAGTTTTGGGTAAATATGGTTAGCGAGTTTATATCTAAAGAAACAAGAAGAGTTCTAAACGAAAAACTAGAGGAAAAAGAAGCAAGCTTTGAAGAGATAGCAACTCTTATGAACTCAACCAACAAAAAAGTTCGAGACACTGCTGCAAAAGCGTTTAACGAAATATTACAAGCAAATGTTGAAGTCGCCACAAAAGAGATAAACGCAATTCTATACAACAAGAAAATCGATGACACTTTACGCAAGGTTTCTCGCCCCGATTTAATGCGTCACATAGAGGACGATATCGACTCATCAATTGTTGACACGATGCTTGAAACCGTAGAAAAACACATTCAAATTGCTAGAGATTACTACAAATTAAAAGCTAAGCTGCTTGGTGTAAAAAAATTAAAATACCACGAAAGAAACGTGCCTTATGGTGACATTGATAAAGATTATTCTTATGATGAAACGGTCAAACTCGTCCTTAAAACATTTACAAATATAGACGACGAGTTTGCTGGTATCGTAAAAAGATTAATAGATAATGGTCAAATTGATGCCTTCCCTAAAAAAGGAAAGCTAGGAGGGGCTCTTTGTGCTAATTCGAACAAAAATGACCCTATTTACGTACTGCTTAACCACACTAACAAACTCTATGACGTACAAGTAATCGCGCACGAACTAGGACATGCAGTTCATTTTGAGCTACTAAAACAAACTCCACTTGCATTAAACTATGACGCTTCATTAGCAATAGCAGAAGTACCAAGTACGTTTACAGAAGATTTCGTACTAGACGAGCTGCGAAAGACGGCAGATGAAAAGATGCAATTAGCAATTTTAATGACTCAACTAGGAAACGACGTCTCAACCATCTTTAGGCAAGTAAGTGCTTACAGATTTGAACAAGATTTGCATAACTCCTTTAGGAAAGTTGGATATTTACCAAAAGAACAAATTGGCGACATCTTTCAAAAACACATGGCAAATTACATGGGCGATGCAGTCGAGCAATCAGAAGGATCAGAAAACTGGTGGGTTTATTGGTCACACTTTAGAATGTTTTTCTACGTTTATTCGTATGCTAGTAGCTTATTAGTATCCAAAGCCCTGCAACGAAGAGTACGCCAAGACAAATCGTTTATGAAAGAGTTTAAAAAGATACTAAGCTATGGAATGAGCAAATCACCAAAAGACACATTTAAAGACGTTGGCATAGACTTAACAGACAAAAATTTTTGGGAACAAGGTTTACTCGACATGCAAAAAGACCTAACTCAAGCGCAAGATTTAGCTCAGAGTATAAGCAATTAGTCACACTTAACATTTTTAGACACACAGAGTGTATTGTGCCCCTTCAATATTTCTTTATAATGAGAATATGCCAAGCAAAGGTATGCGGTCGATAGCCATCAACTCCCCGGAATACAACAAATTTCACACTATACCTAAACACACAGAAACCTTACTTAGTGCCAAATATCGTCACCATGGAAATGAAACAGACTATGCTAGATTTCTTGAACTACTTGTACAAGGCATGGATCGATCTATGCAGCGGGAACTTGAAGCTCGCCTTAGTAAACAAGTAAGAGCTACTTACGCTCAGCATCCAGAGCTCATTAAAAAAAAGAATGCGTTGACACACTTAAGGGAAAAGCTAAAACAAGAGGCAACAGAAGCTACTAAAGAACAAATTGCAACTCTTGAAGAAGAGATGGCAATGATTGAAGAAGGGATTGCCCAGTATCGCGCTGAATATCAAGCAGCAATGACCGAACAGATGGAATCTAGCATATCTATCCTACTTGAAATACTAGACGATCCAGCAGCTAAGGCTCGATACGAAGCAGGTTTTAACGGCGGGATGGAAACGGCTCCAGAAGATGTGCCGTATGTAGCCAAGAGAATCTTTAATGGCGGAGAACCACTTGACCGGGAGAATCTCCCAGTGTCAAAAAGATACCTTATCTTGGCAATCAAGACTCTAGAGAGCGTAGCACCTGAACTACTGGGGGCATCTAGCGTTATCGAGGAAACATGGGGCAAAGAAAGGTCGACGCAACGTTTTGCAAATATGCAGCTACTCGAGCGTTTTAAAGAAGCAGGTTTTGACGAAGCTTCACCTGAATGGCAGTTAGTTTTTCTAATGCGTCTGCGAAATACTGCCAAGCAGCACATGTTAAGCCCAATTGAACGACTACTGGAAAAATATAATACAAGAAATCCAATCGGTTTCATGGATCCAGAGACTAACAAAAAAAGAATCCTTGAAAGACTTTTAATCGGAAATCCTACAATTAGAAATGGCAATCACAAACATCTAGAAGAAGAGGTAAACGGTACTGAATTTTACCGAGGGTACGTCGACCGAATTGACACGGTAATTGAACAAATGCTTTCAAAGTTACCATCAGAACAAATTAGAAACGTACTTATAGCTATAAATGCCTTAGCCTTTTTTCGCACGTCTAATTTGCCCCACGAAGCCAGAGCGTCAGATATTTGGGATCGCATAATTACACAACTTAAGGACGAGAATTATGACGCTGCAGCAGCTCAAGTAAAAGAAATAATTAAAGAGTACCCATCAATCCTGCCTGAAGAACTATGGCCCAAATCGCTATCTAAAGAAGAAGTTGACACCAAGCAACAAGAACTAGCTAGGCTCAAGCAAATGGCAGAAATCGAGCGCGCAGAAGAACAAGAAAGATTAAAAGCCCAACGTCAAGCCCAAAGGTATGAACAAAAGCTTCGCATTCAAGAATCAATTCGCTCACCTCAACTATTCCCAGCAATAAAATCTATAATAGGACAAACTATATATGATAATGAAGGACGTGAATCTAGAATCCTAAGAATTGACGTTAAAGGGATGAAGGTGCTTGATAGCAGTGGCAAGCCTAAGCTTGTGCAAATGAATGGGCATGCAGTTCGAGAAATAACAGAACATAACAAGAGAACTCACTTAACGTATCCAACAGTAGGTGGAGTAATAGCCAGGTTGGCCAAAGGGAAATGGACTATAGAAGGAGTAAACGAAACAGAGGAACAGTGGCGAGCCTTTGTACAAGAGCACCTCAAAGACGTTGATGCCCAAGTAATTGCGGATGTAGAAGAGAAATTTGACGTAGATCTTCATATTTCATAACAATGTTTTACGACAGTAAGGAAGAACTAATAAAACCCCTAATTGAAGAAGGTGCGCTTCAAACACCACAAATAATTAATGCATTTAACAAAATCGACAGGAAAGATTTCGTTGCACCAGGATACGAAAGCCAAGCATATATCGATGCCCCACTCCCCATTGGCTACGATCAAACCATTTCACAACCCTATACAGTAGCAATTATGCTTGAAATGCTTGCCCCCAAAGAAACAGATACAATCCTAGACGTTGGCTCAGGATCTGGTTGGACAACTGCTCTTTTAGCAAGCATTACTAAAAACCCAAACCAAGTATTAGGGGTTGAGCTTATTCCTGAGCTAGTTGAATTTGGTCAAAACAACATAGCCAAGTACGGTTTTCCTAAGGAAATTATCAAGCAGGCACCGACTGATAGGATTGGTTCACCTAATAAAGACGATAAATTCACTAAGATTTTAGTAAATGCTGGCGCAAATCAAGTTCCGCAAGATTTAATAGAACAACTTGAGATTGGTGGGAGAATGATAATTCCTGTAAATGGACTAATGATGCAGGTTAAAAAAGTTAGCCCAACTGAAATTGAAAAAAGTTATCTGCCGCAAGGTCGTTTTACATTTGTCCCACTAGTCGGTGCCAGCTGGAACGCGTAACAACGCGTAATTTAAGAGCTAACCTCTTAAATTACGCTCAGTAGAAAAAATCAGAAGCTGCATTTGGATTACAAGAAACGGACAAACTCACTCACAAGTAGCTATGACTACAAACAAACAGTTTGAAAAGTAAATTCAAATAGTAGACAAAATACAATCTTGCGTGTCTACTATTTCCTACATATTATTCACTTAGTACGAATGAGTTTGAGCGTTTCACCGTAACCAAGCGCTCATTAGAAAAATAAAAGATGCATTTGGATTACAAGAAACGAGCAAACTCATTCACAAACAATTATGACAACACAAATAAATGAACAAGTTAGCGTTTCATTAGCATACGATGCCAATAATGGAAAAGCGTTCCCATACATCATGAAACGTAAAAACGAGGTAATAAAATTTGAAAAGCTAGGTTTTCACCACAAAGTTTACGAAGGCAAAGATTTAATCCACTACTTTCACCTTATAGCCAATGGCACCTTTTTTAAATTGCGCCTTGATACAAACACGTTAAGTTGGAGACTAATAGAGATTGCTTCTCCCGCTTAAAGCGAGAAGCGACTTTTAAATAAACTACCAAATGACGCTACCAGTAAATCAAGAACAACCAAAAGTCATGCACATCGACCTTAACTCTTGCTTTGCGAGCATAGAGCAACAAGCCAATCCCCTACTGCGCGACAAACCAATTGCTGTTGCAGCGTACGACTCACCTAATGGTTGCATTCTTGCTCCATCAATAGAAGCAAAGCGTTTTGGCATTAAAACAGGAATGCGAGTAAAAGACGCTAAAAACTTATATAAAGGGTTAATAGTTCTAACCCCTGATCCGCCAAAATACCGTATAGTACAAAGAAGATTTTTAGAGATTTTTAAATCCTACTCCCCTACTGTTAGCGCAAAATCAATTGACGAAGCAGTCATTGACTTCCACGGCGTAAAGTTAAAAAAAGACATTAGTGAAATAGGAATAGAGATAAAGCAAAGAATAAGAGAAGAAATTGGAGAATGGATATCAAGCAATGTCGGAATAAGCACTAACCGTTTCTTAGCAAAACTTGCCGCCTCATTACACAAACCCGATGGACTAGACGTTATAACCCACGAGAATTTAATTGAAACGTATAAAAATGTAGGACTTAGAGATTTACATGGAATCAACTTTAGATACGAAGCAAGACTAAATAGTTTTGGTATTTTTACTCCTTTAGATTTTTTCAATGCTCCCCTAACACTTCTAAAAAAACGAGTGTTTAAAGGCATTAGCGGATATTATTGGTATCTTAGACTTCGTGGCTGGGAGATTGATTCAATTGATTTTAAACGCAGGAGTTTTGGACAAAGTTATGCTCTAAAGTACAAGACGGCTGATTCTAAAAAACTCTATCCTTTACTTCTTAAACTATGCGAAAAGATGGCGCGTCGTATTCGGAAAAACAATCTAACGGCACGTGGAGTACACGTAGCTTGTTCATACACAGACGGCACTTATTGGCACAAAGGCGAAATGAGCTCAAACGCACTTTACTCAACATTTGAGTTTTATGAAAAAGCAAAAGAGATACTAGAAAAAAGTCCGCAAAGAAAAAGCGTTGCAAAACTAGCTGTGAGTGCTTATGGGCTTGTGCCGCGTACTCCCGTGCAACAAACTCTATTTGAAAGTAAAACAACTAAACTAAGGATCTTATCCAAAGCGCTAGACAAGGTTAACGACATGTTTGGCGAGTACACAATCGCTCCAGCAACAATGCTAGGACTAAAGAGCGAAATAATCGACCGCATCGCATTTGGGAAGTAAACACGCTCCTAGTCTGTAGAACCGACATTTCCAACCGACGAAGCTCTTTATTTCTGGTTAGACAACAACATAACAATATTGCTATAATACCCATAGCATCGCACTCGCTAGGTTAAGCTAGTATTCTTCAGTTACAAACCCTCTCATAGGAGAGACCAATGAAAAAGTACATACTACTCGTGATTGCCACTCTACTGGTGGCTATAATTGCAGTAGCAATAATACTGGTTTGGTTGGGTAGCATCCAGGTACAAGGTCCAAGCGGGCTAGAACACTGCTACCCGTACCTACAGTAGCTCAATGGCCGGGGATACGTTCCCGGCCTACATATTTTTAAAACCCCAAACAATTAAGCTATTCCAACTCCCTTATAGAAAACTCTACTGTCCCCCTTAAAACAATACGGAACAGAGCAACAATGAAAAGTAAGCTACTTAACAGCCACAAACTTGAATGCGTCCATTATAAAAGCAGCACTTGTAGTATTATCCTTTGTAAACGAGATTTCGTTATTTCCCTTCTTTAAGTAAACACTACTTATCCTTACCCACTTCCAGCCACCAGTATCTTTTGATACATGGTCATAATGCAAGCTATCGCCATTCACATTAATCGTTGCATCTCTTGCACCGTCCGCATGTTTACCATCATCAGTAACACTTATCCAAAGTTCGTATTCCCCGTCACTTTCCACTGGAATAATGTAAGAAACTTTTGCGCCACCATCGCCTAGGTAGGCTTCTCCATTGCCTCTTGGTGTATTTGTTGCAATCCTGGAGTACTGCCCCGCATTAGTTAATGTTCCTGTTTCCGCCTCTATATATATTGCTCCATCTTTATTGGTTACTTCAACGACCGTTCCACCGCCAGAAGTATTTTCATTAGCTTCCTGACTTGTGACCCAAGAATTATTTATGTCTGTTGTAGTACTTAGATCAAATGTACCTGAGTAAAAATACGAACCAACAGCAAATAAAAGCACCACTAAAAAGTAATAGACTGGAGCAATCGCGAATTTGACCATAACAAACAGCAAAACGACCCAAAAGAAAAACATCACAATCATTGGCACAAGTCCAGCAGAAACAGAAATCCCAATGAATATAAATGCAAACAAGATAGTCAGCAACACAAGCCAAACCGGAGCATGAAATATTGCCAAAAACGCCCCTTTTCCGCTCTTGCTCTCTGTAAAGTCAACAAGTCCAATCTTTTTTAGGAAATTTTTACACATACCTTAACGATGATACTACATTATTCTGCAACGCGTAAATACGTACATTCCAATCAGTGCTATAATTTTAATCGAGGTGATTCGGGTGAAAAATAAGATCCGATACATTCTTTTAAGTTTATTAGTTACCTCAGTCATAGGGGTATTTTTTGCTTCGCAAAAATCGTTCGCCAACTCTTTAAACACACAGGAAGACAGTCAAGATACACCAATTTACTATGATCAAAGCTATGACCTTTGCTACACAGGTTGTGCTGGATGGAAGTTTTATTGGAGCCGCGACGCTGTCTGGGAATACGTAGAAACTATGTGCACCATGGATGGTACAGACGCGGCAAAAACATTGGTTAAATTTGCATTTAACACCATAGTTCGAGAAAGTGCCGATTTTGGACCGTTTATCCAATCGCTATTTTGTGTTGGAGCTGTTAAGTTAAACCTCGAGCCAAAGCTTAACCAATGTGCGAAAGATTGTACCGCCGATATGTGGACGTATGCGCCGGATCTTAACGTTGCAACCAAAAAAGGAAGCTCCATGCCCGGAGTCTGGTACACAGATGATGGGAAAATTCATATCGAAATACACAATGGAGGCTACGTTTATAGTCCAGCATTTAAGGTAGATGTTTACACTGCAACTACCTACGAGGAAAACTGTGACGAAGCAGATAACTGGGATCAAATCGACTCGTATGAAGTCAAAGAGCTCGCACCATCGGTAATTGAAAAAAACACTTTAGGAATACCGCTTGTTAATAACAAAACTATTGACTGGGAAGCACCAACCGATGCATGCAGTAAAGTCAAGGTCGTTGTTGACCCAGATAATCGGATACCAGAGCTAGATGAAAGAGACACAACACCTGTAAACAATAGCTACGTTTTAACAATAAACAAACTCCCCGAGCCACCGCATTATCAGATTAGCAACATTAAGCACGAATTAGTTGGAGATTACTTAGATAGAGTGAACCTAACATTTGATATTGAAAACCGAGGTGAAAAAGTCGGTCGTCCTAAAGTACTAGTTAAAGACTGCAATAAAGGTCAAACCTTAAGAGGCACTTCTGGAGTTAAGTTAGAACTAGAACCAGATGAGAAAGAAACTCACACGATTAAAATAAATGACCTGTTTTGGCCTAACGAACCTCCTATGTACGAACAACGCTGTTTGTTAATAGAGGCATCTGACGGGAGTGATGTAGCAAGAGCGCAACATTTCGTTACGCTTTTTTCAGGAACAATTAGCGGCACAGTTAAAGACGTATACGGTAAGCCAATTGAGAACGCTACAGTCACGTTAAATACTGGAGAAAGTCTAAAAACCGATGATACTGGATATTTTTACTTTAGTGGGATAACAAAAACAGGTGAGTTTACTGTAACCGCCAAAGATCCAAATCATGATTTAACTGCAACCAAAACGGTAACCTTAAAACTATCAAAAGACCCACTTGATACAGACCAGTCAGAATTGCATCCATATGTTCAGATGGTACTTCTTGATAACCCCGCAAAACTTAAAATCAATTGTCCTGTCGATAAATACGCGTTCAAATTAACTAATAACGATTTTTCGTATGAAGGAATTACTACCGATGCAGACACAATGCTAGATGGAATTTTAGCCGGCACCTACCACTTAATTCTTACTAAACCGGGATATTCAACTAACGCAATGGATATTAACCTTGAAAAAGGCAAACAACAAACAATTAGCTGTGGCTTGCAGGAATTAGATGCATACCTAAATGATGATGCGATTACCTTTGCTCCAAAGATTAAAGAACTGTGGTCATTTAAACATCCTAAAGAAGAATATCTTGCCCGCTCCGCAGCAATATCCGGCGACGGATCCACTTTATATGTAGCGTTTTGTAATGCCCATGAACAAAAGTGCGAATTATATGTATTTGATAAAACTGGAAAAGTGCAAGGGTACCTGATTATCCCCAATAAAAAGCCATACGAAGGAGTCTCGTTAAAGGTAGCTTACGACGGTCATGATGTCTTAATTGATGATTACTTGATCGTCGATAACAAAGGAAACATTCTTGGTCAAAAAGAGTCCACTCAACACAATGGTATATATGTTGGCTTTTCTTGGGATGGGAACTTAGTTTGCCTAAGCGATGGGCTTTATAATACAGGATTTGTAAAAGTATCTGACAAATGTAAGTTTTCTCACTTTGGCAAAACAACGCCCAATGGATTAACAATCAATTATTGCGAACCTGTTAGCGATGGGCTTTGCACCTATCATATTCTCGGTGGTGATGGATCGCCATTTTTCAAATGCACAGGAAGTTGGTGTGACTATTGGGGATACGACTCAACTTATGACTTATCAAAAGCAGTACTTGGGATTGAAGCAAGTCAAGATATGACGCGCATAAATTATATTGAAAACGGCTTTGTAAAGTGGGGTGCAAATATAAAAGGAGACGAGCGCGGTATGTTATCAATATCCCCGAACGGAGAGTATGTTGTATTTGCACGCCCGATACAAGATTTACACATATTTGACGGATCAGGCAACGACTTAATGTCAAACGTATCAAAAGATGTAAAAACCGATATCGACAACCAGACGTTTTTAGATATTAAAGCTACTGGCATTGGAATCTTTTACGTATCGTCCCTTGTTGATCAAAAAATACATTTTGGAGTTTTTGGGAAAGTAGGACAAGGCAAAAAAGAAAACATTCAAATAAGCACCTCACAAGAAGATGAAATCTTACAGCAGAGTCTAACAATTACACCAACCCAAGAAAAGGCAACAGATTCTAATTCTAATTCTAATTTTCACGCACAAGCCAATAAAGAAAACCAAAGTTTCTTAGGACGCTTGTGGGAGACGGTCGTCAACTTCTTTAAGTCCTTCCTTGACTGGATTTTTTAAACGACTCAATAATCTCGCCAACTGTTTTAGTTAAATCTTCAGCCGACACGTATTCAATAATCTTGTCTGTAACTACTTTTACTGAAGAAGACGGAGCCGTTCCCTTTTTGTGAATTGCTAGCACTTTTACACCAAATATATTGGCCCAACCAACCTCAATCCCAACACCTGTCGAGGGGTACGAAACTTCAGCAATCATTAAACCGCACTTATTTTCTAAAAAGCTTTTGGAATCAAATAGCTCTAAGCTATTTTCGTGAGGAAACACAAAGTTATGGCGGCTTGCTAACACACTATTTTTTAATGGTTCATAAAGCTCTTTTTTAAAATTAAACGCCGTCGAATGCGCTACATAAATATTCATATATTTCTATTATCCCACATCAAGATCTTCTTGCTACAATAGAACCATTCATCAAGGAGGTGATTATTCATGAAAGGATTTATTGATTTTATAAGAGAACAGGGCGTTGTTGGTTTAGCTGTCGGATTTATTCTAGGTGGCGCAGTCTCAAAAGTTGTTACAGCTTTAGTTGAAGACATCATCAATCCGTTACTCGGCGTAGTACTCGGTGCGGCTGGTGGACTTCAAACTGCAGCAATAGAATTCGGCTCAGTTAAAATCCTGATTGGCGACTTCATTAGCGTATTAATTGACTTTACAGTTATAGCACTTGTGGTTTACTTTGGCGTCAAAGGTCTTGGTCTAGACAAACTAGATAAAGAAAAGAAGTAAAGAGATGAAACATATCGATGCGGTTGTGTTATAAAAGAAGTGAAAGCTATGAACACAACAAATAGCACTCAGGAAACTAAGTCTCGAAAATTGTTATTTATTGGCTTATTAGCTACAGTGTCTATTTTAGCTTCCGCTTCATTGATAGCCATTAAATTATTCCCTAATATTGAGTTGCCTCAATTAAGACATCAACCGCAAGAACAACCATTTAACGGAACACCAGTCACACTCCCAGATACTAACATTGATATAACTGCAGAATCAGCTGGCGTACTTGGCATAAGTAAAGATTCAACTTTCCTACTAACAAGTGAAAAACCAATTACGTCTGAGCAAATAAAAAGCAACCTAGAACTCACACCCAAAGTTAACTTTGATGTAGAAAGCGTAACTAACAAATCAGTTCGAATAATCCCAAAAGAACAATTCCCGGAAAACTCAATTATAAAAGTCTCACTACAAGAAAGAAACGTCCTTGGTGAACACAGTGGAGCTCCATTGAAGTGGGCATTCCAAACTGAAGGAAAGTTTACTATCAAATCTACTCTTCCTCGGAATGAAGCAACTCGTGTTCCTATAAATTCAGGGATTGAACTACGATTTAATACCGACCACTATGCTGATGTTTTACCGTACACAACAATTAATCCACCCGCCGACCTTAAGTTTGAGAGGCATAAAGAAGTCGCTGTACTTTACCCCAAAACTCCATTTGAAGAAGCCACCGTTTATACTGTAACGGTATCAAAAGACCTTCCAGTCCAAGATGGCAATGCAACACTAGGTTCTGATTATGTCTTTTCTTTCGAGACAGAAGAAAACGCAGATGAGAATGTGTCTAACTTTGGTTTCGCTAAACAAATGACGGAAGTTCCAACAACTGATAAACCAACATTTGATGTATACGCATATGGAAATAACAAGGACATACAACTCTCAGTCAAAGTATATAAATACAGGGATTTAAATTCATTCATCGGCAAATTGAAAAAACGCTCAAGCATACCATACTGGGCACAAGCCAGTTGGAATAAATTCGACAAAGACGAACTATTAAACCTTGATTTGGTTGGAGAGTTCACCTTACCCTTGCAGCAGGGCGATTATGTAGGATACCTAGAACTCCCTAGAGCATTAGAAAAAGGTCAATATTTAATAACAGCAGAATACAATGGAGCTACAGAACAAACACTTCTACAGGTGAGTGACATTGCCTCGTTTATTACTACATCGGATACAAAAACACTCATATGGGTGCGCAACCTTAGCAACAACACCCCAGGGATTAATTACAGTATAGAGCTGCTTAACAATGACTTTAAGACAGTAACCAACGATCAGGGTATAGCCTATTTTCAGACTCCAGACAATTTATCTGAGCAAGCAAGCGCTCAATATTTTATAGTGCGAGGCGATGGTGAACTACTTATTATTCCTGCCAATAGACCCTATTCTCCACGATATGGATATTACTATGAGGAATGGTACATGGGGGGATCTGGTGATAAGCAGTATTACACATACCTATATACAGATCGAAAAATGTACCAACCTACGGACACGATAAATGTTTGGGGGATTGTTAAAGATCGGGATAATCCAGACGCTAAAGCAGAAGTTAGTGTACACTTAACTTCTTCCGACTATTATCGCAGCAACCAGGACAGCATAATTATTTCACAAAAGCTAAACGTATCTACATATGGCGATTTCACAACCTCACTTAAAGCAAATAGACTACCGGAAGGTAATTACTACCTTGAGCTTTGGGCTAATAATCGCTTAGTTAAGACAAACTATATCCAAATACTCCGCTACGAGAAACCTATATATCAAATTAACCTTGACCCAGAGGTTAAAGCCGTATACACAGGAGAAACTGTTACCTTCAATGGCAGTGTGATTATGTACGATGGAACACCCGTTCGAGGACTGAAACTATCCTACAATGGGGCAACAAGTGGTGAAACCACAACTGACAATAATGGTAAGTTCACTATCAACCTTCATACTTATGCACCTAGCTATGGTATTAGTACTTATGAACATATCTATGTGCACCCTACAAATTCGGAGTTAGCTAGTATCGAAGGCGGGTCCGGAGTTAGAGTTTTCAAATCCTCAGTATATTTAGAAAGTGATGTCTCGTACGTTTCTGAGAGCAAAAGTAAAGTCTTAATAAATGCGCATAATGTAACGCTCGACGAAATTAATAGTGGCGTTACTTCTAACTTTAAAGCAGGTCCAAGACCTAATCAAAAAGTAAATATTTCTGTTACAGAAATCGAGTATAGAAAAGTCAAAGATGGCGAATAC
>JALWZS010000035.1 GCA_027002475.1 bacterium | reverse complement strand
CCCTTATCGCGTGAAGCAAAATTCGAACGATAGAAAGGCGCACCTTTTCGACCTCGTATCTTACGGTTCCTTTCCTTATCTTTTTAGGCTTGTTCTTCGTGGGCATGTTCTTCCTCGCTTAACAAATCCTTTATTAAATCTTCTAAGGGAATTTCTTGCTGCCGCCCACTGTTCATGTTTTTCCAAATAAACGTTCCTCTTTCAATCTCTTCTTGCCCAAGAATTGCAACCATAGCAATATTTTTCTTATTTGCGTAATCTAGTTGTTTTGAAAGATTAAAGCTCTCTCCCATATAAGTTTCGACATTTAGTCCAATATCACGAAGCGCAGACGCTAGATCCCATGAATCCTCAACATATTCTTTACCTGCAACGGTAACTAACACATCAATGCTTGATACGTCTTCAGGCCACAAGTTCCAATTGTCTAAGAAAAGTTGTGTAGTATCACCACCTGGGGCAAGCCCACTTGCGGGCACATCTTTACCACTATAAAGACCAACCAACTTGTCGTATCGACCACCACCAAACATGCTTCGATTGTTATCTTTGTGTTTATCAAACTGCTCAAAAACGTTACCAGTGTAATAATCAAACCCACGGACTAAAGAGCCGTCATAACGAACGACATTGTAATATCCTCTTGAATTAAGTAAATCAATTAATTCGATTAACTCCTTCGCGCCTTCACTTTTATCACCAAACTTTCGAACTTCATTTAAGTCTTGACCTGCAATATTAAGAAGTGCATCAACCGCACTTTTATCCAGCCCTAAACTCTCCAACTTTTGTCGGTTTTCATCTTCGGAAAACTTTTCTATATTGTCTATAACCCTTGCAATTGGCTGTAAATTTGATTCAACGCCCAACACCTCACGAACGTAGTAATTAAACCACTTCCTATTATTAAGGCGGATTTCATACATTTCTTCGGTTGCACCAAATAAGTCCATAATGAAAATGGCAAGTTCGACTAGCTCTGCGTCCACAAGAGTTGAACGGACACCAAAACTGTCGACATTAAGTTGAAAAAATTCGCGAGACCTCCCTTTTTGCGGGCGTTCATAGCGCATAAAGTTCGCAATTGAAAACCACCTGACGGGCTTTGGTAAACTCTCAATTTTTGCGCCAACCATACGAGAAACTGTAGGGGTCATCTCTGGTCTTATAGCAATTTCTCGACCGCCCTGATCCACAAACCAATACAACTGCTTATTTGAGATCTCATCGCCACTTGCTTGTTTTTGGGTATACAGCTCTTTATACTCAACCAACGGACCTAAATACTCTTCATACCCAAAAGCTATACACGCCTCACGCCATATAGAAAATATGTATGAAAGTTTTTTAAAGTCATTAGGGTAGTAATCTCTTGTCCCTCGATACGGCTTTAGAAGATCTGTTTTGCTAGACATAGACTCATTGTATCGCACTGACTAAGAAATTATAAATCCCCTTCGAGCTAAATCCTCAAACCCCTCAACCCTTAAACCCTCCAACCCATTTACATCCTCTCAACAGTTTCTATTCCAAGGATATTTAGTCCGTTTTTTAAGATCTGTGCAACTGAATTTGTAAGAGACAGCCGAAACGCTCTTAAGTCCTCAAGATCAACTAGTATCTGACTATCGTTGTAAAAAGAGTTAAACTCTTGTGCTAAATCGTATAAATACAGAGCCAAAACGTGCGGAGCATATTCTTTAATTGATGTTGCAAGAATATCAGAGTACGCATCTAAAATTTTAAGCACGTTTCGTTCTTTTTTGGTTAGTTTAGTATCTAAGTGAAAACGGTTCGTAGCATTGACCGCACTTGAAGCCTTCCTTAAAACACTTTTTGCTCTAGCGTAAGTGTATTGTAGATAAGGACCCGATTTACCTTCAAGTGCGACCGACTTATCCATATCAAACACTATGTCTTTACCTATTTGTTGCTTTAACACAGAATATTTCCATGCTCCAACCGCAACCCTGTCAAGGAGCTCTCTTTTCTCACCTTCCTTAAAATCTCTTTCTTTACCAACAACTTTTTCTACATTCTTTTTTATTTCGTTAAGCAACTCTACACCTGTAATTACCTGCCCAGTTCTTGAGGACATTTTGCCACTAGTAAGCCTAAGCATCCCATGACTTATATGAATAGTCTTCTTTGCTAACTCAGAGTTAATTTGCTCTAATGCCTTAAGCACAACCTTAAAGTATTCATCTATCTCGTTTGCCGTGATAATAAACGACTTATCGTAAGCAAAGTCTTCATACTTCATAAAGGCTAGCGCCAAATCTTTTGCCTCGTAGACAGGAAGTCCTTTTTTATTAACGAAAACGCGAGTGTGTAAGCCATAATCTTCCCCCTTAAAAACTATTGCTCCGTTACTTTCTTCAAACACCTTTCCTACATTTTCCTTAACTAAACTCAACCCAACATCTCCAACCTTACTTTCAAAATAGTATTTATCAAACTTCGTCCCAAGAAGCTTGTAAATCTGCTCAAAGTATTCAAGACTCCACTTGCGCCCCTTTCTATAGATCTCTCGAACCCATTCCAAGTCCTCCTCGGAGTAATTTAAGACTTTCTTTAAATCTACTTTTAGCTCCCACCCTTCTTCCTCAACAAGCCTTTCCTGCGCTGCAATGTAACAAACAGTATTTAGCTTCTCAATTTCCTGCTTCAACTCATTATCTCCAACGTACATACTAGCCCCCAACGCGTAAGCCTCACCTAAAAACGCAATTCTTTTATCAAGCGACCACTTTTCTACGTCACCTAAAGCCAGCCCTTCCTTTTTCATTTTTTCTCTTGCACCCCAAACAGATTTAGCGACATGCATACCTACGTCTCCCTGATAATTAAGCCTTTTCACATTAGCCCCGCCAGCTTCTAAAAGCCTAGCAATAGACTCACCAATAGTATTTGTCATTAAATGCCCAATATGAAAAGCTTTAAATGGGTTTGGGTCCGTGTACTCCACTACAACATCTTTTCCCTGAACCTTTATGTCTTCTACAACTACATTCTTAAAAGACTCGTCCCGCAACTGCCTAACAAAATACTCATCCTTAACAAAAAAGTTTAAAAACCCTTTATTTACACGCTCAACCCTTTCGATGTCAGGATACATGTCTTTTTCTAAGTTCTTTTGTAAGTACCTTTCTACCTCTTGTCCTAAATCGCTAACATTCCTATCTAAGTCTTTTGCTACAGTGAATAGAATATTCGTAGAAAAGTCACCAAAACCCTCGCGTTGTGGTCTCGTAAGTTTTATGTCTAACCCAGAAACGTTAGCCCCAACCGTTTTTAAAGCCTCCAACACCAGTGCTTTTATCTCCTCTTGCACCAACATATTCGCATTCTACCAAGCAACCTGCCAACAACCAAACGTGATTACATTTACCCCCCAATCCCCCCCCTGTGCTTGACAATACTCAACTACTTAGTCATACTTGTATTAAGCTATGGACGATAACAAACAGCCCCTCGACCAAAGCGTCGAACCAACAGAAAACACCGAGGCTATTGATTATTCAGATTTTGCGGATGAACCATTGGCTCAAGACTTCTCGGTAGACACTAACGAAAATCAAGAGGTATCCTCTACTACCAATCAACCTAACGATTCAATACCAACACAAGACGACACCTACCAAGAGCCCCCTACAGAAGAAACGACTACAGATTATAACGAAGAGCCTATAGCTACAGAGGAAACTCCCGAACCGCAAACAAACACAGCTTTAGAACCACAAAGCGAGGAAGAAATACCTCAAGAAAGTGGTGCCGATTACTCAGAGGAACCGGCATTAGTTGAGCAAGAACCAAGCGAATCAACCTCAACGAACAACGAACCAAGTGAAGCGGTTCCTTCTCAAGAAGAGCCCATCGGTGAAGAAAACTACAATGAAACTGCTGCGGAAACAGACGAAAACGCATCAGCAGAGACTAGCGATGAGTATAATCCTGATTCGTTAATGAGCGAATTCGGGCTGGACACAGATCCAGAGCCTAGCGAAGACGATAGTTTAAATATAGGTGGTGGCGAGCCACCGGAGTACAACGACTCCCCGCTAGCTCCACCTCCAGCACACTCAGGCGGCAATAAAAAGATGATTGCTCTTATTA
>JALWZS010000034.1 GCA_027002475.1 bacterium | reverse complement strand
TTCACGGGATACTTATCGTCCGATCTTTATGCATTAGCCTTTGTCGTTGTAATGTTAGCAAGCGTCCCTTCTGGAATAATCGGAGGACTAACTAACGGGCTTTTAGCTTCTGCAATGTATATTCTTATGGTCTCTAGCTCGCTGCCTGCATTTGAAGCGATGTTTCGAGCGTTTATGTTTCTGGCGATTAGCACAATCACAGGAGTGCTAGCCGAAAGCGGCAATAGAAGTGCCAAACAGGTTGAAGAGCTACAAGAACAAATTACTCACAAAAGCGAAGCCAACGATTTAAAAGACAATTTCTTAAAACTTACTCATCACAGTTTAAGAACACCAATGACCGCAATCAAAGGATACGCTTCGGCTTTAGAAGACCCAGATCTTAGTAAGGAAGAGCGTGATATGTACTTCCATTACATGCAAGACAGCATAAAAACTATGAACGCTCTAATCGAGAATGTATTTAGCGTTCTGCGGGTTGAAGAGGACTTTGAGCTCGACTTACAAGAAGTCGATGTTATTAAGCTAACCAAAGAGGTAATAAAAGAACTAACTCCGCTTACCAAAGAACAAAAAGTTAAAATCGATTTCAAGCCAGAGCAAGACAGACTACTTATCAAACTAGATAAGTCAAAAATGCAGGTCGCACTAAAAAACATAGTAGATAACGCAATTAGATATTCAAAAGAAAACTCAACTGTGCATATAACTATAAAAGACTCGCTAACTCACATAGATATAACCGTAAAAGACGAAGGGCAGGGGATTAAGCGTGAGGAGTTACCCTACTTATTTGAGAAGTTTCATAGGATAAATGTCTTAACGCCCGACTCTGAAGGACTAGGCATCGGGCTTTACTACGCAAATAGAATAGTTGAAAAACATAATGGGAAGATCGATGTTAAAAGTAAAGAAGGACAAGGAACTACAGTTTCCATAACAATTCCTAAGGCCACTGGTCGTAGCTTGTTTGAAGGAGTTGGTACATAAAGTTTATGGACTATCGAATCAACCCACACTTCCAAAACCCAGAATTAGCGATAATTTCACAACTTCTTTTGTTTATTTTGTCGCTAATAATGTTAAGAGCCTATCTCATAAACAAAAACATCTTAGCGTTAATATTTGCCGCTGCTGCATGGTCAATGATTGCAGGCTATGCCGCCCCATTGTTAGGCTACTACTTCTATCCTCACAATATTGTAATGCAGTCATGGCTAAGTGATACAGTTGCCGAGATGTTCTTTTTTACGGGGTGGACATTTTTTACGGTAGCAGGAGCCTACCTTAATAGCAAAAAAGTACCAGTAACGGTTGCACTATTCGTCCTGGGATTTGGAATAATATCAGTGCTTGGTGCAATTAAGTTCTTTCAACCAATGGAGTTCTTACCAGATGGATCAACAAACTTCCATAGGACATTCTTAATCGATTTTTCGCAGTACCTACTTGGAGTAGTTATGCTCATACTATACGCAAAAACAATTCTTAGTGCGTACAAAAAAGTCTCAAACAAAATTGCAGCTTTTACAACGATTGCTGGTTTTGGAATAGCTGTTATTAGTGCTAACACAATGCAAGCAGCAAGTAGTGCCAAGATAGTTGTTTTGCTCCAGTACGGAATGATTGTAGGAATCAGCTTAATAATTATTGGATTTATTTGGACTAGTCGATCACAACCTCGTCTCCAATCTTAATGTTATATTTATCTACAACACCGGAGTTGACCTCTAAAACCATATCTGCAGGATTGGCAGGCGTAAAAGTAGGCATATCGGAGTAATCTTCGGGCACAGGAGCATCTTTAACTACGTCAACCACAATCCCATCTTGAATCCAGATAATATCAAGCGGGAATGTCATACCTTTCATCCAAAAAGAGTGAAACCCTCGACTAGGGAATATAAAAAGCATACCCTCATTGTCAGCTAATGGAGTATGACCACCAAGACCCAACTCTCGTTTTGCATCAGTGTCAGCAACCTCAACTGTAAACACGGTATCGTTAATTTTAACTGTAGTAGTTTTAATCCGTGTCCGCTCATACTTCATAAAATAAAACGCACCAACCGCTATACCTACAACAAGAAGCATGACAACTAAAACTTTCACAAAAAACTTAAGCATAAATTTATTGTATCTTATTATTTATTGATTTGTGGTATGTTAAAGACATATATGGCATCACGACACCGAGAGGACTTACTTGATATATTGCGCGGCTTGTTTGTATTTATAATGATACTCGCACACGCGATTTACTTCTTTTCAACAGGGAATTCACTAATTCTTAACTCCTTTGGAACGTTTGGAAATACGGTTGCGTTTACAGGTTTTCTTTTCATCTCTGGAGCAGCTACTTACTTCGCTTACATAAAACCATCGGATAAGCCATCTAGCCACCATCGTAAGCACTTTTTCAAAAGACTTTTTTATATATTGATAGGATACTACGTTATTGCCTCTGTAGCCATATTTAGTGAAATCTATAAAGGTAGCAGTACACCAAGCATAAACGAATTAGGTAAACAGCTACTTAACGCAGCGTTTTTTATAAAGATGCCAAGCTTTGCAGAGTTTTTAATTCCTTTTGTCTTATATGCTCTAACAATCCCTATCTTCAACAAGATCTACCGCAAACTGTCAAAAAGTTTACTGCTAACAATTACAGTATCTTTTATCCTGTTTGCGCTAGCATACGCTTTATATCCTATTAACGTTGCGTCTCCAATAAAAGAGTTTAAGGCGCTTTTTGTTGGTGCCCAAGGGCTCAACCGCTTTCCAATACTTCAATACTATCCTGTGTATCTTTTAGGACTTTTCTGGGGAAGGTACTTATTTGAGCATATAGAGCGCAAAGCTCGTGAAAAGAAGGCTTTAATCTTTGGAGCTGTAACCCTTGGCGTACTTCTTTTATCTTCGTTTTTAAGCAGTCTTTATCCTATTGCAATTTTAGGTCCTAGCTATAGGTGGCCACCATCGGTGGGATTTCTTGCAGTTGGACTGTCATTTGTGTTTTTCGCACAGGTAATATACTCAAACCTTAAAAGGTCAAATGTACTTACTAGAACGCTTAAATTGTTTGATTATATGGGACGTGACGCCTTTGACCTTTTTATTACAAGCACAGTGCTTTTGTACTTCTACCAACTTTTTACCGACTTTAAGACTAACTCAATAGTTTTAGTCATCGTCTTATTTATTCTACTTCTCCTTTTATCAATACTGCTTTCCTCGATAAATTACCAAACATCACCATCAATTCTTAGCATTAAAAACATTAAGCTTCATGGAAAAGGGAAGTACCGCCCTAAAAAACGCCACTTATTAACTGCGCTTGCCTTTGCAAGTATTGCGTTTATAAACATAAATTTACATGCTCGAACCACAACCGTAGGTGAAGATATTCGCCCCCAAGAAATTATTGGTGGAGTAGTGCAACCACTGGAAGCTTCCCCTAACGAGCCATTTTCTATTCAACCTAAAAAATGGTACGACGATAATTATCGCTTCTATCAACAGTTAGTTATCGACAATACAGATCCTATTCGTGCCGTTAATAAAGGCGATTTTGTAAAGCTACACTCGAAACAACTAATCGATGATATCAACCAAAATGGGCACGAAGGATTTAAATTAGTTTATTACTTAAATGATGAATTTACTGACATTAACGAAGTAAAAATTGACTCAAAAAGCGCCGCACCTAACATAATCTTTAAAGTTAAAAACAAGATATATCCCGGCAAGAGCGATAATCGCTACTTCCTATTTTACGGAACTGGTATCGACAAAACTTACTCATCACCAGATATTAACGAGCAAGTTTTTGCCGGCTATAACGTAAGATTAGGAAAGTTTGGTGCATACCCAATACAACTAACATCCTATAAACACTGGATCCTAAAAACTCCGCTACCAGGAGAAAGTGAAAATATTTTACCCATAACGTTAAGCCTTAGTAATAAGTGGAAAACTCTCAAACTAGACGAGAAATCTTTAATGTTTGAGATTAAGGATAAAAACATAATCGGTAGTTTTGAAAAGGTCGGAGTAGGGGAGTATCAAGCCTCAATAGATGCTCAAACCCTTGATGTTGGAGCATACACCGTTAGAGCGTACGCCAAAGATTTAAATGGGATTAAATATCAAAGCGCACCTTTGGTAATTCACGTATCCGAACCAATCCTTGCTGCATGGACGGTAGATTGGGAAGGATGGGACGTTAGCCCAAGCCAGATTAGCTCACTGGAACAACAAACCAAACGACATGGCGATATTCCTTTAACCCATTTCTTTAATCCACGAATTTATGTAACCGACGTACTAAGCAAAGAACGTGCGCAGTATCTAACCAACTGGGTACTTACTAGAAAACAAAGCTTGGGTGAAGAAATTGAACTACATATGCATATGCACTTTGATATGCTAAAAGCTGCAGGAATAACCCCACGTACCAGTCCACGCTGGGGTTCAACGAACAATGATGGATACGACGTAGAAACAACATCATATAGCTACGAAGACTTTTCGAAACTACTTAAGTGGGCGAGGAATCAATTTAGTGAGCATGGTCTTGGCACACCCATTGGCTACAGAGCTGGTGGATGGTTTGCCGATGAGCACATACTTAAAGCGCTGCAAGACAACGGCTTTGTGTACGACAGTAGCGCAAGAGAACGCTTAATTTGGGGTAGGGTAGAAAGCCCATGGAACGCTACCTCAACAACACAGCCTTATTACCCATCAAAAGAAGATCAAAACATCGCTGGCACCTCACCAGGCAATACTTTTAAAATTCTTGAGATACCAAACAATGGTGCCGACGCGTACGCGTATTCAGCCACTTCCATGATTGCACGTTTTAAAGACAACTACGAAAAAGGTGAAGCACCAGAAAAAAGAGCTGTCGTCTTTTTGTCTCATCCACAAACCCAACAGCGAGATGAGCCAAGAATGGAAAAACTGCTTGATTACATTGACAACTATTTATACGAAAAAGACAAAGGACCAGTCGTATGGGTTACACTAAGTGATATAGAAAAGTTATGGAGGAATGAAGATATCGTGAAGAACTAATATGCCCTTTGAACAAGCCTTAACAATATACGTATTAGTCCTTTTAGGAGCTATTTTTCTTGCGCTACTAACAAGCATTAAACTCCTTAAAGTATTCGCTTTATATAAACAAGCAAACCGCCAACTACCTAAACGGAAAAACGTATTGATACAAATGTTTAGATATTCACACAAGGGACTTGTTGCAGTCTTGTTCTTATCTCTTATTGCAATAGGGCTAGCAAGCACCAAAGCTTATTCTTTAGCTACCATAAAACCTTATGTTAGTTTTTCTTCTGTAAAGGGTAGTGAAGTACTAAATTCGCTGGAGGCACCATTAGCATTTGAATTTAGTGCACCTATTTACGTAGATAAGCTCGTTGTTAATTCCCACCCAGAACTAGAAGGAAGTTGGGACTTTGATGAGTATTCTGTTGGTTCCTTAAAACTTGCAAGGAAGGTTACATTTAACCCAACACTATCATACGAACCCGATTCGGAGATTATTATTTACTTTTCATACATTAGCAACCCAATCTATCCAGAAAGTGGAAACGAATACACTATTACATTTAAAACCCCACCGCCACCTGAGGTCATGAAAGTTTCTCCAAACGATGGTGCTAAGGACGTTTCGGCACATAGCGATATAGAGATAACTCTTAACCGAGTAGACACTACCTCTAAATGGCAGTTAGAAACTAGTCCCGCAGTAGAAATGGAGCAAGACATAAAAGGTAGCAAAGTGACGTTCAAACCGACTAAGCTACTAGAACAAGACACAACATACCAACTAAAGCTTAACAGAATTGACACACAAATAGACCTTAGTACTCAAAAAGTCATACATGAAAGCGATCCAGTACTAGTTAAACAGTGGTCATTTAAAACAGTTGCCCCACCTTTAATAAAAGAATTTAAACCGAAAGGGGAAAGCGTTAAACCAGATAGTTTAATTGCCATAACCTTTGATGAGCCAATGGATAAAGCTTCCATAGAGCAACACTTGAAAATAACCCCACAGATAGCTACAGAATACAGTTGGGATGAGCAAGGCAAAACATTAACAATTACCCCCGTTAGCCCTTTACAAAAAGAGACTGAGTACAAAGTGACAATAGAGAAAGGCGCTCAAAGCCAAATTGGTGGAGTGCTAATGAAGGATGTAGTTTATGACTTTGCAACAGTTGGAAAAGTAAAAGTGACAGCTACTAGCCCTGCTAACAAAACATCTGGAGTCTCAATCAATACTCTCATCAAAATAACATTCGATCAAGAAGTGGATCACAAGTCCGCACAAGATAACTTTACAATCACTCCTAGTGTCCCCGGGTTATTTTCATGGCAAGACAACACGCTTATATTTACTGCTAGTCAAAGTCTAAATTATCAAACTGCATACACCGTAACGCTTAAAAAAGACATTAAAAGTATTTACGGTCTAGACTCGCAAAAAGATTTTTCCTTTTCTTTTACCACCAGAACGCAATCAATAAACCTACCTGTACCTTTATTAAAACAGCAAGAGGCATTTACATGCAATATTGCAGCCCTTAGAATGCTTCTTAATTATCGAGGGATTAGTCTTAGCGAAGCACAAGTAAAGCAACTTGTTGGGACTAATGGGGCACGAGGGAACGGAAACCCACACAAAGGCTTTGTTGAAAACTATGGTACATACTGGGAACCTATACAAACTGTGGCAAATAAATATAGGAAAACCAAGCTCTTAACACAAACTAACCTACAGGCAGTTCTTGATGAAGTAGAAAAGGGAAATCCCGTTATGGTTTGGGCACAAAACATGTGGTCAACTCCTGATGATATTTCCTGGACTGCAAGCGATGGAACTTATATTTATGCGATAAGTGGAATGCACTCATATGTAGTAAAAGGGTTTACTGGTTCTAAACAAAACCCAACATCAATCATTGTTAACGATCCTTGGCGTGGAACATGGTCTATTAAAACAAGTTCTTTTGTTAATGTCTTTAACTACTTTAAAGTCGCTTTGGTAGTATATTGATATGACTTCTAACAAGAAGTTAAGCGCTATTAAACTATTCACTCCTATTTTAATTGTAGGATTAGGTCTGTTTTTTTGTTTTTATAAGTTAGGCGATTACTCACTTCATAGATGGGATGAGCAAACAAATAAATCCGTAGTTGAGCAAATAAACAATAGCGGGAACTTGTTAGAACTAAAAACTGAAAATGGATACTTTTTTGAAAAACCTCCGCTTTGGTACATTTTGACTGCAGTTACAGTAAAAGTCATTGGTACCTCAAACTTTTCATTGCGTTTCATTAGCGCGCTCTCAGGGTTTTTATTAGTTATTGGCTTAAGCTTATTTATGCTAAAAGAGTACTCGCTAAAATCCGCTATCTTAACAAGCCTCACATTTTTTTCTACGGTGCAACTTTTCTTTTTTAGCCCTGGCAGATTTTTTAGCACACATACATTTCACTCAGCAGATCTTGATAGTTTGCAAATAATGTTGATCGTATTTTCACTAATTGGATATTCTTATTACCTTAAAGGAAGCAAGAAAATGGGGCTTGTTGCGAGCTTTTTAACTGGGCTTGCAGTGTTGACAAAGGGTCCCCTTGGTTTCACACCGTTACTATTATTATTTATATTCCTCCTTTACAAAAAGAAATTAAGCAAATACAAAACCTCTCTTCTAGAGTTTTTCGCTATCACAATAATCGTTATTGCACCTTGGTATATATTTATGACTTACAAATTTGGGGGGTCATTTATTTATGAACACTTTGGGTACCAAATAATAGATCGTATCCTTACGCCACTGGAAGGTCATGGAGCATCAATTTGGCATTATCTTTATATGCTTTGTACAGGCAAATTAGCACCCAGTATTATCTTGATTCTGCCACTTTTGTATACACAAGTTAAACGATTTAAAAAGTTAGACTTCTTAACATGGACGTCTTTGGTATTTGTAGTTGGATATTTTGCATTAATAAGTGTTATGCAAACTAAACTAGCATGGTATCTACTCCCTTTATACCCATTCATAGCAATATTAATTGGGGAATGGGGAAGTGGACTTAAATTACAAATATCAAATTACAAACAAAACAAACTTGAAACTGTAGCAGTGGTTACAACGTTACTGCCTCTTGTTGTTTACACAGCAATAAATATATACGGCTTGCTAGTTGGTTAAAACCACCCAAGGCCAAAAATACGCGATTAATACAAGCTGAACTAAAAATATCAAAACAGGCCAAATCATAAAACGCATCTTTAACGTTTTATGGTGAAATGCTTGAGCACCTAAAATTATCCCAAGAGAACCACCCGCTAGTGCAATTATGTAAAAAAACATCTCTGGAACTCGAGTAATTTGATGTTTTGATGCCGCAAGCATTTTATCTGAACCAAATAAAATAAAGCTTGCAATGTTAATAGCCCCCAAAAAACGAAGTAGCGAAAAATCCTTACCTATCAAAATCTCAGAAACCCAATACAAGACAAAAACGATAATCAAAAAAAGTCCTAGGTAATAAGAGATCAGCTGCGATTTTTTAATATGTTTTGCCGGAGTATCGTGTTTAAACTTTTTGTTTCTTGGTCGATTCTTGTGAATAGGGGAGCTGGGTTGAATAGGCTTTTGCTCATAAGCTTTTTGCAGAAGGTCTTTATATTCACTCATAGGCGCTATTGTACAGCCAAAACCCAAAAGGTGAAAATCCATGCCATAAACTAACGTAGATTTACTAACGTTTGGAGCTTGAGATTTGAAAAATGGTGAGCCTGGTTGGACTCGAACCAACGACCTCCACGATGTCAACGTGACGCTCTAACCAGCTGAGCTACAGGCTCCCAATTTATGAAAAGATTATAATACAAAAAACCTTATTTAGCACAGCCAAGAAACTAAGCTTTTAACTAAGTTAAAACTAACAAACACAACCTAGTCCAACCATTAACAAGAAGATGCAACAAAAAGATTATTCTTGTACCGTTCCTTTCAGAGCCTCCTTGATTTTTTCTTTTATTTTAACCAGTGTTTCTTCATTGACATGGAAGTTAGTGGCACATTCGTAAGCCCTGCCAAAAGAAAAATCATCAAATACAAATCCAAACAGCCTGATCTTACGAGAGTACCTTGGAATAAGGTGAATATGTAAGTGTTTTGTTACGTTATTAAGCGATAGATAGTTATATAGATCCGGGTTAAACGTTTTAGTCAGAGCAGATTTCACTCTGTTCCCCATTTCGTAAAATTCAATCAACGCCTCGTGGGGTATATCAAGTAGGTCGCTAGCTTCTTCCTTATACCAGAAGTACAACCTACCAAGCGCTGTTTGATCCTGGTGAAGGAACACGTCCCAGTAGTGTCCACTTAGTATCTTTAATTTCTCAAATTCCATTGCCAGCAATCAGTAAAACAAAAAACTGTTCTCAACCACCTTATACATGTTCTTTGAAATTTGAAAGTCGTGGTGGGCAAGGGGGGAATCGAACCCCCACGTTCTTTTACGAACACTAGGCCCTCAACCTAGCCTGTCTACCAGTTCCAGCACTTGCCCGTAGACTAAGTGGATTTTATCACAACCTTTTCTTATCAGCTTAAAATGGTACAATTCGACTTGGTAAATGGACAACATTTGCTCTTTAGTTTAAAAAGGTTGATAACTAATTTAGGCGTGCACTCTTGTAAAACATAAGTGGAGAACGCAAGTTCTCCAAATTAAAATACGTAGTATTTTATACGGGCGTGTAGCTCATGTGGTTTAATGCACGTTGCGTTGCAACGTTATTTACACTGAGCCACCGATTGTATTGTATAAATAGAAAAGACTAACTAAGTTCTTTGATTGAAGTTGGCAATTACTTTGGGCGTGTAGCTCAGTGGTAGAGCAGGAGCCTCTTAAGCTCTTGGCCGTGGGTTCGAATCCCTCCACGCCCACCATTCTGGTATCATCAAACTAAGTAGTAATGTTAGGAAAAAGAAACCTCAAACGCTTTCTATTAGTAGCTGCCGCTTTGCTTTTAGTCTTTGTACTAGCATTATTAGTCTTACACTTCAGTCAAAAAGCAAGCAACAAGGATAGTGGTTTTAAACTCCCCGAAAACTGTACCTATTCACTAGACGTCAAAGAACAAGACACCGATTATGCGGAAGATGCACTAGAAGCCGCAGCACCTAGTCCAATCAACGGATTTGACCAATTAAAACTAGTTGCTAATTACATAGATCTTCCTGACCCGGAAAATCCAATGACCAAAGAGAACTTTATGTATCTCTTCACTCATAAGATTAGAGTTTTCTTAAGTTCGTCTGCTCGTGTTTGTGTTAACGAAATTTATTCAGATTCTAACTCCACTACATATCAAGTTAGCTTCATCCACTTTTATTGCACAAACGGAAAATGTTACGAGCAACACTCTAAATTTAAGTTGATATTCAACCGCATAGCCAAAGAGATTTATGCAAACTAGGTAAATATGAACTTTGTATTTATTCGTCACTCAAAAACACACCCCACACCAGATATCCCAATAAAATTATGGGGGCTAACAGAAGAGGGGACTAAAAAAGCTAAAGCTCTTGCCACAAACCCAATTATCAAAGACTTAAGCCTTATCTACTCAAGCCTTCAAACTAAAGCTTTAGAAACCGCACTAGTTCTAGCCAAACCCAACAACATTCCAATTAAGACAAATCCTGACCTTACAGAAGTCACCTCATTCACACGCGAATTTCTAGGTGACTCCTACAAACAAGCAGTCACAGACTTCTTTTCAGGAAAGATATCACGCATAGCTCACGGAGAAACGATAAGCGAAGCTTTATCGCGTTTTGAAGACGCGTTAAACGAAATTGCAGAAAGTGAAAGTACAAAAGAGAATATTGGCGTAGTAAGCCATGGAACTATACTCTCGTTTTTTAGCGCAAAGTACTCCAGTAAACCGGCAATCTTTTATCACGATAATATCCAGATGCCAGATTTCGCAGTGTTTAACTGGGACACTAAAAAGTTTGTAAAAGAATGGGAAGGGGTTTTAGAAAATGATTAAAGCGATCTGTTTTGACTTAGATGGAGTTTACTTTACACACGAGAGCTTTCAAAACTTTAAAAAAGAGCTAGTTAACCTAGGAGCAGCTAAAGAAAAAGTGGATTACTACTTACATGAAGACCCTATGCAAGAATTTAAAAAAGGACTAATTGATGAAAAATCTTTTTGGCGTAAAGCTAGTAAGTATTGGGGGATTAACCTAAGTTTAGATGAGGTCAAACAGTTGTTAGCAAAAAGCTACTCTAGAGATGAGGGTGTTGTAAACATAGTAAGAAAAGTTCGTTTAGCAGGATACAAAACCTGCATAGCTTCAAATAATTTCCCAACTAGAATTAACACTTTGCAAGAAAAATTTGGGTTTTTAGATGACTTTGACGTAAGCGTTTTTTCTTACGACGTTGGAGCAACAAAACCAGATACCAAGATCTATCAAACACTAATAAAAAGGTTAAATGTTAAACCAAACGAAGTAGTAATATCAGACGATCAAAGTAAAAATATCAAGTCTGCTGCAGACTTAGGAATAAACTCGTTTTTATTTACTAACTTTAACGACTTTATCAAAAAGCTTCGATCTCTGGGAGTTACTGTAAACAACTAAGCCGCTTGAACTGGTCCCACCTTTAGCTTAATATAAACTAAGATATGAATCTAGCACTCGTAAAGCGCTATAGGAAGCACGTCGAATACTCCATATGGTTACTGCTATTTGGGATACTCGCATTTGTAAACATAGTACATATTCCTGCGATTCAACAAAATTTGCTCACTCTTAACTTAGTTTTAGCTGCCGGGGTTTTATATACATTAATTTACTACCATGTAATTGCACCACGCCTACAAAACGAGATAACTGTTCTTAGCTCAATTCTTGCTTACACAGTTTTAGTTTTAGCAATAATTCACTTAAGCGGATCGATGGACAGTATTTTATTTGCCCTAGTATTCGTGCCAATATTAGTTTCCGCACTTTTAATTGGAATCAAAGCAATGGTAAGCGTTATACTGTTGGAGTCGGTATGGTTGATTTGGGAGTTCCTCTCTTACAGTGCAACCATTCAAGCCTTACCCCCAGCAACACCACAAGATCTTTTTTGGGAGAGACTAATTGCAATATTTGTAGTAGCGTTTGTTTCTTACACAAACTCGAAAGAGATATTTACAAGACAATACGAACATGAACAATTAATTAAAGAACGAAACCACATTAGGCAGCTTCAAAAAAGAGAAGATATTATTTTAGGATCAATTGACGAAATTGTTTTAGCGCTAACGTCACAAGGAAGCATAATATTTGGTAACAGGGCTTTTTACAAAGCAGTTGAAAAAGAATACAACAGCGCCGAAAACGAAATCTACACTAAACTATTTTTAGTTTACGAAGTAGATAACCTAGGTAATAAACTATCTGAAGTAGACTTAACAAAGCTTTCTACTCAAAAATCAGCTACATCAGGAAACGAGAACAACGAACCCAAAACATACAAGCTCGTTGCTGGAGACAAAGAGATTTTTGTTGATATACAAGTATCTAAGCTCAAATCAGGGACCGATACCGAAGGAGTCGTTCTTGTTATGCGAGATATATCCGAAGAAAAACAGTTAGAGTTAATGAAGCTCGATTTTGTGTCTATGGCAGCTCATGAACTACGAACTCCAATAACTGCAATTCGTGGATATATCGATATGATAAAGGTCGAAGCATGGGACAAATTAAACAATGAGGAGCGCACATTCATAAAACGAGCAGATATCGCCGCCCTACAACTTTTAACTCTCATGGAGAATTTATTATCCGCATCAAAAATAGAACAAGGGACATACAACCTTAACTTAGCTGAAATAGATTGGATTCAGTTACTAGAAAATAGGGTAGAGGAGTTTTCAGCCCGGGCAAACGAACGCAATCTTAAAATCAAACTAATTAAGCCTAAAGGAAACGTTCCCAAAGTATATGCAGATTCTCTTAGGATTACGGAAGTACTAAACAACTTGATATCTAATGCCATAAACTACACCCAAAAAGGTAGTATCACAGTTTCAGCAGAGTACGACAAAAATAGTGAAGAAATTATTACCAAAGTAAAAGATACCGGTCAAGGAATACCAGAAGAAGCACTTGAACATCTGTTTGAAAAGTTCTTTAGAGTTTCAGGAGTTTTGGAGCAAGGCTCGAAGGGAACAGGGCTAGGGCTTTATATTTCAAAACAGATTGTAGAGCTACATCATGGTAAAATTTGGGTCGAAAGCGAGTATGGTAAAGGATCAACATTTATATTTTCACTGCCAACAGTCAATAATCCAACAGTTAAAGAGGAACTCGAGTAAAGCATGACTACCGAAAGCACACGCCAAGAAAAAACAATTCTACTAATCGAAGACGACTTATTTGTGCGTGATTTGTACGTTCGCACATTAAAACGAGCAGGATACAACGTTGAAGCAGCAATCGATGGTGAAGAAGGTTTTAGGAAACTACACGAAATACACCCCGATTTAGTTCTTCTCGATATTATGCTTCCCAAAATGAACGGAATTGAGCTTTTAAAAAACGCTAAACAAGATGATGCGGTCAAAGATGTACCAATATTCCTTTTAACAAATCTAGGGCAAGACACAATAATCCAAGACGCTTTTCACATTGGCGCAGCAGGCTATATCCTTAAGGCTCGGCTACTTCCGCAGGAAGTAATAAACTATGTTAACGAGTTTTTTGATACTGGAATTGTCCCTTCGGATATAAAGCGAGTTTAGGTTAGACTTGACATTACTCCCTCGTAGAAGTAAATTAGTGAAGTACTTTGCAAGAGCGTAAAAGTATTAGTTTCTAAGAGAGGGGAGCTGAGGTTGAAAATCCCTAAACTATACTTTGAATACCACTTGCTAAAAAAGAGTACAAACAATTAAATATGTAATTAAGAGATCGTTTTGCGATAACTGGGATGGAACCGCCGGGAGACTGGTTCCCAGAAATCAAGAAACGATTTTATTTTTATGAGTAAAAAAATCGAAGAAAAACTAAACAACCTAAGTAAGGA
>JALWZS010000033.1 GCA_027002475.1 bacterium | reverse complement strand
ACGCTGTATCAGCTACAGCGTACGCCCCGTAGTATTGATACCATTCTGGGCGTTGCATGTCAGTGTTTTCCATAATTTTAGGAAGCATTTTTATAATCTTCTTGGCGTTGCCGAAAAGTATCCCAAAAACCAAATACCTATCCCAAAGTTTATAGCTTTCTGGTGGAAGTTGTTTAAACTTTGCAAAATCATCTAAGAATTGTTTAAATGCTTTCCATTTCCCTGCCTCTTCTGCAATATCTTTACTCCAGCGTTTTAACTTTCCGTTTAGGAACCCGCCTAGGAGTAAAACTACAGGGGAGAGGACCGAGTAAATGACTGTAAATATCCACATTCTTGTTAAAGCTTTCTTGCTTTCAGGATCGATTATTTGCTTGTCTTGCAAGCTTTCTTTTACTTTTTTGTTCCACTCGCGAAGCCAGCTTTGAAAAGTTGTAGGGTGGCTATTAAACCAAGATTTAATCTGTTTCATGGTTACTTTGATGTCATTTTTATCGCCTTTGTACTCTTTATTTACAATTTCATCAAAAAGCTCGGTTTTCCCAGCAATTCTAAGAAGGAGCATTAGCACGTCTTTTTCATAGGGTAGGAGTTCTTTTGCGCCTGATCTTGGAACTAGGTTTAATGTGCTTTGCACTTTTTGCTTAGTTCCAAAAAGGCCAGTTTTTTGTTCAACTCGGTCTTCAATGGTAATCCAACCTTTTTGAGCAAGGTCAAAGATAGTTGCAGAAAAAGCGTTAACATCAGGATCCCCACCTTGTTTTAAAAGTACACTTACTTGTGCTGGTGCCAAATCTGACGGAATGTCTTGTACATGCTTAGGTATTGGGGCGGTTTTGTATTCTTTTCCATATTTTTTCCAAACAAGGTAGTAAATTATTAACCAAACAAGGGGAAACAGTGTTAATGCAAGCATCACATATAAACCTATTAGCATTTGTTGCCTCTGCGCTCTTTTAGCGGCTTCAATTGTCGCTGCAACGTACTGCGCTTCTTCATCTATTATTGCTTGTTTGGTCTTTTGGCTATCGATTGCGCCAAGCACATACTCACTAGGGAAAACTGTTCGAATTTCCATGAATTGACCTGCGGCTACCCGGTCGGCGACAAATCTTACAGTCCTAGCATCTATAATCTCAGACTTGGCGTTAAGCGGACCATGACCATAAACTAAGATATTCGATGTATCTGAAACTGTTTTAGGAATTGGTAAGTGGACTGTTATATCAACATCGTTGTGGGGTATCTCCCATTCACTTCCAATAATTCTCCAATAAAATTCTGCTACTTCAGGATGTTTAATAACCGCATTGTTAAGCTTGTATGAAATCAAGAATGTTTTTTGCTCATTAGAAGCCTTAAATGCCCATGTTATGGTGTATGTTCCATTGTTGTCCTTTTGGTTAGTAATCTGTAGAGGGTTACCCTTTTCGTCTTTGACAGTAAAGTTTGATATAGGGGTGTTATAAGTTATGCCATCGCGTTCTACTTGGGTAGGAATCCATAGTTTGCCTTCTGAAAAATCACCCGAGAAATCGACTGTTAGCCTTTCTGTAACATTTACGGACTTATTTTTGTTTAGTGTGATGTCATATTGATCTGCAACTATGCTAGCTGATTTTTCTTCCGCGATTGCCTTTGGTGTAGTTAATAGTACTAAGAATATGAATGAGAGAATTACTCGCTTAAACATAGATAACCCATTATAGGCTGAGGATTGTCATCTATGCAAGTGTACGACGTTGTTGCCGTGCCTACGTGCTAAAATGGTTAAGCTAAAAGAAGATAATGATAGGTTTAATAAATAAGTTAATAGACCCAAACAAAAGGTATTTAAATAGTCTTAAGCCAATTGTAGAGGAGATAAATTCACTTGAAAGTAAGTTCGAAGCAAAAAACGATGAGGAGTTAACTGCTTATTCTCTTGATTTGAAAAGACGAGTACAAGACGAACTAAAAGGTTTTGATGTTAAAGCAGACGACTACCCGCAAAAAGAGAAAAAGGTGCTGGATAAATACTTGCCAGAAGCATACGCTTTGGTGCGTGAGGTTTTTAAACGGACGTTAGGTGAGCGTACCTATGATGAGCAATTGCTTGTTGGGATTCTTTTGCATCAAGGTAAAGCTGCTGAGCAAAAAACTGGTGAAGGGAAGTCACATGCTGCTGTACATCCACTTTACCTTAACGCGTTAACCGGGCGTGGGGCGCATCTTGTTACAGTAAACGATTATTTGGCACGCCGTGATGCCGAGTGGCTTGGAACTGTTTACACCCGCCTTGGTCTTAGTGTTGGTTGTATTAACACAAACAGTGTTTCTTATGTTGTCGATCCTGAAGCTATTGAAACAGAGATTTTTAGCTCTCCCGATGTAAAACAAACTGTCCGTTCCTTCGCATTTGGACATGGCACTTTACTTAAGAGTGCATCTAGAAGAGAGGCTTATGCGGCAGATGTTACGTATGGAACAAATAATGAGTTTGGGTTTGACTATCTTCGCGACAACATGGTGCACTCACTTGACCAGTTGGTTCAAGTCAACTCTAAAAATGAAGTGGGTGTTCACCATTTTACGATTGTTGACGAGGCAGACTCAATACTCATTGATGAGGCCAGAACCCCACTTATCATCTCGGCTCCTGCGGCAGAAAGCAATGAACTTTATAAAAAGTTCGCTGATTTAGTTAAGCGCCTGAATAGTGAGGATTATGAACTAGACGAGAAAGCTAAAAATGTATACCTCACCGATCTTGGGGTTAAGAAAATGGAGAAGTGGCTTGGTACAGAAAATATATTTGATAATTTTGAGTACGCACATCATTTAGAACAGGCGCTAAAGGCAACATATGCCTATGAAAAGGATGTTGACTACGTTGTTCGTGATGGGCAAGTCATGATTGTTGATGAATTTACTGGTCGGTTGATGGAGGGGCGAAGGTATTCTGAAGGGCTACATCAGGCAATTGAGGCAAAGGAAGGCGTTGAGATTCAAAAAGAAACGCGAACTGTAGCAACAATTACATTCCAGAATTATTTTAGGCTTTATGAAAAGCTGTCTGGAATGAGCGCAACAATAATGACCGAGGCTGAGGAGTTTTATAAGATTTATGGGCTTGAATCTGTTGCTGTTCCAACCCACAAACCAGTCGCAAGAATAGATCACCCTGATCGAATTTATAAACACCAAAGAGCCAAATGGAAAGCTATTGCCGATGACGTTGAGGAGACAAATAAAAAAGGGCAACCAATTCTTATTGGTACTACTTCTGTTGAAAATAATGAACTTGTAAGTCAACTTCTAAAAAGGCGTGGCATTAAGCATGAAATACTAAACGCTAAGAATCACGAACGGGAAGCTGAAATTATTGCTAAAGCTGGGCAAAAAGGGGCTGTTACTGTTGCAACCAACATGGCAGGTCGAGGAACGGACATTAAACTTGGTGACGGCGTTAAAGAGTTGGGTGGACTTTATGTAATTGGTACCGAACGACACGAAGCAAGACGAATTGATAACCAGCTTCGCGGACGAGCTGGAAGACAAGGCGATCCAGGCGAATCGCGCTTTTATGTCGCTTTAGATGATGATTTGATGCGGATTTTTGGCGGAGATCGAATAGCGTCATTAATGGAAAAGTTTAATTTGCCCGATGATATGCCAATTGAAAATCCAATGGTAAGTAAATCGATTGAAAGTGCGCAAAAGAAGGTTGAAGGGCATAACTTTGATATTCGAAAACACTTGGTTGAATACGACGACGTTATTAACAAACAAAGAGAGATTATCTACAAACGACGTAGGAGACTTCTTGAGCTTGGGGATGAAAACTATGACACGGGCGATTTTTCTCTTGAAACAGAGATACTTAAAAAGGCAGAAATTTATGCGCAGGATTTGGATGAGTTTAAGAAAAACCTTGAAGACAAAAAGAAAACTTTGGGTGATAAGGCGTTTAATGAGCTTCTTCGTTACATATTTTTACAAACCATTGACCAGTTTTGGATGGAGCATATCGACGCCCTTGATGAATTAAGAATAGGGATTGGTCTTCGAGGCTATGCACAAAGAGAGCCATTAGTTGAGTTTAAAAATGAAGGGTATGCAATGTTTGAAAGGCTAATTCAAACAATTGATTACGAGATAGTAAACCGTTTCCAAAAGATTCAGATCCAATCAATTGAACAAGCACCTGCTGCGCCAATTTCACCGCCTCCTGAAAAGCTAGAAGCAAAACATAGCGATGCAGGTAAATTTGGGAGTGCAGTAAGCAAGCAACAAACTCCATCTAATTTGCAAACATCTGCACCCTCAACTCAGCCCGCTACTCCACAACCGATACGAAAGAGTGAAGAAGAAAAGATTGGTAGAAACGATCCATGCCCGTGCGGAGCGACAAAAGAGGATGGAACTCCAATAAAGTATAAACATTGTCATGGCCGACCTGGTTCGTCACCTCTACCGAAGTAAGCAAAGTCCACC
>JALWZS010000032.1:18371-47252 GCA_027002475.1 bacterium | reverse complement strand
AGCCCCTTACTAATAATTACCGCTATAGCGATTAAGTTAGACTCAAAGGGACCAGTGTTTTTTGTACATAAAAGGGTTGGGCAGTTTGGTCAAGAGTTTGGTTTGATTAAGTTTAGAAGTATGAAGCTGCTAGAAAAGGATGGAAAATTACTGCATGCTGAACGTGATGAGAAAATTGAAAAGCTAAAAGAACAAAAGGAAAACTATAAACTAGAGCATGATCCAAGAATTACAAGAGTAGGGCACTTTATTCGAAAGACTAGCATTGATGAGTTACCTCAGCTTATTAACGTTTTAAGGGGAGAGTTAAGTTTAGTTGGTCCTAGAGCGTATGTTAGAAAGGAGCTAAATACTCAACAACAAAAGTTCCCTGAAGCAAAGCCTTTAGTGCGTCGGCTACTAACCGTAAAACCTGGAATAACAGGCTTGTGGCAAATCTCCGGGAGATCCAATGTGAGCTTTACTGAAAGGGTTGCAATGGACGCTTACTACGCAACACATGCCAATATTTGGTTGGATATAAAAATTTTATTGCAGACTATTCCGGTTGTCCTTAAAGGTTCTGGTGCTATGTAGTCTGTCTGTATAATGGATCTATGAAACGTTTCATTGTTTTGGTTATTGGTGTTTTATTGTTAGAGATAATTCTTTATGTTTTTGTGACATCTCCAGTCAGCAGGCTGCTTACATCTGTAAAAGATGCAAACGCTGCAGTAAGTAATGTAAAGATAGGGATTAAAAACAAAGACTGGGATACGCTTACAAGTGGCTCGCGCGATTTAACCTCATCTCTTGAATCTTTAAACACGAACTTACTAAAGCTTTCATACTTAAAACACGTTCCTGTGATTAAGGATTATTATGCCGATGCTGTAAAAGCAACAGATTTATTGGCAAACATTAGTCGAAGCGATGACAAACTTTTGCTGGATTTAACACTTTACAAAACTCAACTAGGGTTTGATGCTAAGAGTAAAGATACAAGTCTTGAGCAGCTTATAGTTTCTACGCCTCAAATTGTTCCAGCAATTGCGCAGTACTCTAAAGAGTTTGAGAAAGTGCTTGATTTCTTAGACGAAGTGGACATTAAAAAGTACAAATCACTACTTGGAAGCAACTACTCAAAAATAGAAAACTTATACAACAATAGACACACATTGCGTAGATATTACGAGGACTTTAACGAGATATTACCGGTTATCCCAAGTATTCTTGGGGCTGATACCCCAAAAACTTACCTAGTGCTATTTCAAAACGACAAAGAGCTAAGGCCAACGGGTGGTTTCATTACGGCTTACGCACTTATGAATGCTGACTATGGAAAAATTGAAACAGGGCAGTCTGAAAGTATATACGAGATAAAAAATCAAGGAGACGGCTATCCGCCAACGCCGCTCTTTACTTATCTTGGGACAAATACCTGGTTTCTAAGAGATATGAACTGGTCACCTGATTTTGTTAAGTCGATGGAGACTTTTTATGCGCTTTGGCTACAAATAGGTCAACCACAAGTTGATGGAATTGTCGCTATTGATACGCAGTTTGCGCAGACGATGTTACAAGTTGTAGGACCCGTTGTTATCAAAGGGTACGACTATGATTTTGCAGGTTGGACAGGGCTTCCGGCGTCATGCCAAGTAGGAATTAAGGAGTTTAATGAAAGGAACGTGGTTTGTAGGTTGGAAGTGTACGCTGAGAAACTTGGTTTGAGTAGTCGTGAGCGTAAGTCTGTGATAGGCGAGCTGATGTCAGAAATCTTTGACAAGATAATGAGTATGCCAAGCAATAAGTTTGTGGATTTGTTTTCGATTGTGTTTAAAGATTTAGAGCAAAAACACGTGCTAACTTACTTTTTAGATAAAGATCCGCAAGATATTGCAAGTAAGTTAAACTGGTCTGGTGAAATTGTTGATTTTGACGGCGATTATCTTCACATTAATGATGCCAACTTGGGAGGGCTAAAATCTGACATGTATGTTACAAGAAAAGCGGTTCAGGAATACCTAATCTCTGATGATGGGTCTATCACTAAAACCTTGACTTTAACCTACACAAATCCTGCTGCTTACGATGGATGGCTTAATGCTGCATCTCGGATTTATACAAGAGTCTATGTGCCGCTCGGCTCGGAACTAATTGAGAGTTCTGGAAGTGATGCGAGGAACGATATCTATGAAGACCTTGGCAAAACGGTTTTTACTTCCTTTGTAAAAGTTATGCCTCAGACAAGTAAGACGGTCACGTATAAATACAAGCTGCCGTTTAAGTATCGCTCTGGTCTGAAACTACTCATGCAAAAACAGCCAGGTGTACCTGAACGTGAGATGGAAATTGCTGGATATGTTAAAGAGAACAAATTAAAACTTGTTAAAGACACAACTATTGACTTAACACGCGATTAATAGATTTATGCGTTCCAATTCTTTTACAGATAAGGGGATAATAATTAGACGTTTTCCAATTTCCGAGTTTGACATGCTACTTATTATTTTTAGTAAGTATCATGGCAAGATTAAGGCTACTGCTAGGGGTGTTAGAAGAATTACATCAAGACGTTCTGGGCATGTTGACTTATTTAATGTAGTTAACTTTCAGGTTAACAAAAAAGGTGATTGGCTTACATTAAACGAGGCAAACGTGGAAGAGTCTTTTGACAATATCCGGCAAGACAAGGACTTGATGGTTGAGGTTTACCACATAGCAGAGCTAATTCATATTTTGTTGGCTGATGATGATAAACAACCACGCATATTTGATATGACGCTTGATATTTTAGGAAAACTAGATAAATCTATAAATAAATCCGTGGAAAATGGATTAAATAGTCGTTTACTTGCTCAAATTAGAGACTACGAGATCGATTTGTTAAGAGTTCTTGGTTATTGGTCAGACGATATGTTTAAAGAAGATTATCCAACTAGCGTTAGCGAGCGAAAAGAGTATCACATGAAATTAATAGAAGGAATTGCGGAAAGAAAGTTCAAATCATATAAGACGTTAGAGGGGTAGAGAGTTGCAGAGTTTAAGAGTTTAAGGGTTGTGTAAAACAATGTCATTGCGAGCGTAGCGTGGCAATCTAAAGAGTTGATGAGTTGGTGGGGTGCAGGGGCAAATTATAAATCTCAAATCCCAAACATAGCAAACAAACTCCAAATTACAAGCACCAAATTACAAACGGGGTTATAAGAATAAAACGATAATCTAGTACTTGCACGTGTTTGATATTTGAAATTTGATTATTGTGATTTGTTTGTAAAGTTTGCGGTGCAGTATTTAGACTACTGCAGTCGCGTTCGCTCCTTCGTAGTGACGGTTCTCTGTGATGCGTAAGTTGTCAATCTTACGCGATGTGTTTTAAGATGTCATCGATTTTGATGCGTTCTTGTTGCATTGTGTCTCGATCACGAATTGTAACGGTGTTATCTTCTAAGGTTTGATAGTCAACTGTAACGCAGTAAGGCGTTCCAATCTCGTCTTGAGAAAAGTACCTTTTTCCAATATTGCCTCTATCGTCCCAAGCTGTAGGGTATTTGTCTTTTACTAAATCAAATACCTCCTTCGCTTTGTTTGTGATTTGTTCTTTGTTGCGAACAAGCGGGAACACGGCAAGTCGGTAAGGGGCAATCCTTTTGTCAAGTTTTAAATACACGCGCCCGCTGTCCTCGATATAGGCATCGATTAGTAGTGTTAAGAACGTTCTATTAAGTCCGAATGTTGGTTCAATTACATGAGGGAAGAACTTTTCATTAGTAGTTGGATCCAGGTACCTAAGGTCAACACCGGATTTTTCTGCATGGTTTTTTAGGTCGTAGTCGGTTCGATATGCCAGCCCATAAAGTTCTTTAAATCCGCCAAACGGAAAGTCATACTCGATATCTTCTGTTTTTATCGAATAAAATGCCAATTCGTCTTTAGTGTGTTCGCGCCATCTAAGTTTTGCTGGACTTACGCCAAGATCGGTTATCCAGTTCCACATTAGTTCCTTCCATTCATCGAAATGTTTTTCCCAGTTATCTTGCCGTATAAAGTATTCAATCTCCATTTGTTCAAACTCTAGAGTTCTAAAGATAAAATTTCCTTTCGTAATTTCGTTCCTGAATGCCTTGCCGATTTGAGCTATCCCAAAGGGTAATTTAGGTCTCATTGATTGAACAACTTGTAAAAAGTTTACAAACATTCCTTGAGCGGTTTCTCCGCGTAAGTATGCAAGTGACTCTGTTTCGGGAACAATTCCAATGTGTGTCTCAAATAATAAGTTAAAGTTTCTTGCTGGAGTCCAATCAAAAGCGCCGCAGTATGGGCATGGTAATTTGTTTTCTGCAATAATCTCATCTAGTTTTTCTGTTGGGAGCCCTTCAACTTTTACGTCTTTTAAGTTGTTTTCTATCAGATGATCTGCCCGGGTTCGTCTATGGCACTTTTTACACTCAATCATTGCATCTGAGAAGCCGCTTGTATGACCTGATGCCTCCCACACCTTTGGGCTCATTATTATCTCGGAATCAAGACCATATATTTCTGGCTTGCTGACAACAAAAGACTGCCACCAGTGGTTTCGAATGTTACGCATCATTTGTGCACCTAAAGGACCATAAGTCCATGTATTAGCAAGTCCTCCATATATTTCTGAACCTGGGAAAACGAAACCACGCCGTTTGCTAAGCGAGACTATTTTGTCCATTAGTTTATCCGCCATGCGTAAATAATAACATAACGAACTTGTCTTAACTGCTGCTGTTTTCGTTGTTTGAACTAACGTTCGTAGTTGTTGATTAATACTCCAGTACTCCAGTGTACGGGAGTGTTGGGGTGGGAAGCGGTGACTTCTTGACTTAGTAGTATCCTCGTTAGTTATGTTATGAGTTCGATGTTTCTTGGTTCCGTCCTGTATTGCTGCGCTTATTGCCGACTACGACAACCCAAATCGCGTCTTGACACTAGGTAGACAAATGTAGTACTTTGGTGGTGAGTAATGGTGAAAATTGGTGAAAAATGTTTATAGGCGAGTACAAAGCGGCAAAAACAGCAGGTAATAGAGTAGCGATTCCGAAAAAGATTCGCGCGCAACTTAAAAATAAAGACGTAATCATAACTCGAGGATACGAAGGTTGTATCGTTCTTGTAGAACGGAGCGACTTTGAGACATTACTAGAGGGTGTTAGTTCCGTGCCATTTATTTCTGGCGACAAGCGGGAAACAGCAAGGTTTTTGCTTTCAGGTGCACATGAAGTAGTTCCTGATTCCCAGGGGCGAATTATTTTGCCAGAAAGCCTGATTGAGCATGCCGATATAAATGGTGAGGAAGTGATATTCATTGGTGTTGGGTCTTGGGTTGAAATTTGGGATCAAAAGAAATGGAACGAGTATAAAAATGCTCTTGACGCACAGTCAAAAGATATTGCAAATAAGTTACTTGAGTTAAATAAAGGCGTAAATACTTAAATAGTGTGACCCGATGGCGGAGGGGCCATTAGAACTGTCCCGTTCCCTCTGCCATCGTGGCGTAGAGAAGGAATAAGGTGGAAGAAAACGAGAAACTGAATATAAAACACAAACCGGTATTACTGCCGGAAGTGATGCACTTTTTAAAAATAAACGAGAATGGGCTTTATGTGGATGGCACTCTTGGTAGTGGTGGGCACACGCTTGCAATGCTTAAAAAAGGAGCACGTGTAATTGCCATAGATCAAGATGAAGAAGCTATAGTAAGGGCTAAGCATCGCATAAAAGAAGAACTCGGAGAGATTCCGGATAACCTGACAATAGTCCAAAAGAACCACGAAAATATTGATATTGTTTTGGATGCTTTAGGAATTAAGTCGGTTGACGGAATTCTTCTTGACTTAGGAGTTTCTAGTGAGCAACTAGACTCTCCTGAACGAGGATTTTCTTTCAGGTTCGATGCTCCTCTTGACATGAGGATGGACACTAACCTAAAAGTTACTGCTGCGGATTTAATTAACGGGCTTACTAAAGACGAGTTGGTTGAACTATTTGTAACTTACGGTGAGGTCTACAAACCACTAAAGATAGCAAATGCTATTTGTGAAGCAAGGACGCAAAAGAAGATTGAAACGACTAAAGAGTTGGCAGATATCATTGCGAGCGCTTATGGTCGGCGATGGGATCGTAAAATTCACCCTGCTACACAAGTGTTTCAGGCTCTTAGGATTGCGGTTAACAATGAATACCGTAGTTTAGAGAGAGTACTTGATGTGTCAGTGAATTATCTAAAGATTGGTGCTCGAATTGCTGTCATATCGTTCCATTCGATTGAAGACCGATTAGTAAAGGTAGCGTTTAGCGAAAATAAGCTATTGCTTCCAGTTACAAGAAAGCCTGTTACAGCAGGACAAGATGAGATAGAAGCTAACCCAAGAGCTAGATCAGCAAAGTTAAGGGTTGCAGAAAGGATAAAACATGACTAGAAGAAGAACCAATTTTAACAAATTAACAACAAAAGATAGTGCAAAAGTACTTGATAAAAGGTTTATGCTTTTTGTACTAGCTGTTATTGTTTTTAGCTCACTTGCAGTTGTAGTTTCATCGGCGCGTATATCAACGGTTGGTGGTGAGCTGGCTCGTTTAACGGACGAAAAACACAGACTACAAAAAGAAATAAGCATACGTAAAGGTACGTTAGCTAGAAACTGTTCACTTTCAGAGATAGAGAGAAAAGCAAGAGAAGAGTTGGGTATGACTGATATGGATAGCGATATAACCTTTATTGATGCTTCCATAGTTAACTCTGGTCTGTCTTTTGCAAATTAAGTCTTCTGCTTTAACTTGTGATAACTTTAAGTAATGGCAAATAGTATTACTAGGATAAGAATTGTCTCGTTTGTTTTCTTGTTGATTTTTGGCGTTATACTACTGCGCCTATTTTTTCTTATGATTTTGGACCATGAGAAGTACTCTTTAGAAGCAAACCGTCAACACTTTAATAAGCGTGAGCTAGTTGCCAAACGGGGCAGTATTTACTTTTCGGATAATTCGCCTTTGGCTATTAACTCTTCTACGTACATGATGTTTGCAGTTCCAGCTGAAATGTCTGATACAAACGAGGTAAATAAAAAGCTAAGAAAAAAACTAAAAGAGCTAATTATTCAAGAGAAAGTCGATATAGAAAAAGAGGAGCAGGACGAGGCGGACTCTAAAAAGGTTAAAGACGAGATAACCCCTAGTGTTACCCCCCAACCATCAACGAACGATGAAAAAGAAGATGAAGTTAAAATATATTTCCCATCCAGCATCCATTCAATAAAAAGGGCCTTGCTCGAGCAAAGTGACAACTGGGAAAACGAGCTGGATGATGCCTTAGAAAAAAGCTTGGACGACCTACTAGCAGACAAAGAAAATCAATATGCACAGATTGTTACAAAACTTACAGATGCACAGAAAAAAGATTTTGAGGCGTTACATTTACCTGGAATACATTTTGAAATGCGCCAAGACAGGATTTATCCAGAAGGTAGCTTGGCTGCTCATGTATTGGGTATTGTGGGTAAAGACTCTGAAGGAAACGATATTGGATATTTTGGGCTGGAAGGCTTTTATAATGGTTATCTTACAGGAAAGTCGGGATATGAGTATAGTGAACGCGATATTGAAGGCAAGCCTATTCCTAATGGTAGGGTTACCGAATCAAAGCCTATTGACGGTAGGGACTTAGTTTTAACTTTAAGGCGGGAAGTTCAGTACACGGTTGAGAAAAAACTAAAAGAGGGAGTAGAGAAATACGGTGCTGAAAATGGCACTGTGATTGTCATGGATCCTAACTCTGGTGAGGTATTAGCAATGGCGAGTTTTCCAACCTTTGACCCTGCGTACTGGGTTGATGAGCTGGCAGATGAAACCGATATTAGTAAGGTTAATGTCTTTAGGAATACTGCAATATCTTCAAACTATGAGCCTGGCTCTGTCATGAAGCCAATGACCATGTCAATGGCTTTAAATGAAGGTTTAGTGACACCAGATACGATTTATCATGATACTGGTCCAGTTGAATATAGTGGATACCTTGTTCGTACTTGGAACAATAAGTATTCTGGCGACATTACCATGACACAGATACTAGAGCTATCAAATAACACTGGAGCTGCATGGGTTGGGCATAAGGTGGGTTTTTCTCGCTTTGCAAGTTACATTAAAAAGTTTGGCTTAGGGCAAAAAACCGGTATTGATTTACAAGGCGAAGAACAGGGAATTGTTAGAGATCCTAACACATGGCGGGACATCGATTTAGCAAACATGTCATTTGGGCAGGGAATTTCATTAACTCCAATCCAGCTTATAACGGCATTTAGTTCTTTGGTAAATGGCGGTAAGTTGTATAAACCATTTGTCGTAAAGGAAATGATTGCGAAAAAATCTCTAGATAACGGTCAAGTAAGTGTAGATGTAGTAGAAACCAAGCCACAGCTTATTGCTACCACTATTAAGCCTTTCACATCAGAGCAAATTCGCTATATGCTAAAAAGCGTTGTTGTAAATGGTGAGTTTAAGTGGTTTGTTAAACAGGCAGGCATGGATAGATATGAGGTCGGAGGTAAAACGGGAACTGCTCAAATCCCAGTAAACGGGCGTTATGATCCTAATTTAACAAATGTTACGTTTATCGGTTTCGCTCCTGTAGATGATCCCAAATTCGTTATGGTCATGAAACTTAGTAAGCCGTCAACATCAACTTACTCAGCAACCACTGTTGTGCCTTTGTGGATGCAAACTGCTAGGGAGTTAGTGGATATTTTTTCTATCCCACCAAGCGACTAAGGTATAATAAAAGGACTTTATGACAAGCGCAATTATCCCCGAGGGCAAAAAAAATATTCACGGCGTCTATGAACTTGGAATAGATCCAAACATTGCCTCCATACTTTTGCTTTTAAGCATGCTTTCAGAAAAAAAGGTTTTATTGGTTGGGCATGTTAACTCTTTGCTTTTAGATAAAGTGCGAGAACTAGCAATATTTGTAGGGGTGATAGTAGATGTACTTGAAGATGCATACGAGATTTCAACGTCCGATATCATTACACATGCAGTACCTAACAAAATGGAGCTACCGCTAGACTTAAAGTGGTTGGCCAGTATGGTCATTTTGGCTAAAACAGGAAAGGGGGGGATTGAGCATAACTCGCTTAACGGAAAAAAGTTAAGTGAGCTAAAAGCGTATGTACAACACATTACGGATTTAGGGGTTTTGGTAGAAGATGATGGTCAGTATTTTGTTTTTAAACGACCTAAAGAGCTTTCAAAAACTGGTTATGATCTGTCGGGACTTAAGCCAATTGAGGTTATATCTATTATGGCTCTTTTGTCTATGTGGGGTAGTAGTGATATTACATTGATAAATGTGCCATGGAGCCTTTGTTCAGTCTATGCTCGCGACTTCCTAGTTAAGCTGGGCGTAAAAATTGAAGAGGTTGACGATGTAACAACGATCTCGGAGCGCGAATTTCAAGAAATTGAATATAGCTTGCCAACAAATTTAGCTGAAGGGGTATTAATTGCTTCTATTGTTGGTGCAAATGGTGGTGATGTAACAATTAAGCCGGCAAATAGGGAAGAGTGGGCGCCTATTTTAAGTGTGTTTAACAAAATTGGTTTAGAGTTTAACCTCGTCGATAAAGAGCTTCGTGTATGGCACGATAGAAGTGAGCCGCTTGATGTTACTGATCTTAAAACTTCAAGATATCCTGGTCTTTTATACGAGGTGATGTTGCCACTTATTGTGATGCAGGCAATGCAAATGAAAAAGTTTACAGTTATGCAGGAGGCATGGCCAGGTGGAATTGCATATATAGAAGATCTAAAAAAGCTTGGGATAGAACTTATTGTTAATGAATCAAATCAACATGATGAAAATAAACAGTTGTATCCAATTCAAATGGATGTTTTTGGTATGACTGGGATTGAGATAAGTTCGTACGACCTTGCTGATTGTGAGGCTCCAATAATATGTATTGCTTGGGCTCTGATGCGTGAAGAAAGTTTGGAGGTAAAAAACTACGATAGGTTTATGAGCAGATTTCCGGCCTTTGAAGAAAAATTAAGAGCAGTTGGAGTTGATATCAAAGTTACAGAAGTATAAACAAAGATGCAGGGTACAGTCGTTTTATTACATGGATGGGGCGCAGACTCTTCGCGTTTTAACCTTTTATCTAAAGAGCTTAAGAATTTAGGGTTTGATATAAAGGCATTTGATATGCCAGGTTTTGGTGAAGAGCCGCCGCCTAATAAGGTGTGGGGGATTGCCGACTATGCTAGTTGGTTGAAAGAGAAGCTAAAAGGTGATGGCATAGACTTTCCAATTATACTTGTGGGGCATTCGTTTGGAGGCGCTGTAGCAATTAAGTTTACGAATGATAATCCAAAGCTAGTTAAAAAGCTGATTTTAGTCTCTCCTGCTGCTGTTAGATTTAAACGCTCTAAAAAGCGGTGGGTTTGGGCTAGCTTTGTCGAGATTGGAAAGTTTATATTTTCTTTGCCTGGGATTAGTTACTTTTATGAGTTTGCTCGTTGGTTTGTATATCGAGTCCTTAGGCAAAAGGACTACTACAAAGCCGATGGAATTATGCGAAAAGTTATGGCTAAAGTATTGCAAGAGGATTTACGTCCAATATTTAAAAATATCAAAACTCCAACTTTATTAGTTTGGGGCATGGATGATGTATTTACTCCGTTTAAATTGCACAAGTTTTATAAAGAGGGTTTTCCTAATCTAACCCTTAAGGCATACAAAGGCAAAGGACACAACTTTTTCTATTTAGATGTAGATGATTTAATAAACGACATAGAGGAGTTCTTAAATAATGACTAACTTTTTATATTGGCTATATTTGTGGCAACTAAAGGAATACCGTGCAGATCGGATGAAGCTACACTTTCAAAGTGTTCCTCGTGAGGAGTGGCTTAGATTGTGGCTTGTTGGTTTAAGGAGGCGTCCTAGAATAACGGTAAAGGTGCTAGTTATTGCTGCATTAACCGCACTGATAAGCCTTCTTGCAATTGTCTTTTTCATGTCCATTTATATTCCATGGCCTTTAGCTGTTATTTTTACTTATGGATTGGTGCCACTTTTTGTAAGTTTGTCCGTTGGAATGCTTGTTTTTCCTTCCCAAATAGTTACAGATCTCCTGATATCTATAGCTGCGTTAAAAAGAAGGAGATTTAAGGACTTAGTAGTAATAGGAGTTACGGGTTCGTACGGTAAAACATCTACAAAAGAAGCTATTGCGAGTGTTCTTGGTGAGAAGTTTAAAGTGTTAAAAACTCGAGGAGGTGTCAACACTAAATTGGGAATAGCCAAGCAAATAATAAAAGAACTTAATAACTCCTATGAATTTTATGTAGTTGAAATGGGCGCATATAAAAAGGGAGAGATTGAGGAGATTTGTTCGTTCGTTGATCCCAAGATCGGCGTTTTAACAGGAGTTAATGAGCAACACTTAGGACTTTTTGGGAGTTTAGAAAATACAATTGATGCAAAGTTTGAGTTAATTGATCACATTTCAAAACAAGGCGGATATGCTTTCTTAAATACGGCTGATCCTAACGTAAAAACCAATCTCGCTAGAGTTAAATGTGAATACGAGGAGTATTCGTCGACAAATCCTTCTGAAAACGTTAACGGCGCAGTAAAGGTAGGAAAATACTTTGGACTAACAGATGAGGAGATTTCAAGAGGATTATCTAAAGTTAAGATGCCAAAAGGACGCTTAGAGGTTAAAACATTAGATAACGGTATGACTTTACTTGACGATTCATACTCTTCAAACCCTGCAGGGTTTAGAAGTGCAGTAGAAAAACTTTTATCACTAGGTAAAACAAATAATGTAGTTATATTTACTGGAGTTTACGATTTAGGTGTTAAATCAGAGGAGATTAACAAGAGTCTTAACGATTACCTAAAAGACAAATCTAATCACATTTATTTGGTTGAACCATTATTTGAGCCTTTTTACAAAGACGCACAGCTAGTAGAAAGCAGCAAGGAGTTAATCAATATAATTAGCGAAATGAGCCCAAAAGAAGCCGCAATTTTGCTTGAGGGGCGAAATAGGGTAATTAATAAACTTAAAAAAGGTTTACTTGGAGCAAAAAAGGAGGAAAAGAAAGTTGAGTAAGTTAATAGCAATTGGTTTGTCACCAAACATAGATGGTTCTGATGTAAAGCTTGCCTTTAAAAGCTTACTTAACCCTAAATCTTGGCACGACAAAAACGAAGTAGAAGCTTTACGTAGTGAATTTGCTTCATTTTTAGACATTGCGGTTCCTCAGGTGTATCCAACAATTAGCGGCCGGGCAGCTTTAATTCACGCGCTAAATTTAATTGGTGTCTCAAAAGGAGATGAGGTGATAATGCAAGTCTTTAATTGTGTTGCGGTGTTAGATCCAATCCTTTGGGTAGGAGCAAAACCGGTTTTTGTTGATATCAAGAGAAATACGCTAAATACGACGTTAGAGCAGATTAAAAAGAAAACCACAGACAAAACCAAAGCAATTATTATTCAGCATACTTTTGGGTTGCCAAACGATGAATTAGACGCAATAATAGCATTCGCGCATAGTAAAGGGATTTATGTTATAGAGGACTGTGCACATGCTTTAGGTGCTGAGATTGACGATGAGCCTGTTGGCACTATTGCTGACTTTGGGATTTTTAGCTTTGGCAGAGACAAGATGATAAGCTCTGTTTTTGGCGGGGCATTAGTACTTTCTAAATTACTTCCGCAAAAATTGTTTGATGAGATGGATAGAATTTATTCGTCTTTAGAAGAGGTTGATGATTCATGGATAAAAAGGCAGCTTCTACATCCTGTTTTAACGTATTTGACTTTACTTCCTGCGCCATTAAAACATCTCGGGAAGCTTATTCATCTATTAGGAAATCGCTATGGTTTAATGTCAAAAGCAACATCTCTTGAGGAAAAGGCTTGCGGAGCAAAGCCAAGCTGGCTTGATAAAGCGTATCCGGGAGCATTGGCAAAACTTGCTAGAAAACAGTTAAGTGAATTTCATGTAGCTAACGCGCGAAGAACAACCATTGCGGGAGAGTACATATCTGCAGGAATTAAAAATGCGCAAGTAGATCCAAGAAATGCTCATCACACAATAAAACGTGTATTTTTAAGGTTTCCTGTTTTGGTTGACAATCCGGAGCAGGTGCATCAAAAATTTAAGGAAAACGATATTATTCTTGGTGATTGGTATGATCAAGTGATTGCCCCAAAGGAGGTTGACTTAAAAAACACTGGGTATGAGAAGGGGCAATGTCCAGTTGCGGAAGATGTTTGTCCGCATATAATAAATTTGCCAACGTACCCAAGAATGACAGATGATGAGGTCGAGAGGGTGATTAGAACGTTTAAGAGTTTAAGGGGTGAAGAGTTAGAGAGTTAAAGGGTTGGAGAGTTGGAGAGTGGGGAGCGTCATGCAAATAAAAGAGATAACTGATAAAAAAACGTGGGAAGATTTTGCGACAAGCTATAGACCAAGCTCTCTTTTGCAGTCATGGGCATGGGGAGAATTTGCTAAAAAGGAAGGACGGGAGGTTATTCGTGTAGGGTTATTTAACGATGAAGATTTAGTTGGTCTTGCATTAGCAATTGTAGTTTTGTCAAAAAGGGCAAACTACCTTGAAGTGCATATGGGACCAATGGTCGATTACTCAGATATTACACAGTTTAAATACTTTCATGACTATTTTACTGATTTAGCGAGGCAAAAAAAGCTTCACTTTTTTAGGTTTAGACCTCCAATGCTACATGATGACAACAAACTTAAGAGCTTTACCAAATTAGGTTATAAAAAGGCGCCGATGTATTTTCAAGCTGAACATACATATAGGCTTGATGTCTCAAAAAGCGAGGATGAGTTGATGAAAGGCATGAAAAAGAACACGAGGTACTATGTTCGCAAGGCTCAAAAGGTAGGGGTTGAGATATCTACTTCAACTGATATTAATGATATTGAGCCGTTTTTCGACTTGTATCAAAAAACCGTAGAAAGGCAGCATTTTGTTCCATATGACAAAAAGTTTTTTACCGATGAGTTCGAGTCTTTTTCTAAAGACAATAGTGTCGAGTTGTTTTTTGCTAAATATGACGACAAGGTTATTTCAACGGCTATGATTGTTTATTATGCTGATACGGCTTACTACCACCACGGCGCCTCAATAAGGCTTAACCCTGATGTTTATGCAAGTTACTTATTGCAATGGGAAGTTATAAAACGCATTAGGGAGCGAGGCATAAAAATCTATGACTTTTTTGGTATCGCGCCAACCGACGATCCCAACCACCCAAGAGCAGGGCTTACTAAATTTAAGCGGGGATTTGGTGGGGAGCGTACTCGTTTTATGCATACGATGGATTACCCAATAGATAAGCTAAGATACGCTTTGGTGTATGCATTCGTGCTTTTGGAGAGGAAGAAGAGAGGACTGTAGGAAGCATGATTCGGAAGTTAAAAAATATATACCATCGAGTAAGAGCGCTTTTTGCTCAAATTTATTTTGGTTTTCCTGCTCGGCATTTTAAGGTTATTGGGATTACAGGTACAGACGGCAAAACGACAACGGCGTTTTTTTTGTACAACATCTTGCTAAAAGCAGGTTTTAAGGTCGCACTTATCTCAACTATTGAGGCAAGGTTCGGTGATAAGGTAGTGGATGTTGGACTTCATGTCACAAACCCTGATGAATGGCACCTTCCCAAGCTCCTTAAGCGCATTGCCAACGAGGGTATGGAATATGTAATCTTAGAGGTTACCTCGCATGGAATTGATCAAGGACGCATATGGGGAATAAACTTTGATGTGGCGGGGCTTACTAATATTACTCCAGAACACCTTGATTATCATAAAACCTTTGAAAACTATAAAAATACTAAGCTTAAATTTCTAAACTCTGCCAAAAAGTCCTTTAAGACCGACGAGATCCCTGATGAATTAATTTCTGGGATTAAGGTTAAATTACCAGGAGGCTACAATCGCCTTAATGCAAAACTTGCAGCTGCAATTGCAAAGCACTTAGGTGTTAGTGATGAAAAGATTAAAGAGGGGATAGAAAGTCTAGAGTTCATTCCAGGCCGGATGCAAATCGTTTATGACAAAGGTTTTAAGGTGATTGTTGATTTTGCACATACCCCAAACGGTTTAGAAAAAGCGTTAACTGAGGCAAGAAAGATGGTTAGTGAAGGCGGGCGAGTGATATCTGTTTTTGGTAGTGCAGGGGAGCGTGATTTTAAAAAACGACCTAAAATGGGTGAGATTGCTGGATGGCTTGCTGATTTAGTTGTTATTACGGCAGAAGATCCTAGAAGCGAAGATGTAAATGCAATATCGATGCAAATAGCAAGTGGGGTAGAGAGATCCGGTAAAAAACGCGAAAAGGACTATTTTGTAATAAACGATAGAAAAGAAGCAATTGAATTTGCTATTACTAAGCTTGCTAAAAAAGGAGATGTGGTGATCATTACTGGCAAAGGTCACGAAAAGTCAATGAACTATGGTAAGGGCGAAATCCCATGGAGCGACGTTTCCACAGCCACATCAGCGAGTTCTAAGGTCGGGTCTTAGATAGTGCTTTTCTGATGCAGTTTCGGGCAAATGCTGTTTTAGCGATTCTTAACCAGTCTGGGTTAACTGTGTTTTTGTTGGCGAATGCCTCGATTCTACACACATCACCAGTTTTTAACTTGTAGTTAAGTGGTACTAATTTGTCGTTAACATACGCTCGCTTTAATCTATCACCTAAAGTTGTATGGACTTTATATGCAAAATCAACAGGCGTTGAATCTTTTGGTAACTCTTTAATGTCACCTTTTGGTGTTAACACGTAGATATGAGGGCTTTCTAGTGCTTCGTTTATTTCTGTTTCTGGGTTATCGAGCGCATTTTGGCGCCATTGCATTAATGCTTTCATATGCTTTATTCGTACATCAGAAGGGCGTTTTTTAGAACCGTAAAGTTTATAAAATAGATGAGACGCTGGACCATATTCGTTGTATTCGTGCATCTGCTTAGTTTTTATTTGTACCTCTGCTTTTAGATCTGGTCTAATTAGAATTGTTGTTTGAATGGCGCGATAACCGTTGGGTTTAGGGTTTTTAATGTAATCGTCTAATTCTTCTGGCAAAAAGTCATAACTTGCGTGGAGCTCGCTAAGCACTGCATAACATTCTTCTTGCGTGTTTGTAAGGATTGTAAATGCTACGTGATCGTGTAAGTTTTCTAAGAATTTGCTTAATGGTTTGTTTTTATATTTCGGAGATTTCCACTTTCGATAAATACTGTAAACATGTTTTTGGCGTCCATAAACTACTGCGTTACTAATACCCACCTTGTCTGCTATTTTCTGTAGTTTTCTAGTAAATCTATCGACTAAGTCTTGCTCTGATGCAAATTTCTCGCTGTAAAATGAGCTAATTTGTTCGTATGTTTTGGGATCAATTACCTTAAATGCGTGGTTATCAAGCTCACGTTTTAGTTTTTGCATACCGATTTGTTCAGCAAGTGGGGCATAGATGTGGAGTGTTTTTTCAGCAATTTTAATTTGGTCTTTTCTTGGTAGAGCCTTGATAGTTTGGAGATTATGCAGTTTTTCTGCTAAGCGTATGACAACAACGCTTGGGTCATTAACTGCAGTAACAAGAAGGTTTCGGATACGCTCGTAGTAAATTGCATCGCTCCTTTTAGTTGTAAACGTTTTTAGCTTGGTTATGCCTTGAATTTTATTGAAGACTTTAGGATGGATTTCTTGTTCTAAATCTTCAAGCGTAAAATCGCTTAACTCTTCGATATCATGGAGAATTCCAGCAGCAACTGTATATTCGTCCATTTTTATGTCACTTAGGATTTTTGCGACCTTTACAACGTGCAAGATGTGATCACTGCCATCTAGGCGTTTTCTACCTTCATGTGCGATTTGCGCTAGCGTGTAGGCAGAGTCAATTACCTCTAGATTAGGCTTGTTAAGTTGACTTGCGAGGTCTTTTTTAATTGTAGAGACTATTTGATCGGGAGATTCGGTCATAAGGCAATGGTAGCACATGGGGGGGTGAGGGTTAGAGCGTTGTAGGGTTGAAGAGTATTAGAGTTGGAGCGTGAATGCGTCACTGCGAGCAATTGCAAGGCAATTGTGTGGCAGTCTGGGAGTTGGAGCGTTATGAGTTGTAGGCTGCTCATAATAAAAAAGCCCAGTGGGCCCCAACACTTGTGTGCAGGGTCCACCAGGCCAGTGAGAATGGAGTCGCTCTGGGGATGTCCCTCCCCACGGTGTGCTGTTCTGTCTCGGGTCCCTTTTTTTGGGACATCCCAGGACGAACTCCGGTGGCGCCACTCGCTCATCAGTGAGATTGATGATGCAATAGCGAGCGAGTGGCTGGGTGGAATGTCGATGTCTCGTGTGTTGCGGGGCCGGGCTCCCTTTCGTGATAGTAGGGCGCCCTGACCTGTTCCCCCGAGTGATTGATGGATGGGGGGATGGGCGCCTTTAGCTAGGCGAGCCGCCCCGCGGAAGGCGGTCATCTCAGCTAGGCGGTGGGCGCATCCTGTGCCTTGCCGCCGCTACCAGGCGCATTCGTGGTGATGGTGATACCAGTGTTGAAAGTGAATTTGAGTTCCATGAGTATTCCCTCCTTTTTAAGGGCGTCGGAACTGTCAGGTATTGCGGCCAGGACCTCTGCCCTGTAGCCGCCAGTAAAAAGTTCAGTACCCGCGCTTCTCGCTTCCGTGGCCCCTCGGGCCTGAGCGAGTATGGAAACGCGGGGTGGACACCCCTTTTTGGGTCGGGGTCCGCAGCCCTCATTTTAGCCGGGCGGCATATGCACCTCCTTTGAGTGAAAAAGGCCGATTCGGGCGGAAAAGCGGGGCTTTGACAACGCTGTCAGAGCCCCTCCGACAAAACCCCTCCTCCATTGAAGAGGGGAGAGTCGTTAAAAGGTGTGGCGCGTTAATGCGCCTACTTGTGTTGTTGGCTGCGAGTTAAAGATTAACTAGCAATCAGCAACACAAGTAGGAAGTAAAAGGAGATGTGGGTGTGAACACATCGTGCATTCCTTTAAATTTAAAAGTACTACAAATTAATTACAGCAAATATTATACATGCTTGTCAATAACTAAGTTAGAGGCTTGTAGCCTCTAACTTAGTTTAGGTTCTTCCTATTTGGGGGTGGTGGCAACTCTGGCGAAAAGTCTTTCAAGTAGATAGTTGGTATAGGTTCTTGTTCTATCTTTTCGACGGTTGCTGTTGCGACTACAATCCCAGAATCAGCAACGATGACAACAGGATCTCCTTTCTTAATAGATCTGTCGTATAAGATCACGGATTGAACGACTCCGCCCGGCACCATATTGCCGGACGCAAAATGGCCACGCATTGTTCCTGACGATATCTTAGAGGTAGTGCCGGGTCGAAATAAGTAAACAAAACCGATTATTTGTAGAGCTTGCATAATAGGTCTCCTTTGAGAGTAGGTGGAATGGGTGTGTATATGTAAAGGTTCCTTTATATTTTACTGTAAAAGTAAAGCATGGTGGAAAAGTTGAGGTGGAAACTGTCAAAGTCCAAATCTTAGACAATACAAAGACGAAATATAAACAAATTTCAAATTCCAAGCACAGAAATTACAAACAAACATCAAGTAATAAGCACCAGATTACAAATAGGACTGTAAGAGTAAAATGATAATCCAGCGCTTATACTTGTTTGATATCTGAGATTTGTGTTTGTGGGGTTTGGACTTTGTGATTTGCTATTTGGCTTTCGTCACTGCGAGGGAGTAAAGCGACCGTGGCAGTCTATATCGCTTCGTCGCTTTGTTTCTCGCGATGACGCGCTAACACTCGCACTCTTTAACCCTACAACTCTTCAACTCCCAGATTGCCACGCCTTCGGTTCGCAATGGACGCCGCGCCATCGGCGGGACTTACAGGAGAAGCGATGCTTCTCCACCGAACATTCAACTCTTTAACTCTCAAACCCTTCAACTCCTACATCCTTGACATCTTGCATATGTTTGCTAAACTTTTTTGTATCGTGGAGAAGAAATTAGGTAAAAATTTAGTCGGTTCGCAAAACATCTCTAAAAAGATGTTTACCCTTCTTATTACGTCGGCCCTTTTTGTAGGGCCATAGACGTATCGGAGGGTAGGGATAAATCCCAAACCGGAATGTATACACCCTCCGAAAGGAGGGTTTTTTCGTTTCCGGGCACATTAAAAAAGAAGTTAGTACAAAAGCTTAATATAAAAGCATTCAACCCATTCTTTCATCCATAAAGGAGGATGTCATGACCACTGTTAATTTTGACTATGGCTACGCATCTTGTGATGTGAGCCCACTTATTACTCAGAATGGAGCTGCAGATGAAGCATTTGTCCGTTTTGTTTACTGGCTGATGGCGCGTGCCGCAGTTATGGGAGCGCATTATGCCCTCGTTGACAGAGAAGTGCCTGAGGATTTTGCGAGCATTGTCTTTAACGCCTATGGTGTGGAGTTTGTCAGCAGCTCGCCGCCTGGTGCTAAGGTCTTCACATATGTCCCTGCGACTGGTACCGCTTGGCCAGAACAATCAGTCGAGGCCCTTCGTCTGTGGGGGAGTAAATTATATCTCACCCAAGCAGCTATTGATGGAAGACTGCCATTCCCTACAGTTCCTCGTAAGATCGTTGCCAAGAAGAACGCGGGTAACATCAAACTCCCAGCATACATTCAGGCAATTCACAGTGATGGTGGAATCAATGCTGGGGCAGTGAGAACCCGTGAGGAGCTACGAGAGCTTCTTGCAGTAATCTCAGATGAGTACGTCCTTGTCGCACCACTTCTGAATGTGCCAATTGCACCGGCTGCAGTATTCGTTGATGGCATGTTGGCAGGTTTAAGCGGTAATATAAGGCCATATGGCGAGGGCGGAGCGACTGGCACATTTGCCCCCCTGCAATCAACGCTCTCTTTGTTAAAACCTCGTTGGTACAAGGACATGGAGCGATACGCTCCCGTCTCCGGGATCAAGGTGTTAGAGGGAGTTGGCAGTAAGCACTATCCACCGTGGTTTAACGTTGACTTCCTTGTTGTAAAAGAACGGTGGACGCCTCTGTTTTTCTCCCACGCACTTGTTACTGAAGTTAACGGGAGATTAACTCAGGGGTCGTTCGGACCACGTGCGGTTCATATGGCATTGCGCTATGCAGGATGGGATGTACCTGACTTTCCTGAGTTCGTCCGAGCACTCCTGTCTGGCAAAAGTGGGATTGCCGTGATTGCGGACGATCATTTCCACTTTACCGGAGCGACGTCCTATCAGGAGATTATTGCGCGCCTTGAAGATGCAGGGCTTAATATGTTTTCTCCTGAAAATGGACTTGGTTGGCTTCCGCTAACCGATCCTTTGTTTGATGGAGACGCAAACGATGAAGGTGAAGTTGGGTTCGTGATTGTAGTGGCCGACTTTAAGTGGCGTGATACTTATGCCGCCTCGCAAATCAGTGTGCAATTTCATACTGAGATGCGTGAGGTTCTCTTAGGAGAACGCGTGAAACCAATTAAACTGTACTAGCTTTCTTTTGCCTGGGGGATTTATTCCCTGGGCAAATTTAAGATTAACAAAGTAAAAATGAAACCGAGAATTCTTTACTTACAATTTAGACATGACTTTTCGAGAGAACACGAAGAGTCGATGATAATACAAAAGACCGGCTTAACGCGTGGGGATTTCCGTATTGTCAATACTATCGAGGACGAGTTTGAGGATGATCCAAATAAACTGCTTGAAGGAATTTCTTGCGTGATAACTGGTGCATCTGCGCAGTACGATTTAAGTAAAAAGCCAGAGCCTGTAATGAGGGCTTTAGAAAAAGTTAAAAACACACTGAATTACTTGGTCGAACAAGACATTCCAACTTTTGGGATTTGCTTTGCTCACCATGTTTGGGCTGAGTTTTTGGGTGGCAAAGTAGAACAAGTCCCAGTAATGGCAGAAACCGGGACATTCAAAGTCTACTTAACTGATGAAGGGAAGAAGTCGCCAATTTTTTATGGAGTTAAATCTCCATTTAGCGCAATATTTGGGCATAAAGATTCAGTAACAAAACTGCCAAAACCTGCCACATTACTCGCGTATACGGATAGATGTCCGGTTGCGGCGTATCGAATCGGTAAAAATATCTATACTGTTCAGTTCCACCCCGAATTAGACAAAGAGGCGGTTATATGGCGAGTACGGCGTTACCCTGAATACGCTCATGGTGAGCCAATTGATGACATTGTACAAGGATTTTACGACAGTCCAGACGGACAAAAGGTGCTAAATAACTTCTTGGATATGTACTTAGTAGGAGGTAGAAATGGACACAAATAAATATCTAAAATCACTAGGTTACAACAGCTTTTTCTTTTTTAGCTCTGGCTAAGGGGGAGGCTGTGTAATAACACTGGCGGATTAGCCTCCCTTTTTGGGAGGCTTTTTCGTAGTGAGACTTGAGTGCTTGCACTTTAGTCTCACACGACCCACCGAAGCTTTAGCGAAGGTGGGGCGTATGGATCCTGCCGCGAAGCTCTAGCGAAGGTAGAGAAGTACCTTACAAATCAACAAGTTTTAAGGTCGGACTTTAGAACATATCGATATATCAATCTTTATGTTTCTCTCATTCACCAAAAGGAGGTGGAAAAATGTCTAAAAATTCTTTATGGACTGTCCTTGATGATGGTTCTGCAGTTGTTGGCGTCTGTGACGTTAGCGTTATGGCGCCAACATTTCCTAAGTACAAAGTAAACTCGTATCTTACGCGCTCTCCTGCGATGGGATTCTCAGGGGCGTTGATGCCTACAGCATCCTGTGGGTTCAAGAGGTTAGTGGAGGAAGTTTATGCCACCAAAGCTCTTGGATCGCTTCCAACTGGAGCTATTGTTGTCAACTACGCTCCCAATCCTGACGCTTCTATTTCTGGTGATATCTACTCCCTTAAAATGCAGAAGTGGTTAGCTCATTGCTCGAATAAGGCAGAAGTTCTCGACAAGATTTCTGCGGGAACGCTGCAATTGCCAATCATTCCAGGGAAAAAAGTGGTTAAGCGTCGACGGCTTTGGGCGGAAGTTCAAGAGTTACTTAACTTAGGACATGATGCTGTTTATACCCAGGCCGAGACAACGCAAGGTGGTTTTGCTACATTGAGTGTCTCTGCTGCTACATCGCGAGGTGTGGTTAATGCCTACTTAGACAAGGTTCAAGATAAGCGGTTTATCATCGCGCCGTATGTTTCGAACATCTTGGCTGTTGTTGGCGTAACGTTCTTTCACAACGGTTTGTTGACGGCACCGATCATTAACATTCGTTTACCAAAAGAGGTTGATGAGCATGGTAGTACGCTGGGTACTTGTGCGCCTATGAGTTCCGCTTTTAGGTCTAAGTTTGAGGACGAACTACGGTTAATCGAAGTGTATGCGCAAACTGCGGCTAAGTATCTTCTTACTGGAATTCCTGAAGGCGATCAATTACTTTCCGCCAACGTGGACTTTATTATCTACGAGTGGCAGAGGGAGCGGCGGATTGCTTTCATGGAATATAACGCGAGATTAACTCACTTTACAATCATTTCGCGTGCGTTGTATCGGCGACTTAAGGTCGTTGGTTCGGAGGTACCAAATTACCCACAATTTGCAGCTAAACTGAGTCATGGCCAGACTCCTTACGCTGTACTTGGCAATGACAATATTTATGTTTCGCCATGTGTTGCTCAAGATTTTGCTGGAGTGATGCAAGTGCTTAAGGAGAACGGCATCACTATTTTTAGTGGGCAAGGTGTTGGCATACTGCCTGTTCGCGATTACTTCAAAGACCCTAAGCACCCAGAGAATCCAGTGGTGGGTTTTGTGTTTGCCGCTAGAGGTTCGAGTTCGCAGCTTGCATTGCAACAGGTAGCTAGATTGTACATCGAAGTTGCTACATTTCTCGGTGGTGGTGAAGACGCCTACCACCGAGAGGTTGATAGTTTGCTTTAACAAAACAAGGGTGGGGCGGTTCGTCCCACCCTAACAGTAGGTTCTAAGGTTGGGTTTTAGATAAGGGGGAGTGTTACAATTAGTTTATGCGGTTTAGGTTTAGTGAATATCCTGCTAATTACGAGGAATACAAGTTTCCATATAAAGTTTGGGCTATAGAAGATTCATCAGGCGAGCGTGACGAACTGCTTAATATGGGGTTTGTTCCCTCTAGAATGAAAATTGGGCTTTGGTATCTGGCACGCTCGATGCGAGTTGATTTATCAAAATTTAGTGAATCTTCAGAAAACCGCCGGGTAGTAAAAAATACTAGTGAATACGGTTTTAGTTTTTCTAAAGATATTAGTTTAAATCTATCTGATGAAAAGAATCGGTGGGTTTTTGATTTTGCAAAAAGTGTTGCTAAAAAAAGTGAGTATTCTGGCTCAAGTGTCAAACGTGTTTTTAGTAAATACTTATCTCAAGGTATTTTTGTGTGGGAGAGGGATGGAGAGATTGCTGGATATGTTCCAGTTATGATTACTAAAGAGTCGATATTTTATTGGCTTGGTTTTTATAAGGAGGATAAGTTTAAAACCGGACTTGGCTCAAGAATGATGCTTGAGGCTATTAAATGGGCAACGGATAACGGCAAATCTCATGCGTACCTTGGCACGGTGTACACAAACTCATCGCTTTATAAAACAAACTTTAAGGGTTGGGAGTTTTTTAATGGATTTGAGTGGAGTAATGACAAGGATCAGTTAAAATACTTGATAGGTAAGGACAGGTATGATGATAGTCCAGAGCTTTTAATGGATGAGGAATTTAAAAAGAGGTTTTATGATGGTAGGGTGAGGGAAATGTTGAAGGGTTAAGCTTATGAAAATACATATAATTGGAATTGCAGGAAAAACAAGTGCGGCTGTAGCAAAAATGCTTACAGATTTAGGGCATGAAGTTACAGGGAGCGATCAGGGTTGTTACCCTCCTATGACCGACTTTTTAGATTCTCTAGGGATAGTTTATAAAACTCCATACGACGAAAATAACCTTCCTGACGATGTTGATTATGTTATTGTTGCCGGCAACGCGCTAATTATTAATCCAAACAACCCCGAATATTTAAAGGCTAAAAAGTTAGAGGTTCCCATTAAACCATATTCTAAAGTCTTACAAGATTTTGTAATCAAAGAAAACTCAATTGTTGTTGCGGGAAATTACGGTAAAGGAACAATATCTGGTGCAATAACAAAGGCGCTTGTGGATTTGGGCGTAAATCCGTCGTATATGGTTAGCGGGCTAATGGAGGATTTAGAAGATAACTTGAAATCAACGGATAGTATGTGGTCTGTTGTAGAAGGTGATGAATACTTTGATCCACCGATTGGAGACGAACCGCCTAGATCTAAATTTTTCAACTATAACCCTAAGTACTTAGTTTTAACATCGGCTGAATGGGATCACTTCGATAAGTTTCCAACACAGCGGGATTACATAGACAACTACAAAGAGTTGGTTAAAACGCTGCCGTCTGATGGTTTGCTTGTCGCTAACTATGACGGCGAAAATCTTAAAGAGATTATTAAAGAAGCGTCTTGTAATGTGGTTACATATAGTCTTGTTAACCCACATGCGGATTATGTAGGCGATGAGTTGCTGTTAAATCCTGCATTGCTTGGTCGATTTAATCACGCAAATTTAACCGCAGCCTATGCGATGCTTGCTGAGCTTGGGTTTGATACGGAAAGAGTTCTCCATAGCTTAAATCACTACAGGGGATTAAAGCAAAGAATGACCGTTTTGTATGAAGACGATCAGACTGTTTTAGTTCGTGATTTAGCTCATTCTCCAGTTAAGGCAAAGGCTGCAATTTCTGCGGCAAAAGAGGTTTGGCCAGATAAAAAGATTGTTGCCGTTTTAGAAATTGTTGCGACCTCGTTAAAGGATAAGTCGGTTTTAACTAGATTACATGGGGCTTTAGATGGAGCTGATCAAGTCTTTATTCCAAGAGTTAAATTAGGTGCTTATATGGATCGAGAAAAAGTTGCTACTGGAAAGGAGATCGTTGAGGCAATAAAAGAAACGCAACCTAATGTTGAGTATGTCGCAAAAATAGAGGATTTAGCTACGAAGGTCTTAAAAGTATCTGGACCAAAGGTGATTTTACTAATGAGCTCTGGTGGAATGAATGGACTTGATAAAGAGCTTCTCGAGAAACTTCAGTGAAATGAGTGGTTACGAGGCGCTGCACAATCTCCTTGACGAGTATCTTCACTTTGTAGTGGAAGGTAAAGAGGTCAAAGTTCCATACGTTTTGCAATTTAGCATTGGGGATCATTCTCGTACATCTGGAAAAGGCACTCCAGAAATGCTAAGAAAAGAACTTTTACAAGATGCCAGGATAGAAGGATTTGATTTAAAAAAGGCACAGCCCAAAGAAATATTTGCTTTTATGAAGCAGCAAAGAATTGGTATTGAATGCTCTGGACTGGTTTTTCAATTAGCAAACGCTTATGTAAAGGCCGAGAAAGGCGTTGATTTGTCAACGGAGATTTATGTGTACCGAGGAGTGTTGGGGCGATTGGAATATCTGCTTAGAAGTAGTCGTAGATATCGGAATGCAAATGCAAAAACTCTAACCTCGGATATCAATACTGTGAAAATAGAAAAAGTGAGAGACATAAAAGTAGCAGACTTAATTAGAATGAGTACAAAGCGCGAAGCTGATCATGTCTTGATTGTGGTTGATGTAAAACGAGATGGTGAAGGTGTTCCTGTTGAAATCACTTACGCTCATTCAAGTAGTGTGAACACGAGAAAGCGCGGTCCACATACAGGGGTAATAAAGGTTATTGATGTTAATGAAGGATTAGAAAAGCAAGAGTGGTTGGAACAAACCAAAACAGGGGAGTCGTACAAAAAGTTCTTTAGACCAGAAAAGGGTGATGCCATCAGACGCCTTAAAATCTTATTGTAGAACCTTAGGTGAAAGCACCGCGCTCATCTGCGTTATCGCATAGGTAAATTGTTTTTACTTGTTGATATGTAGGTCTGCATGAAAGTGGGGCTCTCATTAGTCCTACTGTAGCGGACAGTTCTTTTAATCTACTGCTGTTAGGTCTTAAATGAGGGCGGTGGTTTCATCTGGGGCGATATGATGGTAACGTTTGCCCCGTTGTTCTTTAGGGTTTATGAGTTTTGACTGAGTGCGCTCCAGTATTCCAGTGTACTGGAGTGTTTATCGCGGGTTGGGAGATTAGTGTAAGCGGGTTCATTTCTGTGTTTTGATGGATTATAATTACTTAGTTACTATGTATAAATTATTTGGCGTTTTAATCGCATCTTTTCTATTTACAGGTGTGTTGGCGGTTCCTTTTATTAACTTTTTGTACAAGATTAAGTTTAGGTACAAATTGGCTCGTTCACGAAAAGTTCAGGGGACAACATTGTCGCAACTTCATAAAGACAAAGCTGGTACTCCAACAGGTGGCGGAATTTTAATTGTTATTGCGTCGTTTTTGTTTGCAAGTCTTTTTTATGCGATAACGCAGTTTTCACTTAATTGGACTGCCGGGATACTTTTTTTAACAATGTTTCTTTTTGCTGTACTCGGTTTGTTTGATGATGCAAGAAAAATGATTAGAGTAAAAGGTAGACGCATTCGACCTTTGCCTGCGTTTAGTAAGCTAGCACTGCAAGTTTTCGCGTCATTAGTTATCGCATATCTTCTTTATGAGAATTTAGGGATAAACTCGGTTACGATACCAATGTTGGGGTCGGTCTTTAATATCGGACCAATTTACTTGGGGTGGTGGTTTATTCCGTTTGCGGCATTCGTAATAATTTCTAGCTCTAATGCATTCAACATCACTGACGGATTAGACGGTCTTGCTACTGGCCTGTTGCTTATTGCCTTGGCAGCGTATTGGGCATTAAGCGGAGGAACTAACGACATAACCCTCTTTATTGCAGTTATTATGGGAGCGTTACTTGCATTTTTGTACTTTAACATTTTTCCAGCTAGGCTTTTTATGGGAGACACTGGTTCTTTAGCTCTTGGAGCAATGCTTGCCGTTCTTGCCATTATGACAGGTCATGTTTTGGTTTTGCCGATAATTGGGGGAGTATTTGTAATCGAACTACTCTCAAGCTTTATTCAAATGTTTTCAAAAAAATACTTGCACAAAAGGGTTTTTACAATTGCACCAATTCATTTTCACTTTCAAGCCAACGGTTGGGATGAAACAAAGGTTACGATGCGGTTTTGGCTTCTTGGGGCAGTCTTGGCGTTTATTGGACTTTTTGTAGCAACTTTTGGGCTGTAAACTGCTGCATCAATGCAGCCAGATATCAAGTCACAAACGGAACAAACGGAGCAAACAAATTACAAAAGCCAAATCCCAAGTATCAAACGAGTACAACTTGCGGATTATTATTTAAGTTCGTCCGACCATTTTTGTGGTTTGATGCTTGTTTGTAATTTAGTACTCGGAATTTGAAATTTGTTTACGCTTTGGTGCTTGTTGCTTGGGATTTGTTTATTGCATTTGTGATTTACTCTTGCCCTTGAGATTGCCACGCCACGTTGTGGCTCGCAATGGACGTACGCAAAGCGTACTTACGGGAGAAGCGATGCTTCTCCAACTCTATAGCTCTTTAACTCTGTAACTCTCCAACCCTCTAACTCTTAAACTCTCCAACTTTTACCTACTTCTCAACCAACAAATAATCTACTTCAATTGGGTCGGTGTTGATAACCTCAACCTCAACTCCGCAGGCATCACAAATGTAAACATCACCGACTTCAACGTCGCTAGCTACTTTGATGTCAGCGCCACAGTCTGGGCATTTTACGGTTTTTTCTTCAGCCATGTATAATCACCTCCTACGTATTTTAAGCGATTTTGTTTTAGTACGACTATAATAATACAATATACCTATGATTTCTGCACAAGAATTTAAGGAGCGTTTTATCGATGACTGGAAACCTACCCCTCTAGTAAATATCGAGGGGGTTTTATTTAAAGATGAATCAAAGAATCCTACAGGTTCAGTTAAGGCTCGTGGTCTTTCTTGGCAAATTTATAAACTTTTAGAAGAAGGAGTTAACGAGGCGGTTATATCATCATCTGGTAATGCAGCCCTAGCTGGTGCGTTTTACGCGAGTAGTGCGGGCATAAAACTACATGTATTTATCCCTCCAAAAGTCGGACCAGAGAAACTTGAAAGACTAAATGAATATCAGGCAGTAATAAACGTTACACAAAATCCAATAACTGATGCCGAAGAATATGCCGCAAAACATGACTTAGTGCTGATACGTCAATCTAAAGACGAAAACGCAATATTTGGGTTTAGACAATTAGCCTCTGAGTTAAGTAAGCAAATGAGTGACTTGAAACTTGACTTTTCTAATTCAAGTATATTTTTCCCAGTTAGTTCAGGTACAACTGTTGTTGGGTTTTACGAAGGGCTTTCGTCAATGGATTTATCTGCCTTACCGCAGATCCACATAGTACAAACTCCTGCGGTACAAACGATTGCTAAGGAGTTTGATACTTCGCAAAAACGAAAGGCAAGAAGTATAGTCCCTGGAATTGTTGCTAGAAAGGTTGCAAATACATACAAAAAACAGGTTTTAGAAGCAGTTAATGAAACAAACGGGAGCGGGTGGGTAGTTCCCGACGAAGATACTAAAAGAGCTAGCGAGTGGCTCCACCATAACGGCATGGAAACGTCCCTTGAAGGAGCTTTGGCGCTTGCAGGCTTTTGGAAGGCGAAAAATAAATATCAGCTAAAAGAAAACACAATAATACTTTTAACATGAACGAGCTACCAATATTTTTTCTAAGCAATGATCCATGGCGCGGAGTCGGTATGGAAGGAATTTATGATGATTA
>JALWZS010000032.1:0-18361 GCA_027002475.1 bacterium | reverse complement strand
GATTATTACGTTATAAGCGTAGATGATAGTCCTTTTATTGACTTTCTTGAAGATCATGGGGTTAAAACCTTTTCACTTGCACGGCATTTAAATAACCCTAATCCAATAGTTCGAAACACTCGGAAGTTGCTGCTTCATCCTTTGGTGCAAGATTTTATTTTGCAAAATAGCACGCGAAAAGTAGGGATAGTATTTTTTAAGCCACAATTTGATGTGGTTAAGGCATTGGTAGAAAGTGAGCTTGGTAAGAAGCGAGAAATTGTTAGTTTAAACCCAAAAACTGTAGTAGCTAAAAGGCTTGAAAATAAAATAAACTTTTACAATCTTTGCGTGGGCAACGAAATCCCAGTTCCACCAAGCGATATTGTTAACTTGCAAAGTATTAACTACAAAGAGGCTGTATCTAGGTTTAAAGAAGGATTTGTAGTGCAATTTGAGATCGGGTGGTTTGGCAATAAAACTTTTTTTATTAATTCTCGGTCTGATTTACAGTCGTTGCAGGAAAAGTTTAAAGATACGCAAGTTAAAGTCTCATCGTTTATAAAAGGGGGCGTGTTAACAAATAATGTTGTAATAGGTAGAAAAGATACATATCAAACATACCCTTTTCTGCAAATAACAGATAAAAGTCAGACTTTAGCACGGAATTTAGGCTCGACTGTTGGTAATGCATGGCTAAGCGAAACCGAACTGCCGGTAGAAAATGCGAGTAATGTGGTTGCTACAATTCGCAGTTTAACAAACACGCTTGGGGAAATAGCTCGTTTACAAGGATTTATAGGGTATGCTGGTTTTGACTTTTTAGTTTCGGAAAACGGCGAGGTGTTTGCTCAAGAGATGAATGCACGATTTACTGCTTCAACGCCAATGGTGTCTGTACTTGAACGCGAAACCTTTGGTGCAAGTATCTTGGATGAACACTATAGAACCTTTGGAATAGAGTTGAAATCAAATGGTCTTAAGTCAAGGGAATACTTTAACTCGCTGAGTGGGAGCCGTACTGTCGCACGGAATACACTTAACAAAACATTGACCGTTGATACGCCTCCTAAAAATGGCGTATATTATTTAAATGGAAAGGACAACGGATTTAAGTCAAGTAATTTTGATTTAATGGCAACAAGTGAGAAAGAGTTTGTTCTCACGACCGTTTCTCCTGGAAGAGAGGTGAATCCAGATCAGGAGTTAGCTCACCTGATGAGTAAAACAAACGATTATGAAAAGATTAAAGAAAAAGCGAAACAAATTAAAAAAGAGATCACTAAGGCAGAAAATAAGAGCTCTTAATCTTACAAAGCTTGATTACACACTTATAGTAGCGACGGTTTTGCTTACTGCTTTTGGAGTGCTCATGGTTTATAACACCGGTAGTGTTGTTGCCTTTGAACAGTTCAATAATGGTTTTTTCTATGTGCAACGTCAGGTTTTGTGGGCAGTAATTGGTTTCGTACTGCTTGGATTTATCCTTGTTACCGATCTACAGTGGCTTAAGCATTTCGCGCCGATTCTCTTAGGGGCAGCTGTAGTTTTGTTGTTTGCTGTGTTAATTCCTGGAGTTGCACCTGTGGTTAACGGTGCGAGAGGGTGGATTAATATACCTATTGTCAATACGAGTTTTCAAGTATCAGAGTTTGCAAAGCTGGCGATTGTCATTTACTTAGCTTACTTAGTGGCTAGCTCCAAACAAAAAAAACTAGAGTTCCCATATCGGCAATTTGGTATAGTGCTTGGACTTGTAGTGGGGCTTGTTGCTTTAGAGCCTGATTTGGGTAATGCAATGCTAATTGCCTTATCGGGACTTAGCGTGTTTGTAGTTGCAGGTGCTGACTGGAAAGTTATATTTTCTCTTGTTGGCTTAGGGGGTGTGTCTAGTTTATTGTTTGCTTTTACCGCAGGGTATCGTTCTAGTAGGATTCTTGACTTTATTAAGGTTTATACCGATCCTGACAATGTTTCGTATCATCTTCATCAAATCTTTATTGCGCTAGGCTCTGGAGGGATTTTGGGTGTTGGGTTGGGGCAGTCGCGGCAGAAATATCGATATATTCCAGAGGTTACGACAGATTCAATTTTTGCTATTCTTGGCGAGGAGTTAGGCTTTGTTGGTGTTGTTATCTTGATTTTAGCTTTAATGTTTATTATTTGGCGTGGATTTAGTATTGCAGCAAAGACTGAAGATGAGTTTTTGCGTTTGGTTGCTCTTGGTTTGACCGCAAATATTGCTGTACAAACAATTGTTAACATTGGTGGACTGATTGGTGTTATGCCGTTTACTGGAGTGCCGTTGCCATTTATTAGTTATGGTGGGACTTCGCTTGTTTTTTTGCTAATCTCGATTGGAGTAATTGTTCGCATTGGTACTGTCAATAAAACGCGCCAAATATAGTAAAATAAGCCAAATATGATGCTTAAGAAGAGAAAGAAGCCACTAATCGTTATAACAGGAGGTCATCACAACTCTGCGTTGGCTGTTGCTAAGGAGTTGGTCAATCGTGAAATTGCAGATGTTACATGGTATGGGCATAGACATACTATGCTTGGTGATAAAGAGGACTCTGCGGAATACAAGGAAGTTTCGTCGAGTGGGATAAGGTTCAGGGAAATTAAGGCGGGTAAGGTGTACAAAACCTTTAACCCAATTCACTGGCTTCGTTTACCGATTGGGTTATTACAATCTTTTTGGTATTTGCTCCTTGATAGACCAAACCTAGTATTTAGTTTTGGCGGATATTTGGCAGCACCTGTTGTTTTATCGGCTTGGATGCAGGGAATTCCTGTGGTTACGCATGAACAAACAACTGTTGCAGGTTTGGCCAATAAGTTTATTGCTTTGTTTGCCGATGAAGTTTTTGTGACATGGCCACAATCAAAAAAATATTTTGAAGGCTCTACAGTTAAGATTACCGGTTTGCCACTACGCAAAGAGCTTTTTAAGTATGATGAGAATCACAAGTATTTTAAAGAAAAGCTGCCTGTTTTATACATTACTGGTGGGAAACAGGGGAGTCATATAATCAACCAAACTGTGGCTGAAGCTTTGCCTGAGTTACTTAAACATTTTAATATCATCCACCAGTGTGGGCGGCATTCTCACTTTAACGATTACGAAATGCTCAGTAATGTAAAGAAGGAACTGCCAGAAAAACTGCAACAAAGGTACTTAGTGTACGATTATGTTTATCTTGATGAGATTGGTCAAGTTTTTCATGAGGCCGACATAGTAGTTGGTAGGGCTGGTGGGCATACGGTTTACGAGATTGCAGCATTAGGTAAGCCAGCACTCTTTATACCTATCCCGTGGGTGTCACATAACGAACAGTATAAAAATGCAAGAGTTCTGGTCAACGAAGGGGCCGCTAGCATACTGCCAGAAAATCGTTTAACTGCAACGACACTGCGAGATGAGCTGTTTAATATGCTAGAGAACATTGAAAACTTTAGGAGTGGTGCTACTAATACAAAGCAGGCTATAATAATGGACGCAAGGGAGAGAATAATCGATGAGATCAGCAAAATTCTTAACACGCAAGAAAAGGGGAGTTCGACTAAAAACGGATAGAAGTCTTCGCGTAGTTAAGCTTCTTCTTTTTAGACTTAAGCGTAGCAAGTGGCTTAGTGCTCTTGTGATTTTAATATTTTTACTTTTTGCTCTAGCTTTTGTTTACATTCATAGTGATGTATTCTTTTTGCGCAAAATCGTAGTGACTGGTAATCTTGGGACTTTTGTAACAAGTGATGACATAAAAGTTGCAATATCTGATGAGTTAGCACAGTCAACTATTCGCTTAAATACTGGTGAGTTGCAAGACATGTTGCTAAACAAATATGAAACGATAAAGCAGATAAGTCTAACCAAAAAGTTTCCTGATACTTTATTGGTTAACGTAGTAGAAAAAAGTCCAGCTATTGCGATAAAACAAGGAGAGAGTGTTTATGTGTTTGACGCATTCGGGAATTATATTACTAAGTTAAATGCACCAGTAAAACTTACTATCCCGGTTGCCAAAATACTGGAAAAGAAAAATGAAGAGCCAGTAGATATAAATTCGTACTTTAGTTCAGCGCCTATCTTACTTCAAATAGTTAGACTTGATTGGGATATATTGGGTTTGCGGCTTAAAAGTATTAACTTGGATGAATTAAGCGTGTACCTTGATGTTGTGCCAACAAGCCCAGAGTCAAATTTTAATGTTCAAATACTACTTTCTCGTAATCTAGACGTGACAGAACAATATCAACGTCTAAGTGTTCTTCTAAAAAGCAAAAAGGTTAACTTAGAAAAAACTTCGCAAATTGACTTGCGGTTTGAGCGTATTGTTGTACGCCCCAAACAAGCCGCTAAGTAGAACTTGTGAGTAAAACGGTATTTACTCATTAGCAAGAAACTGCTATTATTTGACTATGGCTAAAGACCATGTAATAACGGCGATTGATGTTGGCTCTTCGAAAATAGTTTGTTTAATCGCAGAGGTTGACGAAGAAGGGCGAATTCAAGTTATAGGTGTTTCGTCAATTCCATCACGTGGTGTCAAAAAAGGGGTTATTGTTGATATCGATCAAGCCGTTGATGCATTTAGTGAAACCATTGAATCAGCCGAGCGAATGGCTGGCGTGCAAGTCTCGCGAGTATGGGCAACTATTAACGGTAGCCATATATCTTCTGTTAATTCTCAGGGGGTTGTAGCCGTATCTTCTCCAGATGGCGAGATTTCAGCTAACGATGTTGCTCGTGTTACAGAGGCAGCAAGGGCAATATCAATTCCATCTTCAAGGGATATTATTCATGTTGTTCCGCGTACGTTTGTTGTTGACCAACAGTCGGGGATAGATGATCCCGTTGGTATGAGTGGCGTAAGACTACAAATCGAGACCCATATCATAACGGGGGCAGCAACAAGCATGAAGAATCTCGTTAGATCAATCCAGGAAGTTGGGCTTGATGTTAACGATCTAGTGTTTGCTGGACTTGCTAGTAGTTACAGCGTGCTGACCGACACAGAAAAAGAGCTTGGTGTTGTCATGGTTGATATTGGCGGTGGCACAACAGATATTGTTGTTTATCATGAAGGTGCGCCTGTATATAGTAGCGTGCTAAAACTTGGTGGAAAAAACATTACCTCTGATATTGCAATTGGCTTAAGGGTTCCGTTAGAAGATGCTGAAAAGATTAAGAAATTCGTAAGCGAAAAACCAGTAGAGCCAGCGTTGAGTAACGAGCGCAAGAAAAAGGAAGGTGAAGAAAAACAAGAAGAAAAAGACGAGGATATGCTAGATATCAGTAGTCTTGGTTTAGCAAGTATCCAAAAGGTTGATAAAAAGTTTTTGGTTGAAGGAATAATTGAACCACGCCTAGAAGAGATTGCTGATGAAATACTACAAGAAATGAAGCGCAGCGGTTACGAGGACTTAACTCCAGCTGGATTTGTAGTTAGTGGTGGTGCTGCAATGACTGTAGGGCTTGAGCGTGTATTTGCAGATGTTCTTGATATGCCGATTCGTATTGGCAAGCCCACAGGAGTATCAGGGCTTATTGATGAGATTAGAGCGTCGGATTACGCAGCCAGTATTGGGACGTTAATATTTGCTGTAAATTCAGATGATATTAATGAGTCGTTTATGTCTTCAATCCCTGGATTGTCGTTCGGGGGAGTTAAAAGGATTACAAGTGGAATTACAGACTTTTTTAAGGGACTATTACCATAATGCTGATAAAACCAGAAGTTGAAAAATTTGCAAAGATTAAAGTTGTCGGAGTTGGTGGCGGTGGTTCAAACACTGTTAAATCAATGATGATTGAGCAAAACGTCGAAGGTGTTGATTTTATTGCCGTTAACACCGATGCGCAAGATCTACAAGCGTCGCCAGCACCAATTAAGATTCAAATAGGTAAGGAGTTAACAAAAGGTTTGGGCGCAGGAGGCAACCCGGAGATCGGTCGAAAATCGGCAGAAGAGAGTGCTGACCTTATACACAAGCACTTAGAAGGTGCGGATATGGTTTTTATTACTGCAGGTATTGGTGGCGGAACTGGAACAGGTGCATCTCCATTTATCGCTGAGGTAGCCAAAAAACAAGGAGCGCTAACTATTGGTGTTGTAACAAAACCGTTTTCTTTTGAAGGCGCAAAGAGGGCGTTAAATGCTGAGGAAGGTATTGCTCAGCTTAAAGAAAAGGTTGATGCTTTAATTACTATTCCTAACGATAGACTTCTTGAAACGATGGATGAAAATCGCCCATTACTAGATGCATTTAAACTTGCAGATTCGGTTCTTGGGCAATCTGTTCAAGGTATATCTGACATAATCGTTCAACCAGGTCTTATTAACCGAGACTTTGCTGATGTAAAAAGTATTATGGAAGATGCAGGAAGCGCGCTTATGGGGATTGGGTATGGCTCTGGGGAAAATCGTGCAGTCGTCGCTGCTAAAAATGCTATTCAAAGCCCACTTCTTGAAGATTCTATTGAAGGGGCAAAGGGAATTCTGTTTAATGTTGTTGGAAGCTCCGACCTTAGCTTGTTTGAAGTTAATCAAGCCGCACAGATCATTAATGAATCTGCTGCTGCCGACGCTAACATAATCTTTGGAGCAGCAATTGATGAAAATCTCGAAGATCAAATCAAGATTACTGTTATTGCAACCGGATTTGACGCAAAAGCACGAAGAAAAAGGCTAATAACGCCGTCTCCTATTGTTAACACTGTTGGAGTCAATAATACCGATGACCTAGCAAAGCAAGATGAGGAAGAAGATTTAGACACTCCAGCATTTATGCGAAGGAAGTAGATTTAGTCTTTAATTACTGTTTCCTCCTGTCCCTCGTTTTTATTGATAACTCTAGCTAGAACGAACAGTAAGTCAGATAGGCGGTTTATGTATCTTAAAATATTTTTGTCGATATCTTGTTCTTTATCGAAGGCGACTAAAAGCCGTTCTGCACGTCTGCATACAGTTCGAGCATGATGGCAATGTGTTGCTGCTTTACTACCAGAAGGTTGTATGAAGTTAGTTAGCTCAGGCAATTTGCTTTGATAAAGATCGATGATTTGCTCGATATCATAAATAAGATTGGCATCTATTCCACCTGGTAGTCCGGCAAGGTGTGAGTTGAGGGCAAAAATTGAACCTTGTACTTTTTGTAAAACTTCTTTTACTAATTCGTTTTCTTGGGTTTCGTTTAAATGACTGATTGTTAAACCAATTGTTGCATTTAGCTCATCTAGAGTGCCGATGCAAACAACAACCAGTGAATCCTTGGGTAAATCGTGCTTGTTTATAGTAGAAGTTCTACCAAAATCTCCTTTTTTAGTATAGATTTTCATATTCTTAGTATAGCACGTTAGCTATAAGCTTAGATATTTACTTCTTTCGCTATAGTAGCTAAAACCAATGACTTGGTGAGATTTCTTATAAAAACGAGGTGGTTTTAGTGGTTGACATTCGCACACCACAATGTAGGATTATGACGTGGACAGTTCTTCTAACTTCGATGAAGTTATAAAAAAACTTATTTCATCTGCCCCAAATGGAGTGTCTGTTGATATCGAAGACTTAACACCTCCACCTTTAAACAAAGAAATACACTTATCTGATAACGGTAAAGAGATATTTAATAGAAGGTATAGGCGTAAGGACGAGAATGGTAATTACACAGAAACTATTGAAGAAACCTATATGCGTGTCGCGTCTCACATCGCTGCTGCAGAAGAAGATGAAGCTAAGCGCGCGTATTACACAAACGTTTTTTATAACTTTTTAACTAACCTTGAGTTTATACCGAATGCTCCTACGTGGACAGGTGCGGGAACTCCTCTAGGTCAGCTTGCTGCTTGCTTTGTGTTGCCTATAGAAGATGATATGGGCTCGCACCCAGATGGTATATTTTCAACTTTGCGGAACGCTGCTTTAATCCAACAAACTGGTGGAGGTAACGGGTTTTCTTTTTCAAGGCTTCGTCCCAAAGGAGCTGTCGTTAAATCAAGTATGGGCAGAGCTAGCGGACCTGTTGGTTTCTTGGAAGTATTTGATACGGCTTTTGGCGAGATTGCACAAGGTGGCGTTAGACGCGGTGCTAATATGGCTGTCTTGCGAGTAGATCATCCTGACATTAAAGAGTTTATCACCTGCAAAACGCAGGAAGGAAAGATAAAGAACTTTAATATCTCAGTTGCTGTTACAGATAAATTCATGGAGGCAGTAAAAAATGATGATGACTTTGATTTGATTAATCCAGCAGACGGTAAGGTTTGGGAAACCGTTAAAGCGCGTGAGATATTTGACTTAATGACTAAACAAGCATGGCTTAATGGCGAGCCTGGGATTTTATACATAGATGAAGCTAATCGTTATAATCCTGTTCCTAATCAATATCAACTAGAGGCCACTAATCCTTGTGGCGAGCAATGGCTTGGTCCTTATGAGAACTGTTGTCTTGGGCATATTAACTTTGCAGCCCATATTAATGAAGATGGCATTGATTGGGAGAAGCTAGCAAAATCAACTCGCCTTGCAGTTAGGTTTTTAGACGATATTGTTACACAAAATGGTTATGTTCCTGCAGTCCCACAGCTTAGGGAAGCTGCCATGCGAAATCGCAGAATTGGACTTGGTTTTACTGGGCTTGCTGATGTTTTGTACAAGATGAAAGTGCGCTATGGTGGAGAAGACGGTGCTGAATTTGCGGCTCAACTTGTTGAATTTGTCAGGTATCATGCAATGCTTGCAAGTATTGATTTGGCTAAGGAACGTGGACCATTTCCTGGTATCAAAGGGAGTATTTATGATAGGAACAGCTTCAGGTGGAAGATTCCAAAGCCATTAAAACCATATACAAGAGACTGGGGACGTCCAGAGATTGATTGGCAGGCGGTAAGATCTGGGATTTTAGAACATGGAATAAGAAACTCAGCTCAAATGACGGTTGCTCCTACAGGCTCAACTTCAACAGTTCTTGGAGTTGAGGGATATGGGTGTGAGCCTGTATTTGCTCTAGCCTATGAACGCAACGTTTATCAGGCGGCTGGCCAAGATGAAAAACTAACATTAACTTATGTAAGCCCAGCGTTCCAAAAGGAACTTGATAAATTGGATTTGAGTGAGGAACGTAAAAAAGAGATTATTGAAGAAATTAAAAACACTGGTACGTGTCAAAACATAAAGGACCTTCCAGAGGCTATGCGAAACACATTTGTCGTGTCTGCAGATATCGCACCAAGTGAGCATATCACTATGCAAGCAAGCATTCAGGCATTTATTGATAACTCAATTTCCAAAACATGTAATTTCCCAAACAGTGCGACAACAAAGGATATTGAAGATGTGTATTTCCAGGCATGGGAGGATAAGTGTCGCGGTTTAACAATATATCGAGCAGGCTCTAGAGATGAGATTGTACTAGAGACTAAAGAGGTTAAGGAGTCAAAGAAGGGAGCTAAAAAAGATTCACAAGCTACACCAGAGGAAAGTGCTAGTACCAAAGCAATACCGTATGCAATAAGACCGCGGCCGAAAATTCTAAAAGGTGTTACAAACAAAATAGAAACTCCAATTGGCAATATTTACATAACTGTGAATAAAACCGATGAGGGCGAGTATCATGAAACATTTATTACAGTTGGGCATGGTGGGTCGGATATTGGGGCGGATACAGAAGCGATTGGTAGGTTAATATCCCTCATATTTAGACTTGGCAATGCAAATAGTAGCCAAAGAATGAAAGCTGTCATATCTGAGCTTGAAGGTATTAGCAGTGGTATGGTGAGTGGCTTTAATGGAGATAGGGTTTTATCAATTCCTGATGCGATTGCTAAGGGGTTAAAGAAGGTAGATGATCCATCATTATATTCTAAGCAAGAAAAGATGCCACTATTTACAGAAGACAATGCGACGAAGGCTAAAGATGAAGGTGTACAGGAAGTAGAAAGCCTTAGTAGTGCAAGCAAACCTTCTGTAGATGCATCGATGTGCCCGATATGTGGTAATTATTCTGTTATGCTAGTAGAAGGATGTAAGAAATGTTCTCCGCAACTTGGGGGTTGTGGTGAGTACTCTGAGTGTTAAATGAAAAATAAGAAATTTAAATTTACAACTGTCCTAAAACATAACGGCTTAAAAGAACCGTTTGATTTTGAAAAAATAGTTAACTCGATATGGATGGCTGCCCAGAACGTGGGCGGAACAGACAAAGAAAAAGCGAAACATATAGCTTTAGAAACTATTCACTTACTAAATTCTAATTTCCCTAATACAAAGGTGATATCTGCAGATGATATCGGACAAACTGTGGAGAAGGTTTTAATTGAACATGGTCACGCAAAAACCGCACGAGAATTTATTCTTTACCGCGAAAATAAAAAGCTTTCTAGGCAAGATAAATCGACTCTTGGTGTGGTTGATGATATTGGTCTTTCTTACAACACCTTATACATCTTAAAGCAGCGCTACCTTAGAAGAAATGAGAAAGGAGAAACGATAGAGACGCCCAAACAAATGTTTGAGCGGGTAGCCAAGCACTTAGTAAAGGTAGAAAAAGAAAAGGACAAAAAGAAATGGTATGACAAATTTTTAGAAGTTATGCTTAAGTTCGAGTTTACTCCTGGAACTCGAACTTTAACAAATGCAGGTAAAAAAAAGGCGCAGTTATCGAATTGTTTCGTATGGCCTTTGGAAGACGATATTAACTACATCTTTAAAATCTTGCACGAATCGACTCTAATTAAGAAAAATGGTGGGGGTTGTGGCTATAACTTTTCAAAGATTAGACCAGAAGGAGATATTGTCGGTGGAATTCCGGAACTAGCTGCTGGTCCAGTAAAGATGATGGAGATGTTTGATTTAATGACATCTCTTTTTAGGCAAGAAGGTCGCTATGAGAGTGGGAACATGGCAGTTCTTAACGCTAACCACCCTGATATTTTTAACTTTATTTCTGCGAAAAAGACGGACGGTTATTTAAGTAAAACTAATATTTCTGTAGGAATAACCGATGAATTTATGGAAGCGGCTATTGAAGGTCGAAACTGGGACCTAGTTAACCCTCGAACTGGTGAAGTAACTAACACCGTAAAAGCAAGAACCATTTTAGAGCTAATGACTCAAATGGCTTGGCAGTCTGGTGATCCTGGTATTTTGAACTTATCGGCAATCAACAGGGGAACAGCAATGGCCAATCCATTGCTTAAGAAAAGAGGTCCAATTTGGGCAACCAACGTATGCGGTGAGATACCACTTTATCCTTATGAGTCGTGCAATCTTGGCTACATCAACTTTACAAAGTTTGTAAACGATGATGGGAGTTTTGACTTTAAGCGACTTGGGGAAGTTATGCAAATTGGAGTAAGAATGCTTGATAATGTAATAGATGCTGCGTGGTTCCCTGTGAAAGAAGTGGCGGAATCAGTAAAAGCTCATCGTCGTGTCGGAATTGGTTGCGTTGGTTGGGCTGAAACGCTGGCTAGAATGGATATCCCATACGATAGTAATGAGGCGCTGGAGTTAGCAGAAAAGATTGCGAAAACAATGTATACGTCAGGGTTTGAGGCGTCACTTGATTTAGGGGACGAAAAAGGGCCATTCCCGCTAATTAATGATTCTATTTGGGCTAAATCTAAGAGAAAACCAAGAAACGTTGCTTTAATGACCTTTCCTCCAAGTAGTGGAAATGCAGTTATTAATGAAACCTCGTTTGCAATAGAGCCTTACTTTGCTCTTGCTTATGAGCAAAACGTTATGGGTGGAGTTAGAATGAAACATGTTAACCCATTACTGGTCAAGAAACTAAAGAAAGAAGGTATATATTCTGAGGCTTTAATACAACGGATAATTGACAATCACGGGAGTATCCAAGGAATAGAAGAGATACCTGCATCGATTCGACGGGTTTTTAAAGTTGCTCATGATATTCACTGGCGAGATCATATAAAGATGCAGGCGGCTTTCCAGAAATGGACGGATAATGCAATTACGAAAACTATTAATATGCCAGCAAGTGCTACTCCTGATGATGTTTATGATGCTTATGTGATGTCTTGGAAATTAGGATGTAAGGGGCTAACTATTTATAGGGATAGTTCAAAGCAGGACCAAGTTTTCCAGTTCGGTGGAAATAAAAAAGATGATGTTCCAACAACCTGCCCTGACTGTGGAGGAGAACTCATTGAGTCAAAAGGATGTCTTAAGTGTAAGATCTGTGGCTATTCTGTTTGTGAATTGCATTAAAGTTCATGGTAGTATTACTACCAGTCTTAGTTAATTCAAGGTGAGTCAGAGTAACAAACGCACTATATTTTACCTTACATTTTTGGGTGCAATATTTCTTCTTTTAGGCTTAATTAATCTGTGGAAGTTTAACGAGATCGATCAATCGAACTTGATGACTGACGCAAGGCGCTTTTGGGCAGCTGTAACCGCGTTTGATTGGGTTGGTACCCATGTAAGTACAAGAACAGGAGTGCTAGTCTTTTGGCTTGTTGGGATTATTAAGACCGTCGCGTCATGGTTAGGCTTTAATGATATATTTTTACTTGTTCGCATAGGTCTTTTTCTGTTCCGTCTTAGTCTTATTCCGCTAATCTTCAAACTCATAACTAAACTGACCGAGTGGAAGGTTGGTGCATTAGTAGTGTTATATGTTCTCATTAGTCCTATGGTTTTTGCAGGGTTAAATGTTACTTGGCTTGATAAGTTTGTGATATTACTTGGTTTTATTACGGTCCTTTCATGGCTTGTATATCTAAAAGATGAAAAGGTTCATTGGTTAATAACAACTGGCATATTTTTAGGGTTATCGATCTTAACAAAACCTGTAGGAATGTTTTATATCGTTATGCTAGCTTCCGTTTTGCTTTGGCGTAGACTTTTTTCTTGGAATTATTTAAATAAGTTTTTCTTAGTTCTTATAATTGCTTTTTCTATTTTTTATTCCTTGTATCCTGCTATGTGGTTAGAACCCATCCATACGATGTTTTCTAGGTATGGTAATAACTCAGGTACTTTAGAGGTTAGCATTGGCGGTGATGGAACGGGATCGTTGCTTTTTTATCCTGAACAGATATTAAAAACAGACGTAGTGTTAGCGATGGGTGTGATGCTGTTTGTTTACGAGTCTATTATTTTTTTAAAAAAGAGGACTATGGTTGATGATTTGTGGAAGTTGGCGTTTGCGGGTGCGGTTTACTTAACAATGGTGATGGCCGTTAGCATGATTTTGCGTGATGAGGACACAGGACCTGGCGCGCTTTTTTCGGTTCGTTATTTAGCTCCAGCAATTCCTATTTTTGCTGCGTATATGTTTGCTCGTTTGCAGAAAGTAAGAGTTAAAGTAAAGCAGATTATTATATTTGTTGTTTTTGGTATAACTCTACTCAGATTTGATCTTGTTGCTCACTCTTTAAAGATCTTAATAGACGCATATTTCAGCTAGAATCTCTGAAGCTCAGTAAATAGTGTGGATACTAACTCTTGTTTAGACTGGGTAGTTTATTTGTAAATTCTACTGGATATTTAACTGTTAATAGCTTGGCAGCCTCTTGTGATGTAAACCAACCGAAATCTTGGTGTTCGTCGCTTAATTTAATTGAAGTCTCTACGTTAACTTTTACTGTATAAATAAGTAAAGTAAGTGCAACGTCTCCAACATCTGTAGGTATCTTTATATTTGATATAACTACGTCAAATAATCTTGGGGTTGTGTATTCGGTTATGCCTGTCTTCTTTTAGTTCCTTGGCTAGCGTGCCAAGAATTGAGTCACCTTTTTGAATTCTTCCACCAGGGATGTCCCAGTAATCTTCCCGACGTTTAACTTTGAAGTTGGTCTGGTCAACCTTAAGTAACAATATTTTGTTGCTGTCGTTTTTAATAAGAGCCTTTACACCTATGTGAAAAAGTTGTTCCTTGGACATGTTAATCGTCGATTCCGGGGACTGGGAATTTAGAGGCAAATTCTTTAACTTCCTTATTTATTCTTTCGAGTACTTGGGTATCTTCGTAGCTATTTATAACCTCATCGATTTTTTCTCCGATGAATGTCATATCACTTTCTTTCATTCCTCGAGACGTGATAGCAGGTGTTCCAAGCCTTATTCCAGAAGGATTTAGCGGCGTACTTGGATCATACGGAATCATGTTGTAGTTTAATATAATCCCTGCCTTTTCTAGAGCGATCGCAGCGTCTTTGCCACCGATTTTTTTGTTTCTTAGGTCAATTAACATTAAGTGATTATCGGTGCCGCCAGATATGAGCTTGAATCCTTTTTCGATTAAGACATTGGCTAGGGCTTTAGCGTTTTTGACAATTTGTTCGGAATACTCTTTAAATTCTGGTGTGCTTGCTTCCTTGAAACATACTGCTTTAGCTGCATGCACATGGTTATGTGGTCCAGCTTGAATGCCACCAGGGAATACCATTTTATTTATTTTTTTGCCGAACTTTTCTTTTGCCATAACAATGGCCCCTCTTGGACCTCTTAGCGTCTTGTGAGTAGTTGTAGTAACCACATCAGCATAGGGGACTGGAGAAGGATGTACGCCTGTTGCAACAAGCCCAGCAATGTGTGCAATATCTGCCATAAATAGTGCGCCAACCTCATCAGCGATTTCTCTAAACTTTTTAAAATCAATTATCCTTGGATACGCAGATGCTCCCGCAATAATTAGTTGTGGTTTTTCTTTTTTAGCTACTTCTAAAATTTTGTCATAATCAAGCAGTTGAGTTTCTTCATCAACGTCATAAAATGTCGTTTCGTATAATTTGCTTGAGATATTAACTGGACTACCATGCGATAGATGTCCTCCTGAAGCTAAATTCATAGCCAAGATCTTATCTCCAGGATTAAGCAGCGCTAAGTAAACAGAAAGGTTTGCAGGAGAACCGCTAAATGGTTGTACATTGACATACTCAGCACCAAACAGCTCTTTTGCACGCTCGATTGCTAACTCTTCAATCATATCGATAATCTTGTTGCCTTGGTAATAGCGTTTACCAGGGTATCCTTCTGAATATTTGTTGGATAAAACAGAAGATAATGGCTCCAAAACAGCCTTACTAGCATAGTTTTCTGAAGGTATTAATTGCAGTTCGTTTTTTTGTCGTAGTTGTTCTTTTTGAATTAGTGTGTAAATCTCTGGGTCTTTTTCTGGTAGTGCTTCGTATCTCATGCTTGGTTGAATAGTTTTATTGTTTGCCTAATCTTTTTAATAAACTTCTTAGAGTTTATCACTTTTTCGATGTCTTCTGAAGAGATCTTGTCAGGTGCATATGCGTTAGTTGCTTCAAGCAGTTGTTGCTGAATAGTCGTTTTAGTGTCGTTTTGGCTTGGAGTATCTAAATACGCAAACAAGTGATTTGCGTGTATTGTAACTTTTTGTAACTTAACTCCTAGCTTTTTAGCAAGCATTAAGCCCCAATCAAGATCATGTAGCAAATCAAGCTGTATGCTTCCGTTTGCATTTAGTTCCCTATGGTGGTGGAAAGATTCTATTCCAATGGGATTTCCTTTTTTATCGAAATTGACAATTATTTGGTAATCTTGGTATGCGGGGGTATGTTCTAAGAGCCCGTACACGTCAATCGTGCCATATAAAAATGATGGGGTAATAGCCTTTTGGGTTGTAGGTTGGTTTGTAACTTGTTTAAGCAAAATTTCTAGAACATCAATCCTTTGGGCTTTTACTAGTTCTTTTACAAGTTCGATGTTTATCATAAAAATCATCATGTTTTCGCGTTTCAACCATGCTAAGACTGCTAAAACCAAATCTGGATGAATATGTTTGTAGGTTTCTCTGATTAACTGCTGCACGTCTTCTACACGATAAAAGGGGAGTTCTCCATAGTTTAACCTTTGTAGCAGTGTTGCTAAAAGTTGTGCATGCCCCCAGCCATTATCATAAAAGCGCGACCTCCAGGCATATGTATAAGGGAAGACGATTTCAGGATTTTCAAATTCAGGAGCCTTGTTTGGGCGCACAAACGTATCAAGGTACCAATCAACAGATGCTTTGTCCCAGAAAGTATAAAGATCGTCTGCTTCTTCTGGATCTTCAAGAATGATATTTACCGAGTTGACCGCTTTAATTTTCCCTTTGTATGTATCTAGTTTTTTGCCTTCATGATGGACAACATTAAAGGTACGATCAACTATCTCTCCAACGCTAGATTCTTTTATCAAAAACTGACTATTAAACATTAAATTTAGTATAACCTAATTACGTCTTTTCAAGAAGACTTATATATTCCTCAAACGAATAATCAAAATCATTTTGTTCGTCTTTAGGGTGAAATTCGTTTTTTATGTTTTTCCAGTCGCTTCCTATTTCGGGGAAAAATGCATCGCCATCTTCTATTTTTGTGTGAACTCTAGTAAGAAACAATTTGTCAGCTAAGTTGAGCGTTTCTTTATAAAGTCTTTCTCCTCCAATAATGAAAATTTCATCGACCTTGTCTGCGTCTAAACGTTTAAGACATGCGTTAAGACTGTTAAATACTTCAATGCCATCTTGGTTAGAAAGCGTCGTACTTAATACAATATTTCTTCTTTGTGGTAGTGGGCGACCAATTGACTCAAAGGTTTTTCTTCCCATTACCACGGGCTTGTTAAGAGTTAACCTCTTAAATCGTTTCAAATCATTAGACAAATGCCAAGGGAGCTTGCCGTTTTTCCCGATTACGTTGTTTTCACTAACAGCTGCTATTATGTTTATCCTCATACCGAGATTGGAGCTTTTATGGCAGGGTAGGGATCGTAATTAATTAACTCGAAATCTTCGTACTTAAAATCATTGATGTCTTTGACTTCTGGGTTTATTTTCATTGTTGGTAGAGTTTTCGGTTACAATTATAGTATCATCAACTGCTATTGGCAAGAAGTTAATCACAATGTTATCTACAATACTTTCATCATCATCTGCTAAACCATCGCCTAAATCATCTGTATCAAAACTGACTGTGAAATCACTGTCAGGGTCTACGTTATCGGAACCTGTAATTTCTGCTTGGTTGAAATAATTTGTACCCGTAGTCAATACTTCAGCATCAAATTGAAGTATCACATCTGCCCCATTAGCAACTGCTAATCCAGACCAAGTAATTGTATTACCTGCTAATATTCCTCCGTTAGTAATATTCGAAATTGTACCATATCCATCAGGGATAACATCTTCTACAGAAATTCCAGTAGCATCGCTTGGTCCATCATTATGAACTGTCAAGGTAAATGTTACTATATCTCCTGTAGTTGGATTTAAATCGTTTACTGATTTTACTAAACTTATATCAGATACGGGTTGTGGTGATACAACAACCGTTTGTTGATCATCTTCATTAGGATCATTGTTATTAGGTGTCGAATCTGGATCAATATTATCTGAAGCAGTTACTTCTGCTGTATTATTATATAAACCAGTTGCCAACACCGTCGCTGTTATATTAATAGTCGCTGTATTTCCGCTTGTAATGTTTGGTACTGTCCAAATTCCTGAACCAGCAACATACCCACCCGCACTATCATCACTAACATATGCATACCCAGTAGGCAACACATCTGTTACCTGAACTCCAGTTGCATCGCTCGGTCCATTATTAGTAACTGTCAATGTAAAGACAATATTTGAACCTACAAATGGACTTGCATTGTCAACTGTTTTATTCAACTCTATATCAGATACTGCTAGAGGATTTGTTGCAATACTTGCATAGTCATCTTCTGTAGCATCACCATTATTTGGTGTTGAATCTAAATCTAGATTATCAGAAGCGGTAACTTCTGCAACATTTGTATAATCTCCACTTACATTTACAGTAGCTGTAATATTTAGCACAGACGATGCCGCATTCGCAGTATTTGGCACTGTCCAAACTCCAGTTGCCGAATTATAAGCTCCTGAACTATCATCACTTACATAAGTATATCCGTTAGGCAGAACATCTGTTACTTGAATTCCGGTAGCATCACTTGGTCCATTATTAGTTACTGTTAGCGTAAACACCACATTAGAACCTACTAATGGCGTTGCGTTGTCTACTGTTTTACTAAGACTTAAGTCTGAAACAGCTACTGGTGTAATACTAACAATATTACTCTCATCATCATCTGCAATACCATCTGCTAAGTCGTCTACTCCAAAACTTGAGTTCGGATCACTATCGGGATCTATATTATCTGAAGCCGTAATCTCTGCCTGATTATCATAATTACCACTTGCTAAAACCGTTACATCAAAAGATATAAGACCTGAACTGTTTGCTGGTATTGATAAACCTGTCCAATTTATCGTATTACCTGTGGCAATTCCTCCACCCGTAATATTGGCAATATTGCCATATCCATTCGGAATAACATCTTGTACATTAATTCCTGTAGCATTACTA
>JALWZS010000031.1 GCA_027002475.1 bacterium | reverse complement strand
ATGGTTGGTAGTGTTGACTACTTTGATAAAGAACATGATGGTAACGTTAACGTAATATTGGCAGAAAGACAGCCAGGTTCGTCCATTAAGCCAATAACTTACCTAACCGCCTTTATGCAAGGATATAGCCCTTCAACTTATGTGTCTGATATAAAAACATGTTTCCCTGGTGGTGCGGGGCAACCAGACTATTGTCCAGGTAACTGGGACGATAAGTTCTGGGGACCAATGTCGATGCGAACCGCTTTGGCAAACTCCAGAAATATTCCAGCCGTTAAAACGTTGCAGCTTGTTGGTATGACTAACATGATTGAAACAGCTCATATGCTTGGTATAACAACCCTAAATGAGCCTGATAGATATGGATTGTCACTAACTCTTGGCGGTGGTGAGGTTAAGCCATATGACATGGCACAAGCTTATGCAACCATTGACAATATGGGAGTTCGCAATGACTTAACTCCGTTTTTAAAGATTACTGATTCTAAAGGAAAGGTGTTAAAGGAGTATAAGGATACTAGCTATAAAGTCATTGATCCAAGGTATGTATATCTACTTCTTGATGTTTTAACTGACTACAATACCCGTAAAAGGACGTTTGGTAACTCGATGGAGATTGGAAGACCCTTAGCGGTCAAGACAGGAACAACTAATAACAACAAAGATGCCTGGACCATTGGAATGACGCCACAGTTAGTAACGGTTGTCTGGGTTGGTAACTTTGATGGTGCTGAGATGCGTGGGATTCTTGGTTCCACTGGTGCTACACCAATTATGAAAGGTGTAATGTCAAGGCTTTTGGCGGATAAGCCTATTGAAAAGTGGGAGAAGCCAAAGGGTATAGTGTCTGTTACTGTAGATAACTTGTCTGGTCTAATCCCGCAAGAAGGCAAGGACTATCCTTCACATAAAGATATATTTGTTAAAGGTTCCGAACCAACAAAAATCGATGATTTCCACATTACTGTTAAAGTTTGCAAGTCAGACCCAGATAAATTAGCAACCCAATACCATATCGATAATGACTTAGCAAAAGATCGTGTCTTTATTCACTTAAATGAGCTTATGCCCGCTTGGCAGAAGTATACCGACGAGTGGATGAAAAAGCATAAAGATGAAGGATACGGCAATCCACCAAAAGAAAAGTGCCCTATTGAGGTAGAAGATAAAGTGGTCGAAGGACCATTGATTGAATTTGTTAATGTACCGACTGAATTAGATATAGACACCACTAATATCGAGTCCGAGGTAAAGGTATATACAGTCGATAGGATTACAAAAGTCGAATTTTATTGGGATGATAATTTAGTAATTACAACAAATAGTGAGCCTTACAAAGTTGACATGGACATTAGCAGAATTGAGGACGCCACTAGTGCAGGCACACACGTATTAACAGTAAAGGCGTATGACAGCGAAGGGAATGAAAGTGAGTTAACACAAGATGTTAATGTGATAGATCCTAATGCATCTCCTACTCCAACACCTGAAGGCGGTGTTCTAACAGAAACCCCGACACCAACCCCCTCATCATAAGGAATATACTTTTTAGTAAAACTTATAAATATTCGTCAAATCCTTGTTGCTCAAGTTCTTTTAAGAATTGTTTTATCTTGTCGTTATCTTCTTTTGGAAAGATTGCTACAACGTCTTTCGTATTTACAACAACTAAACCATGAAGGTTCATAGTTGCTACGAGCTCATCGTTTTCTTTGTTGTATATAAGGCAATCAGTTGATCCTATGTCAACGTTTTTCCCTACTACCACATTACTGTCACTGGTTTCCTCTAATGCTTCCTTAAGAGATATCAGTTCCCCAACGTCACTCCAACCCATACGTGTATTGATAACCAGTGCCTCTTCTGGGTTTAAGTTTTCTGAAAATATATAGTCAAATGCTTGTTTTTCTATGTTATGGTATTTGGATTTGGCAGTCTCGCTAAAGTTGTTATCTGCAATCTCTTTAATCACTGAATAAATTGCTGGTGCAAAGTCTTTATACTTTTGCATAATTAAACTGTAAGTACTAACAAGGTACGCAGGATTCCATGCGTAGTCTCCTGCAGCAATGTACTCTTTTGCTACCGCTGCTGTAGGTTTCTCGACAAATCGCACAAATTCACTAAGTATGATATTTTCATTTTTGTCTAACGCTTTAATCTTTCTACCAAACTTAATATATCCTCGATGAGGCGTGGCAAATCTAGCCGGTACACCAATAACAACACTGCGTCCTTTTTCCTTAACGATTTTTTCCGCTTCTTTTAAGGCATCAACAAATATTTCAGGTTTTCTTATATAATGGTCGCTCCATTGTGTCGATAGTACTTCGTCCGGATATAGTTTGTTCACATAGCTAATGGCATAGGCTACAGCTGGTCCATTGTCTTTCATTTCTGGCTCGAATATAAAGTTTTCTTCGGGGATTTCAGAAAGAATTGTTTTAACCTCATTTTCGTACTGGGCACCTGTACTAACAAAAATGTCTTTAGCATCAAAGCCAAGTCGAAGGTATTCGTATTTGAGGCGAATTAGTGGTTTGTTTTCTATTATGGGCAAGAACTGCTTAGGTGCATTTTTTCGACTTAGTGGCCAGAAGCGCTTTCCTGTACCGCCAGCAAAGATTATTATTTTCATTATCTTATTTGGGCATTAAACTTAGCAATAAGTTCACTCTCGATTTTTTCTCTTATTGGATTTATTTCACTATCTGGAATACTTCGCTCCACATCTTCAAATATCATACGTAGTGTTATAGATTTTTTGTTACTTTTTCTCATTTCTTCGCTTTGGTATATGTCAAGTAGTTCAACTTCTTTGATGTTTGCACCTGCAAGTTCGTAAACTAAATCTACGATTGGACCCACTTCTTGGGTTGCTGGAATAAAGAACGATATATCTTGCTTGGTCGGTGGACTTAAGGCAATCCTGTCATACTTTTTAACACCGCGTTCTTTTAGTACTTGCCTAAGGTCTATTTCATAAACAAATCCGTAGCCTTTCGTGTCATGTAAATTGAGCTGTAAGGGCAACACCTTAGCATATTGCTTAGGTAGCACTAAGTCTTTAACCAAGCGTTTCCAAAGACTTTTAACTCGAATTAAGGCATCATTAGCGTTTTTAGAGCGTTTAAACGATGCAATGGTAAGTAGTTGTGGTTCATCGGGAAGGTCATTTTCTTGTGGGATTGTTACCGGTCCAATTTCAAATACGTCAAACTCGTCAAACCTTTTTGCGTTTTCAATAATCACATTGGTTATTGAAGGGATAAGCGATGATCTCATATAAGAAAGCTCCGGTGATAAAGTATTTTTAAGGTGTAAGGAGTTAATGTCGCTTAACCTTTTAAGAGTTAATTTATTGTCGCTTATACTGCTATAAAGCCCTGCTTGTTCTTCTGTGATGAAGCTGTATGAGATTACTTCATCTACACCTGCTCGAGTAAGGATATCTCTAACCTCATTTTTAAGTCTCCACATTGGGTTGTCTTGATTGGGTTTGAGATTGCGTGTTGGAAGCGTAGGCTCTATCTTGTTATAGTCATAAATGCGGCCGAGTTCTTCGTAGATGTCTTCTTTTATTCGCAAATCCTTACGATGTGAAGGAATAGTAAGGATCAGCTCGTCGTCGTTAAGTTCTTTAGCTGTGATTTCTAGGCGGTTTAGAACTTTTTTGATTTGCTCTTTGCTCTGGTTGGTATTTAGGTAATAGTTTACAGTTGAAGCATTAATTTTTATTTGTGTGGGTTCTCGTTGGAGTGGATTGTATTTATCGGCAACGAGGTCGGCATTAACGTCTCCTGTGATCATCTCTATTGCCTCTAGAATCGTTGGCATTGCAATTTCTGGGCCAATCCCCTTCTCAAAACGGAGCGAGGCTTCTGAGCGTATAGAATGTCTTCTAGAGCTTGCTCTAATCATAAACTGATTAAAGTTGGCTGACTCTAAAAGAATGTTGGTTGTGTTTTCGCGAATTTGAGCTGATTTACCCCCCATTATTCCAGCTAAGGCAATTGGGAGAGACTCTTTATCTTTAACGTTAGCAATAACAATGTCCTTTGGTGTTAAGGTTAACTCTGAGTCATCAAGTAATGTCAGGGGCTCGTCTTCCTTTGCTAGCCTTACTTCTATATGTAAATTATTAGGGTCTCCTCCCAACACGTCTAAATCAAAGGCGTGTAGCGGTTGTCCGTACTTAAACATTAAATAGTTTGTTATATCAACAATATTGCTGATTGGACGAAGTCCAACGGATATTAGTCGTTCTTGTAGCCATTTAGGGCTTTCTTCTACTTTTACGCCTGTAATTACTGCAGCGCAGTATCGTTGTGATATTTCAGGAGATGGCAATGTTATTTCTATACTTGTGGCTGGCCTTGCTTCTCCCGTCACCTTGTCTAGTTTTTTGGTATCAGGTAACACAAACTCTTTACCTATGATTGCAGCGATTTCACGAGCTAGTCCTAATTGTCCAAATAGATCTGCTCTGTGACTTAGTGCCTTGTTTTCTATCTCTAATACGAAATCATCCCCTACTCTTTCAACACTTTCCACTTCAGCTAAAGAATTAGATAGCTTTTGTGCGACCTCTTCAGGACTTTCTGTGAGCTTTGGTATAAATTCTTTTATCCAGTTATAACTAATTAGCATTTTA
>JALWZS010000030.1:50883-122544 GCA_027002475.1 bacterium | reverse complement strand
CTCATTTATTAACAGATCACTTTAAGGAAATTGTAGACCTTAATTTCACTGCAGGTATGGAAAAAAAGTTTGATGAGGTCGCAGAAGGAAATATTAAATGGCAAACAGTAATCAAAGACTTTTATGAACCGTTTGAAAAAAAGCTAGAAAGCAAAGAAGACGAACTTGAGCGAAGTGATTATAAAGTAATTCGGGAACTCGACGAAAAATGCCCTGAGTGTGGTCATAACTTAGTATTGAAGCTAGGTCGGTACGGGAAGTTTTATTCATGCTCAAACTTCCCTGAATGCAAATATGCACGACCATTTGTTGAAAAACTTAACATGCCATGTCCGGAGTGCGATGACGGCGAAATAATAATTAGGCATACTCGATTTGGCAAAACTTTTTACGGATGCAGTAATTACCCAAAGTGCGACTGGGCTAGTTGGACAGACCCGCGAAGCGAAAATTACGATCCGGAAAAAGAAAAACAACGTCGCGAAAGAGCCAGGCAAAGAGCAGCCGAGCGCGCCGCTGCTAAAAAAGATAAAGCTAAATCAAGCAGGAACAAGAAAAAAACGACAAAACGGAAAACGACGAGCAAAAAGCGCTCAGCTAAAAAGAAATAGCACTCCCCTCTTGCGTTTTCTGAAACCATTAAACTTTGTTCGCACGACCTCAGTTGTTAGCCGGCCATACTTTCATTAGCGCCCTTCTAACTCGCTACGGCATAAAAGCTGCATGTTTTTGCTTAGCAAACCTAAATAGCCTAAACTTTTAATCCTTACTACAACCACCTGATTAGAAAATATACGTGTGTTATAATCGTTGCGATATGGCAACAACTAAGGGAACAACCCTGCCAACATTAGAAGATCTAGCTCAAGCTGGCGTACATTTTGGGCATAGGACAAGACAATGGAATCCTAAAATGCAAGAATACATTTATGGAGTTCTAGATGGTGTCCATATTATCGACTTAGAAAAAACCTTAAACGCATTAAAAGAAGCAACTGAATACTTATCTAAAAGAAAAAAAGAGAATGCAACTATCGTTATAGTTGGAACAAAAAGACAAGCTGCTCCAGTAGTTAAATCCCTTGCACAAGAAGCAGGGCTGTTTTATGTTACCGAACGTTGGCCTGGAGGATTGATTACCAACTTCGACAACATCCACGAAGCAATTGTTCGCTATGAAGAGTTAATCAAACAGATGGAAGACAAGGAGTACGTCGATTCTCTAACCACAAAGCAAAAGTACATTAACCTAAAAGAAATTGAACGCTCGAGCAAACTCTTTGGTGGATTAAAAGGAATCACCCAAAAACCAGATACACTAATCGTTGTTGATCCACGTAGAGAAAAATCTGCAGTGCACGAAGCAAATATCACCGACACGCCGGTCGTTGCAATTGTAGACACAAACACAAACCCCCAAGAAGTAACCTACCCTATTCCTGGTAACGATGATGCACTAAAGAGCATTGAGATACTACTCACAACTTTAGTTAATGCGTTAAAATAACGATATGGATATAGAAACGATAAAAAAACTACGGAAAGAAACAGGTGCTGGCGTAATGGATGCTAAAAAAGCTCTTGCTGAAAGTAATGGCGACTACGAAGCAGCAAAGAAGATAATCATGGACAAAGGCTTAGCTAAGGCTGAGAAAAGGGCAGACCGTGAGACTAAAGAAGGAATTATTTATTCGTACATTCACGGCAATGGGCACGTCGGAGTACTGCTTGAGCTTAACTGCGAAACAAGTTTTGTCGCCCAGACAGATGAATTTAAAAACTTAGCGCACGAGCTAGCATTACAAATTGCATCAATGGCTCCAGAAACTTTAGACGATTTGCTTAAGCAAGCATATATTAGAGACACCTCTAAAACTGTTGAAGATTTAATCAAAGAGTTAATTGGTAAAACGGGTGAAAATATAACCCTGCGCCGATTTAAACGCTACGAACTCGGAGCTTAAGCAAAAAGGATTTTCTAGTCATGTCCCCCTACAAGGTATTAGAGTGTTACCCTGAACTTTATTAGCAGTTACCACTAAACAACACCAACAGGTGGGAGAATATGTACTCCCCCACCTTAGTTGATTTACTTAGACATGACGCGCGGTAGAAAAACCCGTGGCGGCTGTTTTACACGCAGCGTCACCACGTCTCCATACCCATTGGTTTTAGACCATGCCCAAAATGCCCGAAGTCCAAACCGTCCTTGCCCAAGCAAGAATGGATTGTTGACACCTAAACCTTCAGGAGACTCAAGGCGGTAGACCTCTACCCACTCACCTCGCATGATGGTGGACATAACTAAAGCCTCGCCGTATTGATTCCGCCACGCAAGGAATCCCTTCCCCGCGTAGTTAACGGCGTGAGCTTGATGCATCCAATCAAGAGCCGGCACAACTTCTGCGTCTCCCCAGCTACCACCCGATTCATAAATCGACTGAATTCCTTTAAAATGACCATACATGTCATCCCACCATACAAGACGCAGACTTCCACTATCTTCAAAAAATTGAGGATGACGTGCTCGATACCAATCCGGTAAAGCTCCAGAGATAAGCTCCGGCGTAGACCATGTCCCACCGAAGTTCTTGGACGAGGTCACGTAGACATCAGCGTACCAAGGACGCCGCTGAGTCGACGTAAAAGCTAACAACAACCAGTCACGATAGGCAAGGATATCACTCGGTATAGCAGTATAATCGGTAACAGTAACCTGCTGATCCCAAGTTTTCCCTAAATCGCAGGAGTGACGAGCTACCATCCGCCCTGGATCAGTCGTACTTGCTTTGTCATACCACACTACATACAACTGTCCACGATTGTAATCGATGACAGGACTCGAATCATTACCAGAAGGGTCAGCCTCGTTGAGCTCCTTACGGGACCAAGTGAGACCGGCATCATGTGATGTGTATAACACGATATCATTGTCGATGACGCCGATGGGAACACTCAAGTCTTTTTCCGAGAGAACAACCCAAATGTTCTGCCCGTCTGTAGCCATCTTTGGGGCTGTTTGGTATGTATTACTCTGGCTGATCAAGCGATGGTCAATCCAATGGATTCCTCCATCAACAGAGCGGGCAACCATCACTTGACCATTTGTATTATCATCCTGGATTTGGTAGGTAACAACGATAGTGCCGTTTTTTAAGACGACAGCCGCGGGGTAGTTATGCGCATATCCCACGTCGTTGTTAACACGAATTGGTCCAACGGCAGCCGAAGCAATCAAAGGTATTGAGAATAACGCGAATACTACAGCAACGAAAACGAAGAACCTTTTACCAAACATTTTTATACCTCCTACGGTATGAGAGAAAAAGGATTGGAACCGCACCTTATTCAAATTACAAGGTGCTATGCGAGGTATAACACGGATTAGGACCTTTGTTACAAAGCGATCAAATTTTTATAAAACCTAATAATCGCTGTGCAACATACTCTAAAATCCGCCTTATCGTATTACGTTGCCCCAAAAGGCTAAAACTGCTTGAAATATATACTCCCTAGTTGTGTACTATTTATGAAGGAGGTAGCAAAATGCCAAAAGCATTTAACATTAAGGCGGCACCAGCCGCCTTTTTTGTACGCCCCACACGTTGCGTATAAACTCAAGTTGTGTAAAATTAAGGTATGGTTAATGAGATAATTAATGACGCAAAACGAAAGTTTGAAGCGACAATGGAGCATCTGCAAGGTGAACTAGCAGTCATCCGTTCTTCCCAAGCCTCACCGAGTCTAGTCGAAGATATCGAAGTAAGTGCCTACGAAGGAACATATCCATTAAAAGAGGTCGCTGCTATTTCTTCTCCCGAACCTAACGTTATCCTTATTCAACCTTGGGATCAAAGCATTGTTGATGCAATAGAATCTGCTATATCTCAGTCTAATCTTGGCGTATCTCCAGCAGTTGACGGAACGAACATTCGTATAACCATGCCAGCGCTCTCTGAAGAAAGGCGGCAACAATACGCAAAAACAGTTGGGCAACTAGCAGAAGAAGCACGAATTGCTATAAGAAACATCCGCCAAGAAAAGATGAAGGCAATCGATGGATTAGAAGAGGATGGAAAAATTTCAGAAGACGAACGAGACAGCGCACGCCAAGAGGTTCAAGACTTAGTCGATGAGTACAATAAAAAGATTAACGAGCTAAAAGAAAAAAAGGTTGCTGCAATTATGTCAGTTTAACCTTTGCTTCCAAAAGGTCTCCCACGTATAATGGCATCTGGCAGAAAATATGTTTACTGTAATCGTACTAATAATCACATTATCCATTCTTGTATTTGTCCATGAATTTGGACATTTTATTGCTGCTAAATGGTCTGGCATTAGAGTAGATGAATTTGCCATTGGCATGGGACCAAAGCTGATTACCCTTTTTAACGATGGCGAAACTGAATACACCATTCGCATACTCCCAATTGGCGGCTTTGTCCGTTTACTTGGTGAGAACGAACTGGAAGAAGAATTATCTGAAGAAGAAAAGAAAAGGGCATTTAGTTACAAATCTCCTTTAGTCAGAAGTTTCGTTTTAACCGCAGGAATCATTATGAATTACTTGCTCGCAGTTGTTGTAATTGCAATTGTCTTTATTGGACTTGGCAAACCTGACGTTAACTTCATAGTCAAAATCAATGATGTAGCACCCAACTCGCCTGCTCAAGAGGCTAAGTTAGAACCAGACACGTACATTATTGCATTTAAAACACCACAGCAAAAAGAGTTTAACTACATGAAAGAGCAAGACGATTTTATTAACTTTATAGATGAGCATAAAGGAGAAAAAATCGATTTGTTAATACAAAAAGACCTAAATGACGACAAAACTCGTGAAGAAAAAACAGTACTTGCACGCGCGAATCCCCCAGAGGGACAAGGTTCTATTGGGATTGAGATTCAAACAACATATACCGTTGACTACGTTAAACTCAAATGGTGGCAAATTCCAGGCGAAAGCATAGTTACATCCTATGAACTTGCCAAAGCAATTCTAATTGGCTTTGGCGACATGCTAAAACAACTTACGCAAGGACACGTACCAACTGATATTGCTGGACCAATAGGCGTAGCAAAAATCACCAGTGATGCTGCACGTGAGGGGATATTCCCTTATCTCCAACTTCTTGCATTAATTTCTATTAACCTTGCAATTGTTAACATACTCCCCTTCCCCGCATTAGATGGTGGACGACTAGTATTTGTTGTTATTGAAGGTATCACAGGTAAAAAGGTTTTGCCAAAATACGAAGGTTGGATACATGTTGCTGGTTTTATTATCTTAATGGTACTAATTGTAATTATTAGTATCTATGATGTTGGACGCTTCTTTTAGCGAGAGACCATCAACACATCTCCAGATACTCTGGTTAACACTCCAGCAATTTCTAAAGTCGAAATAGCATTTATTATTTCATCATAACCATGATCCTTAAGCGATTGAACAATGTCATCTATACTAACAGTCGCACTACCTATATGTTCTAAAATCGTCTTTTCCATACTCCCCAACTCTTCATAATTCTCGCTTAAAACATTTAATTGCCCACGGACCAATCCAAACGAATCCAACAAGTCGTCTACACTTAGTACAGGCCTTGCTCCAGAAGCAATTAGCTTGTTAGTGCCTTGCGACGAACTACTTAAAATACTCCCTGGAACCGCTAAGATGTCCCTTCCTATGTCGGCAGCATATTCTGCAGTAATTAGCGCACCCGATTTTGCAGGAGCCTCAACAATTAAAACGCTTTTAGCAAGTGCTGCGACTATTCTATTACGTTGTGGGAAAGTATAGCGTGTAGGTTCAGTCCCAATTGGGAACTCCGAAATTACACAACCTTTATCTACAATCTCTTCGTAAAGTTGGGCGTTTTGTCTTGGGGCAACTATGTCTATGCCACTTCCCATAACAGCAACAGTAAAACCTTCAGTCTCTAATGCAATCCAATGCGCTAATGCGTCAATACCCATTGCCATTCCAGAAATGACGGTAATACCAGAGCTAATCACATCAGGCAATAGTGTTTTAAGAACACTGTTTCCATAGCTTGAGTATGCACGTGTGCCTACAACAGAAAGCGACGTCTCAAAACTAAAATTAAACGCCCCTCTCACATAAAGAACTGGCGGCGGATCATACAAATGCTTCAACTGTGAAGGGTAATCTTTAGAAAAAGACGGAATGACTTTCACGTTTAACCGATCAATTACACCAATCATCTTCAAGATTTCGCTTCTACTGGGCAGTATCAGTTCTAGCTTTTTCCCGCCAATCCCCAAATCCCCACTCTCAACTTTTTCTAGTAAAGAATCTAGATTACTTGTAGTTTCAAAAAGCTTAAATAATGTCCTGTCACCAAGCCCTTTAACATTGTGTAGGGTTAATAGTTTAAATAAGTTATCTACGGACTGCTTAGTTTTCATCGGATGCGTACCTAAAAAGTATTTTACTGTTCCTTTAAGTAAGAGTCAAAATACCAATTAATAAACTCTGCAGCCACCCTAGCAGCATTCGAAGATTTACCGCCAGATTCCAACATCACAACAAAACTAACCTGTGGATTTTCTACTGGCGCAAAACCAGTAACCCAAGCGTGAGTATCGTACTCTCCCTTTGCATTAAGACTTCCAAACTCTGCGGTTCCTGTCTTTGCAGCGACTTTAACGGCTACGTTTCTAAGGGGATACACAATCCCAACGGACGTAGCTTTAACCATACCTTCACGAACAGCATGCAGGTTTTCAAGGTAAACGGGCTTATCTACGCCTTTATTGTACCCTTCCCTTTTTACGATAGCTTTATCTTTTATCAAATGTGGACGAATAGTTTTTGAATCTGTAGCAATAGTATTACTCAAATTTATTGCTTGAATTGGAGTTGCTAATAAATCACCTTGCCCGATACTAAGGTGGTATGTATTCCCTAAGAACCATTCCTCTTTTCTAGTTTCAAGTTTCCACGCAGGATTAGGTACCAAACCACTTGCTTCTCCAGGCAAATCTATGCCTGTTTGGAAGCCAAAACCAAACTCCTGAAGAGCTTTAACTACACCATTAACCCCAAGTCCTTTAACATCACAAGGCACACTTCCTTCACCACACTGAGGTGGATATCCTCCACCAAGTTTATAAAAGAAGGTATCTGAACTTACAGAGATTGCATCTGAAACAGTCATTAAACCATACGGTGCCCTACCCCATGAATACGTCCAGTCCGGGAACTCCCATGCACCAACTCTTATTACTTGTGGTTTCCCTGATATTTTCGTATCAGCCGTTATTAAACCTTCCTGAAGAGCCTCCGCCCCTATTGCCATTTTTACTATAGAACCAGGCGCATATAATCCACCAATTGACCTATTAAGCAAAAGACCACGGGGATCAGTTAAAACCTTCACTACGCTATCAGCGTCTTTGGTAACAAAGACGTTGTTGTCATATGTTGGTAAGGAAACCATTGCAAGCACTTCACCTGTGCTTGGCGACATTATTATCATGCTTCCGCCAGTAGCATCGTATTCTTTTATTGATTTTTCCAGTAACTGACCAATAAACTCTTGAACATTGGCGTCAATTGTTAAGGTTATATCTTGTCCTGCAACTGGGGCTTTTAGTACCGACTTACTGATGGCTTTTCCGTTTGCTTCAATCTCTATCACCTCTTGCCCAAGAACGCCTGAGAGGTAGTTTTCGTATTGTTGCTCAATACCGTCCTTACCTGTGTAACTTTTTAGAGTGTATTTTTGAGGATCTTTTTCAGAAAGCTCCTCTGGACTAATCTCACCTGTATACCCCAATATTGCAGAAAAGTATTTACCCAATGGGTACTGTCTTGCCTTATCTTCAACAACAAATACACCTGGATATTCAAATGATTTTACCTTTAGAACCAGCTGCTGGTCATAGGTTATGTATTTCTTGATTATGGTTTCTGTATTTGGTCGCGCACTTGCATAACTAAGAGAAGCCTCCAACTCTTCATCGCTTATATCCAAAGTGTCTTTAAGCATTTTTTTCGTATCTTCAATATCACCCTCAAGCAGCTTAGAGTAAACCACTCCAACAGAAAATGCTGGTGCGTTTCTTGCCAAAATCACACCGTTACGATCGTAAATCACGCCACGATCTGGGGTAAGCATTTTTACTAAGACTCGATTACGCTCCGACTTAGTAAAGTACTCTCTACCTCTAACAATCTGGAGCGTAAACAACCGACCAACAAGGATTAATATGCCAACAAGCAAAACAATCCCAAATACCGCAAACCTCCAACTACTATCAAACTTGTCACTATCAAATGCAGCTTTTAGACCCGATATTCCTTCTTGCCAGCGACTAAATCTATCAAGCCCAACATGTTTATCGCTACCATACTGTTTATGCTCTACTTGCCTAATGTTATCCGTATAAAATAAACGACTTTTCATAATTTATAGTTAGCCTAAGTAAAAAGGAACTGCTATATAAATTGCAACGATTATAAGGAGTGTAATCACGTTTGCGATAAAACTGTCTTTCGCAATCCTGCTATTAAAAAGAATTACAACACCTAACGCTAGAAGGAGTACAAACGCGTGAAACCCTAAACTCGAAGCCGACAGCAGATCCACAACCAAACCGCCAATAAACGCAAACCACATTGCCATATTGGGCTTATGAACAAGGTAAATCCACCAAACATAAATTGGCAGTATCGGCACAACTATGCCAAACACAACCATAAAGCTACCCCATGCCACTTGAGCTACACTAATAAGAATTAATAGTAATAGTAAAATGTATTGCTTCATATCATTTAATATCAATAAAGACTGTCCTTAGGTCTTCTAGCACCCATACGGGTTCTACTGTAGCCTTTTTAAAAAGCTCATTATCCTTAGAAGTAATCTCTCCGACCCTGCCGACCAACAATCCTGTAGGATAGATACCGCCTTCACCGCTCACAACAATTAAATCCCCAGTATGAATTTCGTCTTTTTGGAGTACTTCTGTTAACACAATGTTTTTATTTAGTTCACCAACCAAAAGTCCTTTAACAACATCATCGCCACCAGTTAACACCTTAACCGGAACCTTGCTTTGTGTTGAGATGATTGGCAAAACGTAAGAACTAACTCTATTAACTTTAGTAATTCGCCCAACAAGAGACTTGCCAAGAACAACAATCATATCTTCTTTCAACCCGTCACGAGCTCCTTTGTTTATAAGTATAAAAATTGCCCCGTTACTATCATCAATGCCAACCACACTTGCCATCACTTTTTGACCGCTGCGTTCTCCAGCAATATTTAGCTGCTGCCTTAAGGCTTTATTTTCCTCTACCAAGTCGTCATAACGCACTAGAGATTCCTCTAAACTTTTAATTTTGTCCTGCATCTTTAAGTTCTCTTGATAAACACTAGGGAGACTGACGATAAACTTAACCAAACCATCAACAGTGTAGCCTACGCTATATAAACCATAGCTAATTGGCATTAATGGCACCTGTAGTACAGTCTTTACAGAGCCAAACCCAATCACTCTATCAGAGGTTATAAGGACTAAGCTGATAAATAGTAAAATTATGTATCTTCTGAGCATGCACCATCATTATATAGTCATCCCAAAATAAAAATAGATAAAGATAGTGCTGTATAATCATTTTGATATTCATGAGCAGTAACAATTCTTTAATCGACAACATTTGGCAATATTTCACACATGATATTGGTATAGATTTAGGGACCGCCAACACGTTAGTTTTTGTACTAGGAAAAGGCATTGTAATACGCGAGCCCTCAACTGTAGCAATACATAAAAAAACCAAAGACGTTTTATCAGTCGGAACGGATGCGCAAAAGATGATTGGTAAAACTCCAGCAAACATTATTGCTCTTCGTCCCCTAAGAGACGGTGTCATTTCTGACTTTGATGCAACAGAAGCAATGCTCTCTTATTTTATTAAAAAGGTACACAAAACCAGAAAACCGTTTAGCTATAAAATTCCACGCCCTAGAATGACTGTTGGAATCCCTTCTGGGATAACCGAGGTTGAGAGAAAAGCAGTCATTGACGCAGCAAGAAGAAGCGGCGCAAGAAAAGTTTATTTAATTGAAGAACCAATGGCAGCAGCGATTGGCGCAGGGCTTCCAGTTGAAGAAGCATCTGGAAGTATGGTTGTAGATATTGGTGGTGGCACATCAGAGATGGCAGTTATTAGTCTTGGCGGAATAGTTGTTAGCAGATCAATTCGTGTTGCAGGTGACGAGATGGACAAGGCCATTGTTGATTGGGTTAAGCAACGTCACAACTTAATAATTGGAGAGCGAACAGCCGAAAAGGTTAAGATACAAATTGGCTCTGCACTGCCTAATACCGAAAGCGAGCCAGAAACCGCAACGATCAGAGGTCGCGACTTAAGAACGGGCTTACCGCGCGAGATAACTATATCAGAAAACGATCTTTATGAAGCATTAAACCCTGCAATTTCACTTATTGTCGACAACATTAAAGACACGGTTGAAGAAACCCCTCCAGAAATAATATCCGACCTTTACTCTCAAGGAATAGTTCTAACTGGTGGCGGAGCTTTAATTAGACGGCTTGATAAAAGAATTGCCAACGAAACTCAAATGCCGGTATTTATAGACAAAGACCCATTAACCACAGTTGCACGCGGATGTGGAATATCGTTAGAACAAATCTCTCTGCTTAATAAAGTTCAGATACCGCAAAGCTAAAATGAAAATTGTATTTTTCGGAACAGACTACTATTCAAGTTTGGCTATGCACAGCCTAATCAAGCAACTGGGTGACAAGCATGAAATCGCAGCGGTTATAACAAACAAGTCTAAAGCAAGTATGCCATTTGCATATACTTCACCTTTTGAAATTGCTATGGAAAATGAACTAACCACGATTAACATCTCGTCTAAACAGGAACTACTTGAACAAGAAGAATACCTAAAGTCCTTAAATCCTGACGTCGGTCTAGTTGCATCATTTGGCTACCTAATACCAAAATCTGTGTATGAAGCGCCAAGACACGGGACCTTTAACATACACCCATCACTCCTTCCAAAATACCGTGGAGTTAGCCCTATGCAACAAGCCATACTTGACGGTCTAACCGAAACCGGAGTTACTTTGATGAAAATTAACGAAAAGTTCGATACTGGTCCAATCATAAAACAAGTATCTTTCAGTATAGCGCTAACCGACACAACCTATAATTTAGCACAAAAAGCCTTCCCACTTGGGATAACTATGTTTCTTGAAGCACTAGACGAACTTGCAAACGATAATTTGATAGAAAAAGAGCAAGTAGGTGAAGCTTCCTACACAAAAAGTATAAAAAAAGACGACGCGCACATAGACTTTAGTGAAGATATTAAGGTCATAGACAGGAAAATCAGAGCCTTTTATCCTAAGCCTATTGCTTGGGCGTATCTATCCGAGCTAGTAAAGTACTTTAGCCCAAACCAAAATGTCCCGTCAAAATGGCAAGAAAAAAGAGTCTTGCTACTAAACTCACAGTTATTAAACGATACACTGCAGATCAATAAGCTACAGCTAGAAGGCAAGTCTCCTATTTCATGGAAACAATTCGCATCAGGCTACCTAACCACCCCTTAAACCCTCCAACTCTACAACTCTCTAGCTCTTGAACTCTCCCACTCTTCAACTCTTCACCCCTCTAACTCTTTAACTCTCCAACTCTCTAACTCTGTAACCCTCCAACCCTATAACTCTCTAACCCCTAACATATAGACCTCCCTCTATATTGACAACTTGCCTATATAGGGTATATAAAATAATTGGTCATGCGCAAAGCGCAACGAACCTTAAAATCCTGCTTTGTACGTAGAAAAGGGGCGTTTAATTTTGCTTGACACTCTTTAAGAAACTGTGGTCAATATACATTAACCCCGTGGGGCTAGTGTGCGATCACGAACTTTTGCTTTTTAAAGCAGAATACGTTCCCTGCCTAACAAGGCTACTGCGTCTAAGCGGGATGGCTTTATTCTTATGAATAAGGCTCCTAGGCAAGGTCTTAAGCTTTTGAGATTTTCCCTAGGAGCCTTTTTTGATACAATACGCACGAAACCTAATCGGTTTCACTGGAGAAAATGTATATGCATTTTCTCCTAAAATTAAGTTATCTACAGATAACTTAATTAGGCCGCCTTAGCTCAGTTGGTCAGAGCGACGGTTTTGTAAACCGTAGGTCCGGAGTTCGAATCTCCGAGGCGGCTCCACCCTACTTCGCTAAAGCTACGTAGGGCTTGCTCTATGTACGATTTAAACGAAGTAGGAGTGTTCACCGTAGCCTTCTCTTGTCCTCCGTAGCATTAGCGAAGGAGGAGGCGAAGGTGAGCTCCCCCCACAAGAAACTTGTTGAATAAGCATACTGTACGAAGTTTACATAGCGAAGTATGAGAGTATTGCCTACCTATAGCTTCTAAGCTATTATAGTTAACAGTACGCGTTCTAACGATGTATTACGTTTACATCTTACAACTAGCTAATGGGCAATATTACACAGGCTTTAGCTCTAACTTGCGACAGAGATTGTCTGAACACAAAAGAGGAAATGTTGTTTCAACCAAGCGATTCTTACCAGTGCATCTTGTTGCGTACTTAGCATTCGAGAAAGAGTCTACAGCACGAAAGTTTGAGACCTATCTTAAAACAGGCTCTGGGATTGCTTTTAGAAATAAACATTTACTTTAAAAGCACTTTTGTTCTAAATCGAAGCGCTCCCCATCTCTCATAATGCTATAATTTGAAGTTGCTAGTTTATAAATTAGCATTCTTTGCTTATAATCTATACGTTAAACTACCGGGGGTCGCATAGTGGTCAATTGCTCGGGGCTGTAAACCCCGCGGGACTAATCCCTACGTAGGTTCGAATCCTACCCCCCGGACCACTTTTCTCCCTCCAACAACCAAAAACAATAACAACGTTTTACAACTTAGAATAATGGTAAAATATAAGTAAATGCCTTTGTTTAGTATAAAACATACAACTCTCACTCCCATCCCCAAGAAGAAAATTAACCTCGAGAAAAATATTCAAACTTTAGTTGAGAAAAATCTTAAAAGCGTTTTTAATCTGGAATTTGTAGCCCATGAATTCCAACTGCACAATTTACGTATCGACACTCTCGCATTTGATTCAGAGACAAATTCCTTCGTTATAATTGAATACAAAAAGGAACGTAGTTTTAGCGTCATCGACCAAGGATACGCCTACCTCGCTTTAATGCTTAACAACAAGGCTGATTTCATTCTTGAATACAATGAGCATAATAAGAAAAACCTTACGCGAGGTGATGTAGACTGGACTCAATCCAAAGTTATTTTCATCGCTGACTCATTCACTCATCACCAAACAGCAGCAATCAATTTCAAAGATTTACCTATCGAACTATGGGAGGCAAAAATGTATGAAAACAACACAATCGATTTTTATCAAATTAAGGCTGTCGACTCTAGTGAGTCAATTCAGACAGTAACAAAAAGCAGAATAGTTAAATCTGTCGCAAAAGAAGTTAAAACCTATACAATAACTGATTTGTTTAAAAATGATTGGACACATAGCAAGGAACTATACGAGATCCTTGCACAAAGAATACAAAATCTGTTTGAACCCAATATCTCAGCCACTAAGAAATACATTAAAGTATACAATAACAACGATCGGATATTAGAGATAGTACCCCAGAAACAGGGTCTAAAGATTTCTTTACCAATGCATGTTAAACACTTTAAGGACCCCGAGAAGAAACTTAGAGATGTATCAAGTATGAGTAGATGGACAAGTGGTGAAACAGAGTATCAACTCAACACAGAGCTAGATATTGACTACGTAATGTTTTTGATAAAGCAAGTTGTAACTAAAGCTAGCTGAACTTACAAGTAGAAATACACTGTTTCGCAGTACTGAAGTAGAGAATAAAGAACTAATCAAACAACATTTGTCGCCCTCACAGTTGATTCACACTCTACGACCTTCTCCCACTCCACCCCCAAGTCCTCTCTTCCGAAGTGACCGTATGTAGCTAGGGGCCTAAAAATAGGCTTTCTAAGACCTAAATCTTGAATAATCGCTCCCGGTCTTAAGTCAAACTCTTTTTTGATAAACTCTAAAATCTCTTTATCACTTACCTTCCCTGTACCAAAAGTTTCAACAAACAAACTAACAGGTTTTGCTACACCGATTGCATAAGCGGCTTGCACCTCACACCTATCTGCCATTCCTTTAGAAACAACTGTTTTAGCGACCTTGCGAAGAGCATACGCCGCAGACCGGTCAACTTTAGTTGCATCTTTCCCGGAAAATGCTCCCCCACCATGCCTTGCCATCCCCCCATAAGTATCAACCATAATCTTTCTACCAGTAAGCCCAGCATCTCCAGCAGGACCACCAATCACAAAACGCCCAGTTGGATTAACCAAAATCTTTAAACTCTCATCAACTAAGTCTTTTGGCAATTGCGGCATAATTACCTTATCAATCAAAGCTTCACGAATCTCTTGTTGACTGACATCTGGCGAGTGCTGAGTGCTAATTAGGACCGTGTCAATTCGTTTTGGTCGCCCGTTGTCATCATATTCAACAGTTACCTGACTTTTGCCATCTGGTCTAAGCCATGGAAGTTCACCTGATTTTCTTGCGTTGGCTAAACCTTTTACTAGCTTATGAGCAAGCTCGATGGGAAGTGGCATTAAGTTTTCTGTTTCGTTGCAAGCATAGCCAAACATCAAACCTTGATCTCCTGCACCTAAAGTTTCTCTCTCATCTTTGGCCGAATTTACACCTCGTGCGATATCTGGAGATTGTTTGCTAATTGATGTTAAAACTCCACAGGTATTACCATCCAAACCCGCTTCACTACTGTCATAGCCAATGTCTAAAAGGACATTTCTAGCAATTTCCTCAAAATCAACTCGAGCATTAGTTGTAATCTCACCCATTAAAATGACAAACCCTGTTTTGGTCGCAACCTCACACGCTACCCTAGAGTTAGGATCTTGCGCCAAACAAGCATCTAAAACTGCATCACTGATTTGATCGCAGACCTTGTCTGGATGCCCCTGTGTAACTGATTCTGACGTAAATAACATTTTTGTTTTCCTTTACTAATCATTTGAGGGCTAATAAAAAAGCCCTCTGAAAGGGCTTGGAGTATTCTCTTTATCCCTCTCATCTTTCAAGGTCTTCACCTTGCCGGAATTGGCACCTTGCTTTTGCAGGCTGCCGAGGCTTCATCGGGCCGGTCCCTCCACCTCTCTTTATAAGAGCGTCTTTATTAAGATACTATAAACTCCCACAAGAAGCAACACAACATCAAACATTTAAACAATAAGTACACAACATCTCACACCCTCTACACTACTTGCCAGTGTATAATAAATCAATGGTTAAGGGACTATCAATAAAGGAAAGACTAGACCTTGTTAAACAAGTCGGAGAGGAAATTGTTACTGAAGAAGAGTTGCTCAAGCTATTAAAGTCAGGTAAAGAGCTAATTGCATACGATGGTTTTGAACCAAGCGGCAGAATTCATCTTCCTCAAGGCATTCTTCGAACAATCAATATTAATAAAATGATTAAGGCAGGATTTAAATTCAAAGTACTTGTAGCAGACTGGCACGCATGGGCAAACCACAAAATCGGCGGCGATTTAGAAAAAATCAAAAAGGTTGGACAGTATTTTATCGAGATTTGGAAAGCATCTGGCATGAGCACAGAAAACATCGAATTTGTATGGGCAAGCGATTTAGTTAAACAAGAAGGATATTGGGATTTAGTGATGCGAATTGCGGTCGAGACGAATTTACCACGAGTTATTCGAACGGTTGAGATTATGGGCAGGAAAGAATCGGATACTCTAACAGCTTCCCAAATCCTCTATCCCCTAATGCAAGCAACCGACGTATTCATGCTAAAAGCTAATGTCGCACAGCTTGGCATGGATCAACGAAAGGTCAATATGCTCGCAAGAGAGGTTGCACCCAAATTAGGTTTTGCAAAGCCTATTGTCATTAGCCACCACATGTTGCTTGGACTACTCCCACCAACGGACAAAACGGACGGTGAGACGAGTACAGATCGAGCAATTCGGCTTAAGATGAGCAAATCAAACCCAAATAGTGCAATCTTTATGACAGATACCCCAGATGATGTAGCAAAGAAAATAAAAAACGCATGGTGCCCAGAAGGAATTATCGAAGAAAACCCAATCCTTGAGTACTTTAAGTATTTGGTCTTTGCAAAAGAAGAAAAGGTCGTTATTAACCGTAAGCCAGAACACGGCGGAAGCCTAGAGTTTGAAAATTACAAAGAACTTGAAGAACTATTTGCACAAAAAGGAGTTCACCCACTCGACTTAAAGTTAGCATTAACAGATTACATAAACTCATACCTCGCACCGGTACAAGATTACTTCAAGCAAAACGAAAAAGCTAAGAGCTTAAAAGAAGAAGTCGAAAGCTACGCGATAACAAGATAGATTACCACGTCGCAAATCTCTAGTTTTCTCCTCACAATAACGTAGAGTGATATCGTACAGCAACGTAGTTTCGCCTGTAAGCATACCTTGCATGCGTCCATTGCGAGAAGCCAAAGCGACGTGACAATCGATTCGTCATTGCGATAAACTGCGAAGTAGTTATTTGATAATCGACTCGTCATCGCGAGGAGCAAGGCGACGTGGCGATCTTTCGTGACTTGGGATTGCTTCTCCCGCTACAAGCGGTATCGCAATGACAATAAGGTAATTGACAACAGGCGCGTACATCAAACGTCTTGCTACCCATTCTCAATAATACATTTGTGTGATAAATTAACGTTTGTATCTACACGCCGTTGTAGCTCAGTTGGTTAGAGCGCATCCATGGTAAGGATGAGGTCGGCGGTTCGAATCCGCCCAACGGCTCCACCCTACTTCGCTAAAGCTACGTAGGGCTTGCCCTGCGTGCGGTTTAGACGAAGTAGGGGTGTTCACCGTAGCCTTTGGCGAAGGTGAACTCCCTTTTACGACTGCAAAGAAAATACCGGAACTTGTTAAGTATGAGAGTGTAGTCTGTAGCTTTTTCGTCGTCCGAAGCTTTAGCGAAGGATGAAGCAAGGACTACCTTTTACCCTACGTACGATTTAGATGACGCAAGAGTGCTCACGCGAAAGCTACCCAACCATATGCTATAATCCAAAAGTTAAATTAACGTTATGGCTAAAGCAAGCAAAAGCAAAAAGAAGAAAAAAGTAGTGCCAATGGCTTTGCATTGTAGTGTATGCAATAGCCAAAACTACCACATTCGCAAAAAGGTAAAAGCAGAATACAAATTCACCGAAGAAGAGCCCCTAATGAAGTATTGCCCGCAGTGCCAAAAACACACTCCCCACATCGAGAAAAAGATACCAAAAAACAACTAGCCTTTTTCTAGTGGAGACGCTTCTTCCGATATATATCGGCATTGCAACGCCAGTCCGGTCTTTTTCATAAAGGCTAACCCTAAAAAGTTAATCAATTACCAAATAGTCAACGTTAGCGATAACAAGTTAGTACCCACATCTCCAAACAACGATATACACCAATGATTTCTTAAGTTATAATGGGTCTCATCTAAGGGGTATAGTGTCAACGGCTAGCACAACGGTCTCCAAAACCGTTAGTGGGGGTTCGAATCCCTCTACCCCTGCCACCAATGCTTCTTTTTTGAAAACTTAATTTCCTTGGTTAACACATCAATAGATTTCTTGAATAAAATTCTCCAAAACTCCGAGAAGTAAACAACCGACACCAAAAACGCACCTATTACCATAATTGCATCATATGATTGACGCACCCAATAATCATCGTCAAGGAGTATCCACATTCCAAATTCGTCGAACGCAATACCCAAAGAAAGACCATATGCACTGCCTAAAAAACGTGGATGCTTCCGGTGAACATCATTTAACGCTGCAAAGCCTATCGCTGCAAGTAGCATAAATCCATAAGCGAAATGGTGAACATGAATCCCATTTATAATCAAAGCAGCCTCTGGAAAGATCTTAACTACAAATCGTGAACCTACAAAGCCAAGAATAAACATATACAAAACCCAAAAGTTAATCTCCATATGCTTTTTCACTATCATCTTTTTATAGACGTCTAGGATTACCTTTAAAAGGTGCTTGAACGGTTTAACTACATATGACATGCCAAAAGTATACTATAAGTATGAGGTTTTTATTCGAATCCTGCACGTGTTGCAATCTCACGTTCAACAATTGCTCTATCCCGCCCATATTTAAGACGGCTAATTTCTTTAATAACTTCTGCCATCTTCGGGTTACGTTTTACTGCTTGCATAGCCGGCCAATCGGTTCTAAATGAAAATGGCCTAGATGGTTGTCCATCAATCAAGAGCCTAACTACGCTTTCACCTACCGCTTGGTTAATTAAGTCCGCTTGAGTAAACACTGGTTGGAACTGCTTTTCCATATGCTCACCATCATCTGCACCAACCCTAAAGCAAAACATCGAACCAACGTTTCCGAAGACTGCATTTCTGATATCCTCTTGAATCTGTGCAATGTATTGGTTAGCAACAATGAGCGCCAAGCGATACTTTCTTGCCTCTGCTAAGATCTCCGCAAAGTCTGGTGTGGCAAAGTTTTGAAACTCATCAACATACAAGAAAAAGTCTTTACGCTCCTCCTCTGGCATATCAGCCCTAGCCATCGCCGCTGCTAGTATCCGCGGAACCAGAAGAAGTCCTAAGAAGGTACTGTTCGCTTCCCCAATCTTACCCTTACTAAGGTTAATCAAAAGAATCTTTTTATTATCCATAATATCCCTAAAATCAAATGCAGATTTAGATTGACCAATAATATTTCTCATTAGCTTTTCAGTAACAAACCTATCGAATTTACTTACAAAGTAACCTAAGGTTTCTGACTTATGAAACTCGTTCGTGTTTGCAATCTGATCAACCCAGTACGATTTAACAACAGGGTCTTTAATTAATGGTATCTTTTTCTCCGCATATTTCGTGTCTGTTAAAAGCCTTAAAACCTCAACCATAGAATTTCCAGGTTCTGCCATTGCTGTTAACATAACGTTACGAACTGCTCGCTCCAACTGTGGTCCAACCATTCCCTGTCTATTTGGGTCATACAGCTTATACAAAAGTTCAATAAACGAATTGACGGTCATGTGCTGCGCTTGCTCGCCTTCTACGTCTAAAATATTAAGCCCCATCGGGCGTTCTGTGTCTGCAGGATTAAAGTAAACTACATCCTCTACTCGTTCTTTAGGAATTACCTGCAGTAGGTTTTCGACAACATCTCCATGCGGGTCAATAAACGCTAACCCATCACCATTCATAATGTCCTGCGTTGCCATAAATTGCAAAAACTGCGATTTACCTGAACCAGTTTGTCCAATGATATACATGTGGCGGCGCCTGTCATCTCTTTTTATCCTAATTTTTACGACCTCGTTTCTGTACTCACTTTTACCCAAATACAGCCCTTCTGATGGTATATTCGTAGGTGGAGCGCTTTTGCGGACTCGCAACCAATCAATCCTTGGGGTTTTTATCTCTTTATTTGGGAAGTGATATAAGGTTGCTAGCTCAAGTGTGTTTAATATTGGATAGTTACCAAACCGTGGAAACGATCTGGTTATAAATTCCTCTACCGTTTTTGCCTTTAGCTTTTTATCCCCTTTAGATTTAAATATCGCTAAGTGTGGTTGTGAGAACTGATCAAACGAACCTACAATATTTCTAAGAGTTTGCTGAGCATTAAAGTCATTCGGAGACTCCACCATTATCCTGATAACAGTCCTAAAACCAGGTTTTAATATTTTGTTAGAGACGCCTTCTATAACAGATTGTGGGATTTGTGGCTTGTGCTCGTTTTCACCCTTAGGTGGCGCTTGTGCTAATTGTACGAACCTCTGCCCCCGTTTACGCCACGAATCATCTGCTGGTTGAAGTAGAAACTGAACAATTGCACGCTCACCATCCATTAGTTTACTAACGGTAGACGTAAGACTACTTAATGGATCTGTTTCAAAATCTTCAAGTAGTCGTATCGGATAAAAGGCACGTCCTTTTAGCTGTAATTGAGCAAAGTGAATATTCCCAGTTTCTGGGATAAAGTCTTTATACTGAATTGGTTCAATATGTGCTTCTGGGTACGCACCGTGCACTTGACGCTCAATAAAATCACGCCACTCAACTGGAGTTACTATCTGAAACCTTATCAACTTTTCAGTTGCAGCAATTTCAAAAGAGATAGCATCGTCATGATTTTTAAACAGTATTTCGAGTTTAGGGAATAAACTCACAATAATTTCAAAAACCTTGCCAGGTCTATTTCCAAGGCTAACCAAAGAAGCATACATTTGCTCCGCTGCTGCCATCTCTATCTCGTTATCTTGAGGAAGCGAAACCTGCAGTATTATTTTTTCCCGATTAGGATCTTTTATAGTTGCCCCATCGACGTAGTAATTCCACGCCTTATGCCAATACTCGATAGATTTAGGATTAAGTTTTGTAAACTCGGGCTTTGTCTGTTTAGGCTCAGCTGGAGCTTTAACCTGAGGGGCCACAACAGCAGGTTTACTCTTTTTGACTGGAGCAACGGGCTTACTTTTAGTAACAACCGACTTAACATTTTTAATAGGTGCAGGTGTTCTTTTTATAATGCTGTTAGAGCTAGTCAACGAAGACGTAGCAGGGTTTGTACCAACTTGTTTAGTTAATGGTACCTTCATAGTAGATCTTGGCTTAGGTGGTAACCGCCTTGGTTTTAGCCCAGGTTGGACCTTTTGTGCTACACCGCTAGGGCCTTTTTGTGACGACGCATTGGTTGCAGGTGCCTTGTGATGAACTTGAGCAAGTCGTGCTTTAGGTGGAGTTTTAGGAGCCGTCGGTTTTGGTGAAACAAGATTTGTACTCGCCGATTGAGGTGTAGATGCATTAGATTTTTTGTTCACAAGAGATTGCAATCGGCTTCTATATTGATGTATATCGACTGGTTTATTCGAAGTATTTTTAAACTGGGGCATTTATTTTTACATATAACCAACTGCTACTTTTTACAGTACGTACACGTTGTCATTATACTTAGTCTCGTGGTAAAATCAACCAGAAATGAAAGGCGTCATCAAGTTTTTTGAGGAAGTTCGAAGCGAACTTAAGAAGGTCACGTGGCCAAGTAAAGATGAAACTATAAGGATGACAATAGTTGTTATAATAACTACGATTATTGTTGGGGCCTACGTTGGAATCATCGACTACGGTCTTACTAAAATACTTGGTGAATTTATACAGTAAACATTATGAGCGTATTAAATAAACAAAACGAACCTCGCTGGTACGTAGTACATACATACAGCGGTCATGAACAAAAAGTTAAAATCAACCTCGAAAAGAGGCTGAAATTTTTTAATATGGAGGACCAGATCCTTGAGATTTTTATTCCTACACAACAAAAAATCGAGGTCAAAGATGGCAAGCGCCGTGAAGTAACAGAACGCTTGTTCCCTGGATACATCCTTATCAAGACAGTACTTAATGACCAAATTATCAGCGTCGTCAAAGGAACTCCAGGCGTAACCGCTTTTGTTGGAACTGCAGATAAAGCCGTTCCTTTATCAGAGAAAGAAGTTGAAGCAATCAAGAACTTTGCCAAACAAGATGCTCCACAGTTTGAAACACAGTTTACGGTTGGAGAAGGCGTCAAGATTACAGATGGTCCGTTTGCTGACTTTGTCGGAACGGTCGATGAAATCGACAAGGCTAAGGGAACAATAAAAGTACTAGTTTCAATATTTGGCCGAGAGACTCCAGTTGAGCTTGATTTCTTACAGGTCGGTAAACTATAATCCAAACCCATGGCAAAGCAAGTAAAAACAATCATAAAATTAAACCTTCCTGCTGGGACGGCGAGTCCAGCACCACCAGTTGGTCCAGCATTAGGTCAGCACGGTATTCCACTTATGGAGTTCTGTAATCAATACAATGCTGCAACGCAAGACAAAAAGGGTCAGATTATTCCTGTCGAAATAACTCTATACGAAGATAATAGTTTTACATTTGTAACAAAAACCCCACCAGCAAGCTCTTTATTACTCAAAGCAGCTGGTGCAGAAAAGGGCAGCGGCGCCGTACCGGTAGAAAAGGTTGGCACGGTAACAAAAGCACAAGTACAAGAAATCGCCGAGCTTAAAAAGGATGACCTCAACGCAAAAAGTGTTGAAGCAGCGATGAAAATAATTGAGGGTACAGCACGTAGCATGGGCATCGAGGTTGTCGAGTAAGTCGCATGCTTGCGAATATCAAGGATTCTTGTATAATTCGACTCGGATACCAAAGACCGTTGGTGCATAGCTTAAATTTTGTAACAAGAAGCCAACGCAGGATAAAATGCCAAATAAGAAAAACATTGAACAAGTCAAGAAATTAACTGAGTCCCTTGCGGAAATAGAAGGTTTAGTATTTGTAGATTACCAAGGAGCTTCAGCAAGAGAAATAGAACAGTTGCGCAACGCAGTTGAAGAGCTAGGTGGGACTTTCCACATTGTAAAAAACACCTTACTTCGTATAGCACTCATGCGCAGCAACATTTTAAACAGCGTACATGGTATTGACGTATTAAAATCCCCTACTGCAGTTCTTTACTTACACGAAGACATAATATCTCCAATTAAAAAGTTAGCAGAATTTATTAAAGCTAACCCACAAGTTTCTATTAAGGGAGGTATCATCAATAACGAACTATTGCCTACTCAAAAAATCGATGAGATAGCAAAATTACCAAGTTATGATAAGCTAATCGCCAAACTACTTGGTCAAATCCAAGCCCCTGTTTCAGGATTAGTTCGTACTTTATCTGGAATAAATCGAAGTTTAGTTTATACCCTAGATCAAATTAGAATAGCTAAAGGGGGTGAGCAGTAATGGCAAAAATCGAAGATATCGTAAAGCAAATAGAAGAACTCAACGTTCTTGAGGTCTCAGAGTTAGTGAAAATGCTAGAAGATAAATTCGGCGTATCTGCTGCTGCACCAGTAGCCGTAGCGGCGGCTCCTGCAGCGGGAGAAAGTGCTGAAGCCGAAGAAAAGTCTGCATACAATGTTGTCATTACAAACGCAGGTGACAAGAAAATAAATGTGATTAAGGCAATCCGTAGCATTAAGCCAGATCTTGGCTTAAAGGAAGCTAAGGATCTTACAGATTCTTTACCAGCAACAGTTGCCGAAAATGTAAAGGCAGATGACGCTAAAGAAATGAAGGCTACATTAGAAGAAGCTGGTGCAACCGTAGAGTTGCAGTAATAAAGCTTACTTCATAAATAATGACAATCCCCCTTTTGGGGGATTTGTCGTATGGGGATACGCACAACTTAGACACAGTCTTTACACATACGATACCGTATGATACATTTTGTATATGCTTGATGAGTACCCCGAAATACTAACCATTGGCGAAGTCGCCGAAATACTTCGCGTTTCAAGACTAACGCTAAAACGCTGGGAGAAAAAAGGCAAAATCCAATCCATCCGAATAAACTCTAGAGGTGATCGGCGTTACACCAAACAACAAGTTTTAGCTTTACTCGGTAAAGGAGACGACTCTGCCACCAGTAATAAAGAGGAGTCAGTATTTGAGTATCCAGATTGGTAGCTAGACGCGATTTAGGTAGCGCAAACCGTAATAAATCTTGCCATCTTGATCCAGTTCGTCTTTTAATAAAGTTATTGAACCGTTCTCAATAAAAAGACGAACTACCGATTCTAAACTCATCTTCAGTGTGTACGCTAGGATTGCACGAATTATATTGCCGTGACAAACCAAAACCACCGAATCGTCATACTCAAACCTATTTCGCAACTCTTGAAACAATACACCCACTCCAACTTGAGCATTAGACAAAATACTTAAAGCTTCCTTATATTCCTCGGTACTATCATCATGTAAATCACCAGGGCTTAACCATAATGGGATCTCAACCAACCTATCGTCCTGTTCTAGGGGGACGCTTAAGCGCTTTGCAATCGTACTTGCTGTTTGAAATGCTCTAAGATATGGGCTTGAAATCACCAGTGCAACTTTACTATCACTAGCTAAAAACTTAGCCGCGCTCTCTGCTTGCTGCACGCCGATTTCATTAAGCCCATCATGCTTTACCTGCAACTTTTCAGGCTTACCTGTATATCCGTGTCTAACTAGATATAACTTCATAGCGATAATATTACATCAATTTGCTTTTTTAGCATACCAACTAGCTTATCCCACTTTGGGTGCTCACCATAACCTTGTAGCTTAAGCCACCCCCTGTGTATATCAGCCTGCATGAAAAGGGTTATCGCCCAATACAAGTACCCCACCTGCAAATAGACCTTATTCCAATATTGATTACGTACTCCAATAACTTCATAAGTGAAATCTGCAAATGCGTCTAGCATGCTGGTCGATAGACCGCTAGCCCATTCACTATTACCCCATGAATTGGCAAGAAGCAACCCTACATCAAACAGAGGAAATCCAAAACCTACAGTCTCCCAGTCGATAATTACCATTTTTTCATCTCCTAAGATTATATTGCTTGGCCATAAGTCGTTGTGGTTAAGCACCCAGTAAGAAAGTTTATATGCTTCAGCATTCTCACGAATAAATTTAAGTAGTTTATTAACCCTGTTATCTCCTAAATAAAAACGGTTTTTATCATACCACCACTCCATATATTCTATGATGCGATTGTCTCTAGCTAAAGGTAATGAATCCCGCATTTTGTTCTTTTCACCCATGCGCCATTTGCTACTTAAAAAAGAAACCAGCTCTTTGGTCAAAGTCACATTGTAACTGTGCTCCCCAAAACCAAAGTCTCGTGCAAAGTCTCCCGCAGCGACACCAGGTAGTTGCTCACGCATATACCAGAAGGGTTGATTACTAATATCATAAGCAACAAGTTCATTTAAGTGCTTGGACACCGAGCATTTGCTTGCATACTCATAAAAATTAACCTCAGCGTGAAATCTACGAGCTAACAAAAGTTCGTGGTTATCTACAAGAACTTTTAAGAAATAATCCTTTCCGTTTTTATCTGTAACATGAGCCCGTACAAAGCGCTCGGTATATTCATCGCCGTAGAATTTAACAATTTGAAGGTTTTTAGATCTAACAACGTCTTTAAGTTTTTGCTTAGCGTTGGCTTTTATCTTTTCCTTATAGTCCACGATTAGTTTATAATACACACATGCTCAACTGGTCGCCAGTACTACATTTCTACCAACCGCCCACACAAAAAGACTCAATTGTAAAACAAGTAACAGAGTCTAGTTATATCCCATTTATGAAACGATTGTTAGACCATCCTGACCTTAAGCTTACTGTTAACATAAGCGGGTCCTTAATTTTACAGCTAGACCGAATTGAAAAAAGTGAGTTTTTTAAGTTGGCAAGAAAGCTCGTGCAAAGTCAACAATTAGAATTTGTCAATTCCCCCTTATATCACCCACTGCTCCCCTTCACTACAAGCGAAATTTACTTACGGCAACTAGAATACAACCGCGGTGTTATTGAATACTTTATGCAAACAAGCCCAATAGATGTCATTTACCCACCAGAGCTAGCTGTCAACCAAGAAGTTACTCGCAAATTAAGTAGCTTAGGAGCTAAGATCCTCATCGATAGTAATGCTATTAAAGACAGTAGTCTCGTAGAGCCATTTATCCAGATCGACTCGTATAAGCTAATTGTCTCATCAAGGAATGTTACCAACATTCTTAGAGCTTTCCCAAGGGTATTATCCGTCGAAAAATTTGCAGACTGGCTAAGTCAACACGCTAGTCATAACACCATAGTTTCGGTTAGCGATGTTGAAATCTTTGGCCATCATTACACCGAGAGACTTAACTTCCTGTTCGATGTTCACAAAAACCCCACTATCGCAATAAAACAGCTTTCAGAAGTTTCCAACCAACACGGGTTTACAAAGGTGGAAACAGAGATACTTGATTCTAGTTGGGTGTCTGGGGAGATTTATAGCCCAACCCCCAATAACCCTTTTAGTCTATGGAAAGACAGTGATAACGAACTTCAACAACTATATTGGGAGCTAGCCGATCTTGCATCAACCCATCTGCTATCTATAAACAAACCAACTGAAGACATTGATTTAAAGTACAGTTCTGCTGAAAAGCATCTTGATAAAGGTCTTTCTTCTTGTCACCCATATTGGCTTTCTAACTGGCCATGGTGGAACCCGGAGATTGTCGAAGCAGGTGCAACACAGTTAATAAAGTCAATCCGAACGCTACCCATAAGTAATCAAGACAAAGCACAAGCAGAAGAGCTATATACAACGCTTATAAAAAAAATGTGGCAATACAACTGGTCTAGTAAGCCACAAGAAAAATACAAAGAATACGAAAATTCTTACAAGAAGTATACAGCAACGTTCCCTGACCTCGAACAACGATGAATAAACGCTCATTAAACATTGCACAAGTAACTAACTGTTATGAATCGGTTCCGCCGATCAATAAAGCAGGTTTAGAGCAAATGGTTTATTATCTAGTTGAAGAATTGGCCGCTAGAGGGCACAATGTAACGCTCTTTGGCAGCGCAGACTCTAAAGTGTCAGCGCGGATCGAACCTGTTTGGCCAGTAGCGGTAAGCCGTGACAAAGCATCTCAAGTGAGAGATATTGGCTGGTACACACATTTAGCTGCTAAAAAAGCGTATTCTAAATACAAAGAGTTTGACATTATCCATGATCATACATACTTTGAAAGTGACCTATACGCTGGATTTATTCCAACACCAGTTGTCACGACAATGCATCATCCAGTAGCTTTTGAACTAAGTCTTCGCAATGAATTTCCCCCGAGCTACCATAAATACGTAGTTAATAAAGATTTTAATGCGCACGTCGTTTCCGTAAGTGAATTCCAAGCGAAAATGTTACAAGAGCATGTTGGACGCCCATCAAGTGTTATACACAATGGGCTACCGTTACAAGAATGGCATGAGTATTCAACGAAACCTGGAAATTACTTTGCATACTTAGGCTACATAAGTGGATTTAAAGGCGTAGGGCAAGCAATTCAAGCAATACTAAAAACCGATAAGCAACTAAAAATAGCTGGACCAATAGATGACCATGACGAGGCAAGTATTAAATTCTTTAAAGAAGAAGTAGAACCATATCTAAGCTCCCAGCAAGTTGAGTACTTGGGACCTCTTGATAATCATCAAAAAAAAGCGTTTTTAAAGAAAGCCACTGCAACACTAATGCCAGTTCAGTGGGATGAACCATTTGGTTTGGTTGCAATAGAATCGCTTGCCGTTGGCACTCCCGTCATTGCAAATAAACGTGGTGCACTCCCAGAAATTATTGAAGATGGAGTCTCTGGATTTTTAGTAGAAACAATAGACGAACTAGCAGAAAAAATAAACGTGGTAGATAAACTAAATCGAGAGCAGGCAAGACAACGATTTGTAGACAATTTCTCTGCCGCTAAAATGGTAGATAAATACGAAGAGCTCTACTACAAACTCATAGAAAAATGAAAATTGGTATTTATTGCACTAACAACTTGATTTATCCAGTACCCAAAAAAGTAATTTATGCCAACATGACTATTGCCGGAACATTAGCTGATGAACTAACTAATCTAGGGCACAATGTCACATTCTTTGCTCCTATTGGCACAAAGACCAAGGCGAATTTGGAAACGTTTAACATGCTGCCATTTAGCTCGCCTAAGATTTATAAAAAGTATAACCACCCGACAGCAAGTTACCATTATGAGAACCTAATGCTTGCTCAGGCATTTAGGTACATGCAGGAAAATGAATTTGACATATTCCACTCACACGCACGACCGTTTAGCATTTTAGACTATGCTCCAATACAAATGAAATTACCAGTACTGGCAACTATTCATGATCCTTTAACCGACGATGCCTATAAAATCTTGCACGAGTATAACCGTTTTAGCAACTTACACTTAGCCTCACTCACCTACAGCCAGCGCAAACCCAGACCCAAAGTAAAATGGGCAGGAACCGTATATAACGGCACAAACATTGACCATTGGCAGTTTGGTGGCACCCCTGATAAGTATTTACTTACTGTAGGTAGAATTATGCCAAACAAGGGAACAGACATTGCAGTGCGCGTTGCATTAAAGTCTGGTATGAAGCTTAAAATTGTTGGTTCATATTATCCTGGAGACGAAGATTTTTTCAATAAAACAATTAAACCATTCTTAGGCGACCAGATAGAGTACCTAGGACAACAGTCTAAAAAAGAGTTAGTTAAACTTTACAGTAACGCTTATGCATTTTTAATGCCACTAAGGTGGGAGGAACCGTTTGGTTTGGTTATGATTGAAGCAATGGCATCAGGAACACCTGTGATTGCAACCAACAGAGGCTCTGTCCCTGAAATAGTTAAGGATGGAAAGACTGGATTTATCGCTAAAGACAACAATATGCGTACTTGGATTAGATTGCTAAATAAAATCGACACCATAAAGCGCAGTGACTGCCGTAAACATGTAGAAAAACATTTCTCGACCACAGCAATGGCAAAAAACTACCTAAAGCTATATGAGAAAATACTAAAATATGCATAAGTTAATATTTGAAGGTCCTGAACTCGCCGGAAAAAGCTATGTAATACATGGTGTATGGGACTTCTTAGAGAGAAAATATAATCTAACTAATACCATATTGGATGGTTGCATATGGTTCAACGCTGACGTAGGTATCTTTGGCACTGACTTCGGATGGCCTGTAATTAAAAAATATATTGAAATCGGCAACATACTTAAGAGTAAGTGTGTTATTTTCGAGAAGTTTCATATTACCAATCACATATACACAAACTACAAGAACTCCGATGTATTTACTTCCATCGACCAAATCTTATATGAAGAAGGCTTTGAACTTATTCACGTGTCGTCGCAGTTCTCAACGAATGAAATACAACAAAGAATCAATGACCGCCTAAAAAGTAACTCTTCTTACGCCAGAATAGCAAAACCGCCTGACTGGTATAAGGAAAAACGAGATGAATATATTAACTTGGTAAACGAAAGTAAACTAAAGTCGTACACAGTTACTAATACTTACTTCCCGAACAACAATCATGAAAAAGTGCTTCGGTGGCTGGGCGAGGTTTAACATATCCTTACTTCACCAGCACCATTTTCATTAACTCGTCGTACTAGACTATCGTATAAGCCCTTAGCTTTTTGGACATCGTCATTATCTTCAGCATTCGCAGCAACTGACTGATATAGCATGTCTGCTCCTCTTATAATCATCTGTGCGTGCCAGCAAGGTGCCATACTCGCCCACCAAAATTGGTCCGAGTGCAATGCTTTGTCCAAAATGTCAGGGCTAACAGACTCATGAACACCAACCGAAAGTGCTAAGTTAAAGAGTTCCCATTGCAACGCATGTATTGGATTATCCTTATTATCCCAGCGAACAAACACCCTTTCCCCATTCTCTTGCTCCATGGCCCCCCACGTTGCCTCTACCGGTGCTACCTCATGTTTTTCCAAAGGAAGCGTTAGTAAATCAGAGATTCCAACAAACTCCAACTCGTCTGAGTCCAAAAGTTCTCGTAGTAATGAAAGGTTTCCTTTTATGTGATGTCCAAAGGTCTCAGCATCAACCGCCAAAATTACATACTCATCTCCAGAATAGTCTATATGTTCCTTAATTGCGCGCAAAGCTTTCTTGTAGGTTAACGTGTGGTCAAACGCTAACATAAGAGATAACGGTCGATCTCTAAAAAAGAGCACCAGTTCTTTGTCCTTTAATACATACAGTTTTTTATTAGTGCCTAGCGAAGCATGCTGCCCTTGTTCCACAATCCCAGCGCCAGGGAAGGCAGATTCAGAAAGTACAGTCCACTTATAACCCAAGTCACTTATTGACGATAAAACTTGCAAATTATTCCACATCTCAGGAATAAAAAAACCTTTCGGGTTGCGAGCAGCGAAAAGATCAGAATTTATTAGTCGGTTAACACTGTCCTGACGTTCTATCTCGCTTGTTGGAAGTTTTGGTAATAAGGCGTGGTATGCTGCAGTACCAACTAATTCTATAACTCCTTTTGTCGATAAATCTACATAGCCATCTACGATATAACCCAACCCCTGTACCCTTAACTGCTCAACAAGTGAACCTGCTAGATTCATCGTTACTTTTCCAGTATTAACTTGCTGCAGTGTTTCAAGTAAGGGTAAATATGTTTCCTTTGCTATTTTTCTTAGAACCTCTGGGAATTGCGTTGGCGGCTGATAAGCATGTAGCAGTAACGCAAGTTTCATAATGTATGGCTATTTACAAAAATTTGCCCTTAGGACCAATCCCACGTCTAGCCTTTTGGATTGCTTTATCATACAAACGTACATACTCCAATGCCCTATTGGTCCATGAGTTATCTTGCTTCATTGCACGCTTTATTAACTGTTCCCAAACCGGTTTGTTGCGATAAACCTCTAGCGCTCTAATTATCTGAGCAAACAAACTATATGGATCGTAATTTCTAAACATAAACCCAAAGCCTTCATTAAGTTCCGGATCATATGGTTTAACACTGTCTACCATGCCGCCTACTGCATGAACCAAAGGAATCGCACCATAACGCATCGCCTCCATAGGAACCAAACCACAAGGTTCAAAACGACTTGGTACAACAACTACATCAGAACCAGCAAAGATCAGATGGCTTAACTCAAAATCTATCAATAAATGAGCACCGATTTTATCAGGATATTGTTCCTGCAACTCTTTGATTCTGTGTGCCAAGCTACTGTTTCCTCCACCAGCAACTCCACCAACAAATACAAACTGTACATTAAAATCACGAAGCAAAGGAGGAATGACATCCATTAGTATATCTAGCCCCTTCTGGTCGTCGATCCTTCCAACATACCCAAATAGTGGGATGTTCTTATCCTTTGTTAAATCAAATTCTTCTTGTAAACTCAATTTGTTTAGCTCTTTTTTATCCAAGCTATAAATGTCGTAGTTGTAGGGAATTAATTTATCCGTAGCAGGATTCATAACTTCGTAATCTATGCCATCAAGAACACCTGAAACTTTTGCCCTAACCTCGGTTAGCAATCTATCTAGCCCTTCACCGAACCTTGGCTTTTGTATCTCTTTAGCGTAATTAGGGCTAACTGTAGATACAACATCAGCATATAAAATCCCTCGCCTCATAAAATTTTGTGTAAATATTCTTTCATTAAAGAAACCAGCTATCTCACTCTTACCGTCATCATAGTCTAAATCGCTTACCATTTTGTGATCAAACATCCCTTGATACATCAAGTTATGGATTGTATATACCGTAGCAACAGAAGCTAGTTTTGTGTCTTTATACTTAGTTTTTAGATAGTTAACTACCGCACCTGTAGGCCAATCGTTTGCATGAATAACGTCAGGTATCCAATCCTCTGATTGCAACAAAAACTCTAATGCCCCCCTGCTAAGGAGATTCCAACGGATCGCGTCATCTTTGTATCCATACACATTCTCACGAAGTTCGTAGTATTCACGGTTTTCTAACATATAAACCTGTGGACGCCCCTTAGGGGTATGCTTTTTTACGTTACATATCAAAAAGGGTTTACTTTCACTATCCGTTGGAACTTTTAGCCCTTCAAAAACCATTTCTAAAGGATACTTTTCTTCCTTAATAAAACCGAACTTAGGCATAAATATGCGAACATCATGCCCCAAATCGTATAAAGCTTTAGCCAGAGCAGGCAAAACCATGGACAGACCACCAACAGTCGCGTATGGAGCCACTTCAGGGGAAATTAAAAGAACTCGCTTCGCATCTTTTTCTGTTACTCGAACCTTCGGCTTCGCAAGAAGTAGGTCCTCAACTTTATCTAGAATAGAAGCGCTAGTATTTGGCGCCATGGGTAGATTTTACCATACGCAGCTTATATAAGCTAACATAAAAAGGAAATAGCACTATCGCATTTATTATGCGTTTAATTCTAAACGGTTGAAGAACTAAACGCCAGAACCATTCGAGCCCTACCCTTCTTACACTAACAGGCGCACGTTTTTGTTCACCAGCTATAAAATCAATAGTCCCACCAACGCCAATAGCTACGCCAGCCTTAAGATCCTTAAGGTTTTTACTTATCCATAAGTCTTGCTTGGGTGCCCCTACACCAACCAACAATACATCTGGAGTAACGGTGTTAATTTTCCTAATAAGAACATCGTCTTTTTCGCCCACTCCGTTAACATCAATTTTGCCTCCCCAGTCATAACCCACAACATTCACGTTAACCCAGTTTTTTTCTATCGATTTAACTGCTTTTTCGAGAACCTTCTCGTCTAGCCAACCGATCAGAAATACCGACAAAGGTCCACTTGCGTTAAATAAGTCATAAACTACATCAACTCCGCTAACTCTTTCCTTTAAAACAGTTGGGCTTTTTCTAATAATTACTCGCAAGATAGATTTAATCCAAGCATATAAAATAAATAGACCACGAACAACAGGAATATTGGGAATACTCTCATTTAATACCTCTGCCGCTATTAAGACTCCAATACCATCAGGCAGTGATAAATCTGCATTATTCAACACATCTAAAAAGTCCTTTCGCTTGCTGGCTTCTAGAATTATTTCAGGGTTTGGAGTAACGACATGTGAGCAGAAATTGCGCTCCTTTGCCAACCCCATTACATAAGTCACTGCCTCATTAAGCGTTAGGCTGTTTACACGCACACCAGCGATATTTACTTGTTCGGTCGTTTTACTTGCCCTCATTAGCGGTCTTTGCCAAAAGCTGATAGGTCTCAAGCCCTGCCTTATCCCACGAGAACTGTTCAAGATGTTTACGTACCTTGCTCTCATCAAGAGAAGTCGACACTACCTCATGCAACCCATCAACAATACTGTCAACATTATACGGATCAACATAAACGGCTAAATCTCCTCCTACTTCAGGCATGCTAGCCAAGTTTGATGTTAATACAGGAGTTCGCATAGCCAGAGATTCTAATATTGGCAACCCAAAACCTTCATAAAGGCTTGGATAAACAGTCGCCCTTGCTCCAGCGTATAAAAATGGTAGATCCTCCAGTTCTACATAACCTAAAAACATAACGTTTCTCTCTATCCCCAACTCTTTAGGTCTTTCGTAGATCTCTTTAGACATCCATCCTGCTTGCCCGGCAATAGCTAGTTTTATATCAGGGTTGTCTTTTATAAATTTAGAGTAAGCTTCCATCAACCTAGTTAGATTTTTGCGAGGTTGTATAGTTCCAACAAAAAGTAAATATCCTTCCTTTTCCAACCCATACTTCTTAAGTGTATCTTCAAATATTCTTTTATCGTTCAGCTTATTTACATTGAAAAATTGAGTATCCACACCTTCGTAGATTACCTGTATTTTACTTTCCGGCACATGAAGCCTTTTCACTAAATCCTTTTTTGTCGATTCTGACACCGCAATAATCTTGGTAGCTAGGTGAGCGCGCAACTTTTCATGTAGGCGATTTAGGTAAAAACGCTGCAACCAGCTTGAGTGCTTTGGAATAAACTCAGTACGTAGATCATGAACCGTCACCACAGTTGGAAGTGTTGGCTTTTTAAGAAAAGGTATTACATGTGCGGGAATAAATAAAACATCTAGCGGATCTTTCCAAGTTTGCTTCATAAGTCCCAATTGCGTCCACAGCCTCTTATTAGGAATCCTCTGCGTTCTTACATTATTTAAAACCAATCCATTCCCAGATATGTAAGCTAGCAATTCGCCCTGTCGGGCGCACCTGGCAAGTGCCAGCAATATTTGATAGGAGTAGTTTTCCGTACCGCTGCGCTTGATGCTGACAGCACGGCTAGCGTCTATGCCGATAACCATTACTATTTACTCTTAATATTTCGCATAAATCGATCTAGGTTCTCGATTGCGATCCCAGTACCACGGACAACACAAAGCAGTGGATCCTCAGCAACATGTGCGGGAACACCAATTCCCTGTGCAAGAAACGCAGGCATATTATTAAGAAGTGCCGTACCACCGGATATAACCATACCCTTATCAGCAATATCGCTTGCCAATTCTGGCGGTGTTTTTTCTAAAACACTTTTTATTGTTGACAGCATCGCTTCTAAGTGCCGCTGCATTGCCTCTGTAACCTCACTCGAGCTTACAACCACCGTCTTTGGTAATCCAGCAATTGCGTCTCGCCCCTTAACCTCCATAGTCTTAATCTCATCCAGAGGTATCGCCGAACCTATTTCTATTTTTATCTTTTCAGCCATCCGTTCACCTATAACAAGGTCGTGCTTTTTGCGTATATAGTTAGCAATGGCTTCGTCTAGCTTATTGCCACCAACGCGAGCGGTTTCATGAACCACAATCCCCCCCAAACTAATAACAGCAACCTCAGTCGTGCCACCACCCATATCTACAATCATGTGCCCAGAGGGTTCAGCAATGGGAATCCCTGCGCCTATGGCTGCAGCCAAGCTTTCATCAATAAGATAAGCGGTTCTAGCACCTGCAGAAAGAGTTGCATCTAGCACCGCGCGCCTCTCTACGCTAGTTACCCCCGCAGGAGCAGATACCATAACTTCCGGCTTTAACAACCGTACACTGCCCATAATCTTGTCGAGGAAAAACCTAATCATAGCCTCTGTTACGGTGTAGTCCGCAACCACACCATCTTGCATGGGCCTACGAGCCACTATATTCATAGGAGTTCTCCCAAGCATATCCTTAGCTTCTTGCCCAATCGCAATCACTTTACCATCGTCCTCAGAAACAGCAACCACGGTAGGTTGATTTAGCACCACACCCTTTCCTTCAACATAAACCAGTGAGTTCGCAGTACCAAGATCTATCCCAATACGTTTTACCATGTTGAACATGAAGCAATTGTAACACGTAAAGAGGGCACCTATTGGTTGCAGTAATGAGGTATTATATACCCAACGATGAGTAAACGATATTTCCTCTACTCCATAGTTACAGGACTACTTATAACGCTTGCAACGATAGCTGTAATCTTTTTTGCAAGCGGCTTTAGGTATGACCCAAAGACCAACACAATACAAGGCACAGGGATAATATCTATTTCTTCTACCCCTGATGGCGCTCTTGTATATATTAACGACGTTCCCCAAGATGCAACAAATACATCTATCACCGGTCTTAAGCCTGGAACATACAAGGTCGTTCTAGAAAAAGAAGGATTTAACAGCTGGTCGAATGAGGTAATAGTAAGAAAAGAACTTGTAACCGAAATCGATGCCCTCCTAATCCCTAAGTTCCCTACCCTTCAGCCCTTAACCTATACTGGGGTATCTAACCCTAAACTCTCACCTAATGGGCAAAAAATAGTGTATAGCGTCAGCGCCGGTGAGACCAACGGGATTTGGCTTATCGATTTAGAAGAAAAGCCATTCAATAGATCCCAAGATCCACAATTGTTAATTAAGGACGGTACAGTTGCATACTCACAAGCCGATATTTCTTGGTCCCCTGACAGCTCAGAACTCCTCCTTACAATAGATACAGACACAAATGGTAATAGCGAAGCCTCTTCAAAAAAGTACTACTTGTTTGAGTTCAGCTCTCGCGAGTTAACTAGCGTAACGTCTATTAATACGCTTCAAGAAAAGTGGGAAAAGATTAAGCAAAAAGAAGAAGCAGAAGAGTTTGCTACACTTTCCCCAGACTTTATAAAAGAGCTTAAAAAACTTGATGTTGTGAGCTGGTCACCTGACAAGACATACGTTTTATATAAAGAAACTTCTAATGAGCAAGATGAGTATTTTATTAAGCCCGTCGTACGTACGAACCCTACAGTAAACGCACTCTCACCTACACCTAGCACTCTTGGCGAAAAGCCAATCGTATCGGTGGATAAACAACTACGCCACAAGCTAGAGTGGTTCCCAGACAGCAAGCACCTAATTATTGTCACAGACATATCTGCAAACACCACAAAAATTGAGATTATCGAAATAACAGGCACCAACAGGACACATATTTTCACAGGCTCTATTAAAGATTTGCAAGTTTACCCTAACCTTAATGGCTCAAAAATTATTGCATTAACAAGGTTTAACCTAGATTCAGATAACTACAACCTATATTCCATCAACCTACGTTAGTTAACTCTTAGGTTTTAGGTGCGCTTCCTTTATTATTGCCCGTTGAACTTCTCTTGGGTGCCCTACTTTTTCAAGTATTAACTGCGCATCCTGGCTTGATACTTGAATAATCACATCTCCGTACCCATAAAGCGTCGCCTGCAAACCACCAACCCTTGAACGAACATCTTGGATCATAGCTAAACCCGTTTCTCTATCATCATGCGTAAATAACCCCAACTGTCGAACAATAATAATTCGCTTATCTGTTAATAAGTACACAGTTCGTTTCCATAAAAAGTAACGCCATAAGAACAAAAACGTCCCAATAATCATACTAATACCAGCAGCGTACAGTGAGAGCATTCTCAAAATATTTACTAAACCACTTGGCCAAGATGTATATTCAAGGAAGAATACTGCAGACAGCAAGACAAACGGAACAAATGTCATTAACAAAACAGAGTCCCTGAAGACAAACCAATGCTGCCTTACCATCATTATCAACGACTCGTTAGGCTCAAGCTCAACTCCACTCGGTAGATTCACGCTATTACCTTGCTTGCTCTTCATGATGCTACAAAAAATCTGATAATTCCCCAAACTGCAATCAGTGCCCAAATCGTATTAAGCACGATTACTGGTCGGTCTTTTTTAGTAAATGCTTCTAATACAATTGCGATACTTCCTGTAAAATTCAGCCCTAAGTACACCAAGGAATTTATGGATATTGTTTCAAGGTTTGAAAGTACATACGCAAGCAGTATAGCAAGAACCCCGTACCACCCTATCGCGTTTATGAGCGCCTGATTATTCGTTAAGGTTTTACTCACAATACTAGTATACTGCATGAAGTTGGTTTGAGATATAATCCACAAAGACGGGGTGTGGCGCAGGAGTAACGAACATTTAAGAGTTCGTACTTTATGGCCACACTTGATATTGTTTTATCGGGGTGTGGCGCAGATGGCTAGCGCGCTACGTTCGGGACGTAGAGGCCGCCGGTTCAAGTCCGGCCACCCCGACCACTGTCAAACAACAAACCGCAAACGATACAAATCTTTCCAACTACCTAAAGGTTGGCTGCTAAAACAAACTCATTAAATAGCACTTACTCCCTAAATGCGCCGCCACATATCGCAACCGGTTGCGTATCAAAGTAAAGACACATATACTTTGCGCATGAAGCTAGTACTATACAGTGGCGGAAGCTTTGAAGATAACGAGGAACTTAATGAGGCGTTTGTTAACATGCTCCCTAGTAATCCTGCTATTACATTTATTCCATCAAGTTCTAACGGTTATGAACCGTTTTTTACAGCATTTCAAGACCCATTTAAAAGACTTGGAATTAATAACATCACTACATTCTTCGCAGATAAAGAGTTTTCAGCCAAGCAACTAAACACACTCTTACAAAGCAGTGCAATATTTTTATCAGGAGGTAACACCTTCTATTTCCTCAAAGTCCTAAAAGAGAAAGGTCTAATGGAACCACTCAAAGAGTTCGTGCAACAAGGTGGGATTCTCGCTGGTATGAGTGCAGGAAGTATTATCATGACACCCAACATTGCAATGGCCTCAATCCCAAGTTTTGATTGTGATGATAACTTCGTTAATCTTAAAGACTTATCAGGACTGAATCTGACACATTTTGAATTCTCGCCCCACTACGTAGGGATTGAAGAGCTCGATCGAGAATTACAAGAATACAGTAAAACAACTAACAACCCAATTCTTGCATCTCCCGAAGGCTCCGGGATCATTATAAAAGACAAGCACTTAGTACTTGTAGGAGAAACAGTCTTATTTACACAAGGACATAAGACAAAGCTGGTATAATATCAAGGTTAAACCCACAAGCCTCTGTAGCTCAATTGGATAGAGCAGCTCCGTCCTAAGGAGAAGGTTGGAGGTTCGAGTCCTCCCAGGGGTACCAGTTCCAAGACACAAACACCATAAACAACAAACTGCAAGCTAATATTTATTAGAACACAAGAACATTACTGGCAAGTATACAGTGGGCAAAGTCCAGTGAGGTCTTACGAGAAACTACTCAAACATTATTGCCTCATCGGCACGTTTGTAAGAGTAAATTTCATCATCGTGAAACCACAGTTTCACTTCAAACTCAGCCTCTTCAGTATTCCCAGAAGCGTGTACTAAGTTACGAACAGTTCTCTTTTTATCGTTTGCCAAAACCGGTGAATCTATAGAGAAAGAACCTCTAATCGTTCCTGGCTCTGCAGCAAATGGCAAGGTTCCACCGACAATCTTTCTTACCGTAGCAACAGCATGAACCCCCTCCCAAATCATAGCAACAACCGGGCCCGAACTTAAAAATTCAATATTCCAATTCCTAACCATCTTCCCAATCTCGTATGGATCATCGGTTCCTAACTCCTCGTTAGGATCTTTTCCATATTTTTCATATGTATTTAGTGTCTTTTCACCAACGCTTGTAAGGTAACCTTTTTCATCGGTATAGTGTTTAGCGACATGATCTTTATCAACCCAAACCATCTTTAACGCAACAAGCTTCAACCCAACATCTTCAAACCTTGAAATAATCTTCCCAACAAGGGCACGTTGAACTCCATCTGGCTTAACTAGAACTACTGTCTTTTCAATCATTAAATGAGATTCTAACCCGAATTTCAAAAAAGAACAATACTTAAAAATCAACAAGTGGCTTGGGCTTTACCTCAATATCTCCACTACTGTAAATATTAACTAAAACCCATTGGGGTAGTGGATTTTTATACTCCCCCAAGGCACCAACTGTTACCATATTTAACCTCCCACTTAAATCCTTGTATTGTGCGTATACATGAGTATCACCAGCAAACGCATACATAACCCCCTTGTCAATTAGCAATGAAACAACATCAGCGCCACGAGCATCTTCTTTTGCCTTAAAATAGGGGCTATACAAAGGCTTGGCACTAAAAAATAATATTGGTGCAGATGTGTCAGAATACTTAGACAAAGTAGTTTTTAACCAGTCAATACTCTCCTCTGTTGTGTCGGTCGCATTTTCATACATTATGACAACCACATTTTTATCAGCCACAACAGAACTACCTGCCCTACCAAAATACTTCTCGAAGTTTGAATAGGAATGATCTGGTATCCAATTAAAGTCATGGTCTCCAGGGACAACCCGATACGGCATGCCACTGCTTTCAAGCGCATCGTATGCTTCTTTAAGCTGATTAAGATCTCCGCCAGCAGTAAAATCCCCAAGGTGTACAACAAGATCAACGCCGTCAAGTTGCATTTGGGCTAAAGCTTCTTTTATATTTTCCGTAGCACCATGTGTATCTGACATTATTCCAATGCGAAAGATAACACTCCCCTTAAAGTTTTGTTCATCTTCCCCTTCGCTCGACTTAGATAATTCTTCCTTGATAAGCGACTCGCCCCTATTGATTACCTTAGGGGCCTCGTCTTTTACAACTGACGACAACCAAGACGCACTAAACCCTTTAAACGGGTTCCAATGCATTAAAAACATAACTATGACTACACCAACCAACACAAAGAGTAACGAAACTAACGTTAGGAGTCTCTTTATTGCTTCTTTTTTCTTTTTCAAGTAGTAATAGTTTCTCTTTTTTGCGCGCATATGTAATATTATGATACATTGTGTTACCAGTGTGACATAGTCCAATCACGACTACCAAGCTTCCACCAAATAGTCGTGTTGCCATCTAAATCTGTTCTAACTATATACACACCAAGCGCCTCTAGCAACTCCAGCGTATTAGGAGCAGGGTGCCCATAGCTATTTTTGCCAACTGGAATTACCGCAATTGTAGGCGATAAGTCCATAAGAGCATCCTCGCATAAAGAACTAGCACTTCCTTGGTGTGGAACTTTTAACACATCTACTTCTCCAATTTCTTTAACGTACTCTTTAAGCACGGTAGCCGTATTACAGCCAAGCTCCACGTCACTTGTAAGTAGCGCCCTAAACACGCCAGACTGCACCAAAAACATTAGCGCCGAGGCGTTGATGTTTTCAGACAAATCGCGGGTCATATCAGGCCATACAGTTAAGATATTTACGTCATCGACCTTAATCGAATCTCCCCTATGAATAAAACGTGTTGCTATATTGCGTTTATTTGCCAAAGCAGTTAAGCCTTGAGCTACCGGAGAATCATATTGCCGTGCGGGTAGTAACAGCAAACCCACACGGTAGCGAAGCAAAACCGAAAGCAAACCAGTGATATGATCTGCATGCAAATGCGTCGCGATTACCACATCGATATTATTAGATAATGGAGGTAAAACCTGCCCTAACCCAGCCAAAACCTCTTCACTAGGCCCCCCGTCAACCAACACCGATTTACCGTTTTGTGTAACTAGCAAAATAGAATCTCCTTCACCAACATTAAGAAAAGTTATAGAGTTATTAAACCGCACCGTTCGGTACAGCAACCATGCTAGAAATGACGCGGCAAATAATACACCCAGTAAAGCAATCCTTTGTATCTTTTTTCTTTTAAAAAGATAGTCCCCTAGCAATGGCAAGTACATAATCAATCAGCATTACCGCTACAAGTGCAAACAGTTTGGCAATCGGCATGTATACATACGATATGCCTACACATAAAGCCCCAAATAGCATAACTATGGGAACAGACCACAAGACCAGCGAATTTATTAATATAGAAAGCGGTTGTATCCTGCCGAAATACCACCAGATTATCGGGGTAGTTAGAAGTTGAGCCGAAATTGTAGTCGCAAGATCTGTTCGAATAACAGATGGTATTAGCACTAGCAGCTTTTCCAAACGGGTATTAAATAAAATAATAGCCAGCGTTGCCGCAAAAGAAAGTTGAAAAGACACCGAAGAAAGTATTGTGGGAGATACCAATAGCATTAAGATAGCACTATATATCAACCATATAAATGAGAGTTTTTGGCGTCCTACAGACATCGCCAAAAGAGTTGCGCCACCCATTATGCTAGCCCTAATTATTGGCGGCTCAAACCCGCTTAACGCTGCGTAAAAGAAAACAAATGCTAAGATAACGAGCATTCTAAGTCGCCTCGTCAAAAAGGAGGTAGCTGAAGACACAAACGCAATCAAAACACTAATGTTATACCCCGACGCTACCAGCATGTGAATAATACCAGCATCTCTAAACAAATCGTTCGTAGATTCTAGTAAAGCATCTTTTATCCCAAAGACTACCCCCATTACAATGCCTAAATACGGTTGGGGTAGCACATGGGCGGCCTTATCGATAATGCTTTGGCGCACCCTCAGTATCCACACGTTTAATGGCACCTTTTTAGCGCACCCTACACGTATATCCGGAAAAACAAACCTTTTACCGTTGAAATCTCCCCTAACCTCAAGTACTTGTCCCAATTTATATCTGGGATAACTTGACGTAATTAAGTTCACATCATTGTACCTTGCATGCAAAGAAGTCAACGTAAGGAACTGTTTTCCACCTGCAACCTTAACTTCCTTAACATACCCAACAAGCACTTTCGTGGTAGTCACCGGTTCCGGTAACGCAGTAAAAAAGGTGTTCACATAACTACGCGCCACACCTATAATAAAAAATAGCAGTACTATCAACCCAACCCTAGCAGTGCCAGCGATGCCCCATTTAGCCGTCATGGCGCTTCGATTAAGTCCTTTATTTTAGAATAGGTCTTTGAGCCAATACCAGATACCTTTAGTAGATCACTTGGCTTTTGATACGGTCGATTGTCGATAATCCTCTGCGCGTAAACATCTCCAATGCCGGGAAGGCTTTTTAATTGTGCCTTCGTTGCGTGATTGATGTTTATCTTTGCCCCCTCGGTACTCTTACTGCCCGCATTACCGGTCTCTTGCTTATCGCCAACGCTTGGAATATAAAGCTTTTGCCCATCAACCAGAAGTTCGGCCATATTTATATATCTGTTAATCCACGTAAGATCAGCCGATTTGGTTAATCCACCAGCCCTTTCTATAGCATATTTTATCCGTGCATTACTTGAGGTAAAACTGTATAGTCCAGGAGACTTGACCGCACCAGCAATGTCTACGTAAACCACACGCTCTTTATTTAAAGATTGGGCGCTTTCACTAGTTGTTTTAAGAACAACTTTTGATTGCGCTTGTTTGAAAAAAATTGCCCCCACAGTAATACCAAGAATTAAAGCAACCAAACTAAAGCTAGCAATTAACTCGTACCTGTACTTGCGAACAAAAAGGGATAAACCTTTATCTAAATAGTTTTCTTTGTTATCTGTCTGAGTTTTCATCGGTAGTAATGCGTACAACCTGAAATCTACTACTTAGCTTACAACAAAGTTTAAGATACGTCCACTCACATAAATAGTCTTAATTATCTCCTTATCCGCCAAAAAACGAGAAACTACCTCGTTATCCTTAGCCAACTTAATAATCTTGTCCTCATCTCCCACAACCTCAGGATCAATAATGATTGTTGCCCTTAATTTACCGTTGATTTGTACAGGTAGTTTAATTGCCTCTTCAATCACCTTAGACTCATCATACTCCGGCCAAGGTTGCTTATGTATAGTGACAAACGTCTCTGAGTTTTTATCAGCGTAAAACTCTTGCCACAATTCTTCTGTGATAAAAGGCATAAACGGAGCAAGCAGCTTTAGGGCTTTTTCGGCATCGGTTTTTGATAATTGACCTTTTGCCCATTCATTAGAAAGCTCCATTAACGCACTTATTGCAGTGTTGTATTTAAAAGATTCAATCGAATCATTTACTTTTTTAATAGTTTTATGTAGCTTTGACTCCAAGTTTTTATCACTTTCTTTTACCTCCTGCGATTTTCGTACAAGATCAATTATCTTATTTTTAAACCGAACAATTCCACTCATACCACTGTCACTAAAGTCGCCGCCTTGAGCCAAAGGTCCCAAGAACATAAGATACGTCCTAAGCACATCTGCACCAACCATATCAATGTACTCATCAGGATTAATGATATTTCCAAGACTCTTGCTCATCTTTTTACCGTCTTTAATTATCATTCCGTGGGCAAAAAACTTCTTGAATGGTTCATCAAAATCAATGAATCCCATCTCTTTAAACGCCATTGTTATAAATCTGGTGTACATTAGGTGCAAGACTGCGTGTTCTGCACCACCAAGGTATAAATCAACTGGGAGCCACCTCTTAAACGCATTAGAGTCTGGCTTAGCGTTATCTGCATCATTAACTCCTGGACCTGCAAAAGGCACATCATTGCGCTTAACAAATGGATATCTAAAGAAATACCATGCACTATCTAAGAAATTATCTAACGTGTCAGTCTCTCGCTGTGCTGGACCACCACACTTTGGACACGTTGTATTAACAAATTCTGGAATATTTGCTAACGGTCCCTTTCCATCACCTTTTGGCTTCCAGTCCTCTACGTAAGGTAGCTTTACCGGCAAGTCTTCTTCATTAACCGGTACTACTCCACATTTATCACAATATACGACTGGAATAGGCGCACTCCAGTAGCGCTGCCTTGAAATCAGCCAGTCCCTTAATTTAAGGGTAATGCTTTTTTTACCTAAGCCTTTTTGCTCAAGCCAATCGATAACCTTGCCTTTAGCATCAGCAGTAGAAAGCCCATCTAGTAACTCTGAGTTGACACTGATTCCATCTCCAGTAAAACACACCTTACCATAGTTTTGATACTTAGATGCTAGCAACATATCCCAAATGCCGCCAAACGAAGCTTTAAGGTCTGGATTAAGCGTACACATTCGCGCCCAAACCTTTGGGTTCTCCTCATATTTAGGAACATGATAGACCTCACCATCCTCAAATACTACAGTTAAATCACTGCCTACAAAGTCATGCCATGAACCTTTGGCAACATAGTCCTTAGCAATGTCAACGATCTTTTTAAGAATCGATTTATCAAAAGAGAAAACAGCAGTATCCTCATCTAATTCAAGGAAGTTAACGTTTAAATCCTTAAGACGATTAACAAATGCACCAAAATCTTTACTCCATTCAGACAACACAAACCCAACATATGAATCGTCCTCCTTTACAACTTCACGAATTGGCAATCCATGTTTCACGGCAAACTCAAAATCTCTTTCATCGTGAGCAGGAACCGCCATAATTGCTCCAGTACCATAGTCAGACAAAACGTAATCAGCAATCCAAATAGGCATCTTTTCGTTTGTAACTGGATTTATAGCATAACTCCCTGTAAATACACCCGTTTTTTCTTTTGCTTCAGACCGTTCTATTGTACTTTTGGCTGTGGCAGTCTTAACATACGCATCAATTTCTTCGCGCTTATTTTCCGCCACTAAATCACTTAGCCCCTTATACTCAGGCGCTAGAACAAGGAAAGTGGCACCTGGCAAAGTATCAGGACGAGTGGTAAAGACTGTAATTGTATGATCAGATCCCGCAACCTTAAAAGATATTTCAGCTCCCTCGCTACGTCCTATCCAATTCCTTTGAAGCTCTTTTATGTGTGGACTCCAATCCATATCATCCAAATCGTCTAATAACTTTTGTGCAAACTTTGTGATTTTAAAGAACCACTGTTCCAACTCTTTTTTCTCCACCTCGGTATGACAACGCTCACACGCCCCACCAATCACTTGTTCATCTGCCAAAACTGTTTTACAACTTGGACACCAATTAACTCTTGCTGTTTTCTTTTCAGCTAAACCATGTTTAAACAATTGCAAAAATATCCACTGAGTCCACTTGTAATACTGCGGCCAGTAAGTACGTACTTCTTTGCTCCAATCGTATCCATGACCAATGCGCAAAAATTGCTCATCACGAAACCTGTTACATAAATCCTCCATTAGCTTCCAAGGATGCTCGCCAACTTTGATTGCGTAATTTTCACCGTGAATACCAAAGGCATCAAACCCCATTGGTTGTAAAACATCGTATCCATGCATTCTCTTATAGCGTCCAAATACATCTGAACCGGTCGAGCCGTAAGCATGCCCTACATGCATTCTCGCTCCAGAGGGATATGGAAACATCCAAAGGTTGTAAAAAGGCTTTTTAGCATTTTGAACATCGACCTCATATACCTTTTCGTCTCGCCACTTCTGCCACCACTTAGCCTCAATCTCTCGATGAGAATATTTCCTCGTCTCCATGAACGAATTGTACTAGCTAAATGGCTACGTTACAAGAAGATTGTGTACTTTATTAATTTTTTGATAAAGTACTCTGGTAGAAACATGCAAAGGAAAAGCCCTATACATAAAATTCCAGAATTACGTAAAAGGATTTTAGAACTCGAGGAGTATGCTAATAAACATAGTTGGCCTGCCGCATTAAAAGATCTTGCCGCTAAAACAGGCACAAAAATCAACACCATTATTCCTAACGAGAAAACAAGAGCTGTTTTAGAAAAAGCCCCTACTCTAATTGTGGCAAATCACCCATTTGAGATAGAGGTACTAACTCTCATAGCCTCCCTGCCAAACCGCAAAGACATTCAATTAATTGCCAATGTGAACCTATTAAACCTAGTGCCTTCTGCGAAATCTAATTTCATTCCAGTATACGTCTCTCACAAAAAAAGTAACGGCTATCGAAGTACATGGCTTCGAAGAAAGCTCGATAAATTAAATACGATGGAAACGGAAACCGAAGATGTTAGTCGAACAAAAAACCGGCAGAGCATCGCCTTGGCTGCTAAACGACTTTCCAAGGGGGCTCTTGTTATTATTTTCCCAGATAGACACAGCAAAGATGGTCACTGGTACCCGGGCGTTGGACACGTGATAAACCAAACCACTCCAAATCAAGATATAAATATCGTATTTTCCTTTATATCAGGTACTGGTCCAAAAGATATTTGGCGGTTAATTCCTGGAGTTAGAAGGTTTTTCCCAACAATCAAAGTGTATTTCTCTGAGGCAATGGGTATAAATGAATACAAAACACTATCACCTAGGGAAACAACAACCAAACTCGAACGGCTTTATAGAGACTGGGTCAACTCCATAGGAGAAGAATACAAAATTATTGGCTAACGCCAGAGATACTTACATACACTACCTAAAGCTACAACGCACCACAACAAGAGACAGCGGCATATTTAACCAAAACACAAAGAATTAAAACCATCCTGCGGACTTAAAAACCAAGCTCTTAAACACAAAAACCTGCCAATAGCTAACGATACCCTGTACCTGCCGAAACAGTTCGGCTCCACTAAGTAATGGTGGACCCAAGGGGATTTGAACCCCTGACCTCCACGCTGCCAGCGTGGCGCTCTAGCCAACTGAGCTATGGGCCCACAAGTTAGTGTATTCTAACAAAGATTTTACACCATGTTTTGAGAGTAGACGAATAACGCTTTACAGCGAACAAAAACCCATGTATTATGTGAAATCTATGCTACAAACCCTAAAACAACTCTTCTCTTTCCATATGAAGTATAAATTCTGGGTGTTTCTAACCTTCTTTTTGGTAACACTTATTGCGATAACAACAAGTCTTTACCCTTACTTTTTCCAATTTTACATTGATAACATCAATGCCGGAAAATTCTCAAACTTAATCCCCCTAACGATAGCCTTCCTTTTCATCATCTTTATGGATAACATCTTAGACGTTCTTATATGGCTCGCTCATGATAAATTTATTATTCGAAGCTCCAGAGATGTAACTCTAAAGATATTTAAGCATGTACAAGATCTTGATTTCGCATTCCACACAGAGAAAAACACTGGGGCTTTAATTAGCGCTTTTAAGCGTGGCTCTGGAGCATTTTTTTCCATCACTGAAGTCTTACAAGAAATTTATCGTTTAATAATACTATTTGGCATCCTACTAGTTTCATATTGGATGGTTAATCCTAAATACACGCTTGTTACACTCATCCTACTTGTCATCAACCTTATCGCAATGCGTTTCTTGATTCCTCTAAACATTTCAAGACGAGTAGATTTTGTTAATGCGGACGATAAAGTCTCTGGCATCATCACCGAGAATTGGCTTAATTACGATACCGTCAAATTATTCGCCCAAGAAGACAGTGAACTACGAAATCTCACAAACACATTTAAGGATTGGTATAGAAAAATATGGAGCTTTTCGTACTCTTTTAGATTTGTTGACCTAATTAATACTGCATTAAACTTTACGGGATATGCTGTTATTATGGTACTTCTTATATCAGACCTTAAACACGGTACGATTAGCACCGGGCAGTTCGCGTTAATTCTTGTATTTTTAAATAGGTTCTTTGGTCAAGTTCGCAGGCTCTTTTACAGATTAAGAAACATTGCCAAAAACTATGCAGATATAAAAAAGTTCTTTGCTCTTCTCGACGAGGAAACCAAAGTCCCAGATCCAGTTAAACCAAAAAGGATTAAAAACATACGCGGTGAGATTGAGTTTAAAAACGTGTCTTTTAGCTATAACGATAACGAGAACAAAGCGCTACGCAATATTAATCTTGATATAAAACCAGGTGAGGCAGTCGCCCTTGTAGGTCGCTCAGGATCCGGGAAAACCACTATCACGAAATTGCTTCTTAGATTTTATGACCCACAGGAAGGAATAATTAGTCTTGATGGAATTGATATACGCGAAATGAAAAAACAATACTTACGGCATTTTATGGGTGTCGTTCCACAAGAGCCAATACTATTTAACAACACGATTGCATATAACATCGGGTATGGTCTAAACCGTCCTACAAAGCAGATGATTAAGGCGGCTGCTAAAATGGCGCATCTCGACAAATTCATTGAGTCGCTTCCCGATGGATATAACACAATGGTTGGAGAGCGAGGCATTAAGCTTTCTGGAGGACAACGTCAAAGATTAGCAATTGCACGAATGATTTTAAGTCAACCAAATATAATCATTTTCGACGAAGCGACGAGCAACTTAGATTCTGAGTCTGAAAAGTTAATTCAGGATGCATTCTGGAAAGTAAGAAAGGGTAAGACAACAATCATAATTGCACATAGGCTTTCAACGATTCAGCGTGCAGATAGAATTATTGTGTTAGATAGAGGTAAAATCGTTGAAGAAGGAACCCATCAAGAATTGGTTAAAAACAGTAGCCACTATCAAAAACTCTGGAAACTCCAAACCGAAGGGTTGATTAAATAACCCCCTTATTCGCCCAGATGTGCTAGGATAATGATACATGACAAAGGCCAGCACTAGCCATAGGCGTTTGATAGGCAAAGAACACCGCGAAAAATTACCCACATTTACTGAGACCTTACGCAACTTCCCTGTCAATATTCTTGCAACCGATCCCACACTTACAGAAACTGCACATGACTTGGTAGCTGATGTTGATATTCTTACAGTTAGTGAGATTCCGCAACAATTGATATCTAGACTAGCAGAAGAACAAATAACTCATATAGTAATAGTAGACGTTGAATCCGAAGAAGATTTTCCTCATCTGACAGGTATACTGCGAGTGAAATCAGCCCTTGCAGTAGCCGCAACAGATGGCAACGACAAAGCCACCATAGAAAATGATCTTATTCAACAAGGGCACTCCATAGATGAAGTGCAAAAAGCCATAGACAATGTTACAGCAAAGCAAATCCCTTACTTCATTGTCCGAACAACAGATGATGAACTTGCCGCAAAACTTCGAAGTATTGGTGGGATTGATAGTGTAATAACTTCACAAGACAATATTCAACCTCATCTTCTAGCCGCTAAAGATGCCGCGTTTAATCGCTCACGTTTTCCAGCTCAAACCGAAGAATTGGTCGAACAATTAAAACGCAGGCAAGAACATGTAAATCTAAGGAGTCTTGAACGGATATCCGCTGACTTAAGGTTGTCACTAACTTACGTGTTAGAAGGGATACGCATGTTTAATGAAAAGACAGGGCATCTTCCAAGGTATATTCTTGAGGCTGGAGTTGGTGAAGGGAGAATAGCGATACCTCTCGTTTTGCTTGGATTTAATGTCATTGGCATCGATGCAGCTACTACTAGGTTAGACTCAGCAGTGAAGCGGTTGCAAGAGGCAACTACCGCATTAACCAAAAGAGCCATTCCAGACGATTCTCTTGTAGATGAATTCCTAAGAGTAGCCCCCGAGCTAGAGATTGATACAGAGCAATTATTGCAATCAAATGAGGTAGAGCAGGCTTTAACCCGTTTTCATCCGATTGAAATGGGTATTCAAGAACTTGATAAACGCTCTCTACACGCTATGGCGAATCAACCTGAAATGATAATTCTCGCATGGAATACACTTAACTTTATTGGAGGGCCAGACCAAATGCTGCGGACCCTAAATCATTTATATAACACACTACCTAAGGGCGGTGTGCTATATATTGAAGTCCCGAACCCAAAAGATGAACCGTATGCAAGTATGTTAGCTGAGTATTACTACAAACACCCTAGTAATCCGCCAGGCTTTTTTAGGGCAAAAGCTCAACATCATGGCAACCAATTATACAAAGAAGATGATGATGGTTTTGGTGCACTGCGCTACTACCCTAACGCCGATGAGCTGTCTATGCTTTTGCAGCTAGCCGGGTTTTCTGTAGAAAAGATTGCTCGTGAAAGGATTATTCCAAAATCTAAAGAGCTGCAAACTAACACAATCTCAGAGTTATTTATCATCGCTACGAGGCAGTGAGCCACCTGCACCAATCCAAGCTAACTTCCAAAGCGCCAACATACTTTGAGCAACAAATGGACTATCAATGATAACTCCGAATAAGTCAGCATCTGCATGCGAAGATATGAACCCAACTTTGTTACCATAGATATTAACTTCCATTTTCACATGGAATATATCGCTATCAACAACGATCATCTCACGCAGTTTTTCTTTGTTTTCCTTCTTAAAAATCTCTACGCGTTCGTTCGCAGACATTATGACCTTAGCTTTTATTCCACGGTTTACTCTCTCTGGAACGTACTTTTCACGCACCCACTTATGAACGTCCATATTCACCCTACCGCTATGCATCGCAGCATATATCGTTTCACCAACCTTAAGAGTGTCTAAATAAACCTTCTTTACTCCCTCAACTCCACCAAAGTAACTTACGACAGGTTTAACCGATGTTGATGAGTACATTTCACTTAGCATTGGGATAATTGAGCCAATAGAAGCTTTACTTGATTCTAGTTCATGCTTTTTTCTATCTATTAGCGCCAAGAGTTCGCTCGGATGTTTGGCTTGGTATAAGAATCGCTTGCCGTTTGGTAATCTAACAACCAATCCTTTCTTTTCAAGTTGTTCCAAGATGAAGTAAACCACTCCTCTAGCCATAGACATTTCTCTTGCAAGTGTCGATGCACTTGTACGACCTGTTTCAAGAAGCTTTAAGTAAACTTGGGATTCGCCATCACTGAGGCCTGCACTAGTAAGAATCTCTGCGATTTCTGCCATACTACTTATAGTATACATGCGCAAGCATATTTGTCAAGTATGCACTTGACAAATATGAGCCACATACAAGGTATGTCCGACCACTACAGTATTATACACAAACCAGCATCCGCTAGTTACCACTTGACATGTGATGCACCCCATAGTATAATACAGGCATCTCTCGAGAACTTTAACAATCAATTTTTTCTTTCGGGGGAAGTAGCATACCCCCACAACCAGCCCAAAAGGAGGGCAAAGATGAAAATAAAACTGGAAAGCATGAGTAAAGAAAAAGCGGCCCGAGGGCCAATCGAGGAAGATGTGTTTTGCACTCACATCTTCCTAGGGAAAAAGCGTGTCGTCAGCCATTTCGAAGACATATGGAATGACGACGCCGTAGCTGAGGAGCCCACTGTCACCACACCGAGCGACGACCCAGATTACGCTCGGTATGCAGAGTGGGCGAGTGCCCTCGGCACAGAAGGGGTCGAGGGCTTGAAAAGACTCCTCGAGCAAGAAGATCTCGAGGTTAGTATAGTTGACCTCGGGGAACTCGAGGACAGCGAGATTCCCAGCTTCGAAGAACTGGTGGCCCCGCACATAACTGATGGGGAAAGGGTCACCATAATTCGTTACGAGTATTATCGTTGTTTTTGGTATACATCCTTGAGGGAGACTTTCTTCCTTGAAATCGACGAAAAAGGAAAGGTCTTCCTGAACACCCACACATATTCAGCAGCAATATATGTGGGGGCTTGGAGCAGTGGGGCCCAGAAGGAGGTGAGCGTCGAAAAGGCGCTGGAGCTCCTGCAGAAGGAGCATCCCAGCAAAGAGCGTGAAGAATTTATCCGCGCTCTCAACGCGCTGAACAAGCAATAAACACGCCATTTCTTGCCCCCGGCTGTGCACACGCGCAGTCGGGTTTTTTTGTTGAAAACCCTACACCAATCCCCCAAAGGAGGGCAAAGTGAAAATTTTTTACAATATGCAGCACCTTCGGGCACATGAGGGCGACTTCATCGTGCCCGAGGGGATGTCATTTTCGGACTTCGTCGCTCAGTTGGTTGAGCGACTGGAGTCCGAAATCGCAAAAACTGTCCCGCCCGAAGAACGGGTGGGGCGGTTCGAGGGGGTCTTTTTCCCTGACGAGTCCTTTGGGCTCACAGGGGTGACTCCCACAAAAGCCTCTGACGAGGTGTTCTGGGGTTACCGCCCCGGGCGGTTCACCCCCAGCCGCTTCGTCAGGGGATATGAGCGCCACCCCAACCACGGGGTGGTGCTTTTCGGGCGCTGGGGCAAACAGGGTGATTTGATTTTGTTCACCCTATTTCCTGGCGCTAACCTGGCTCCGCGAGAGCCAGGGGACTCCAAACTTTGGAGTACTAGGATCTCTTCTTCTGAGCGAAAGGAGGCGCTGGCCTTTTGGGCCAAGCACGCCTTCATCGCCGAAGGAGAGATCGAGCCCTGTTCCCTTTCTGAAGAGCTCGAGCAGGCTCTTCAGAAAGGGGATGAAAAGGGCTTGCGGCCGCTAATCGACAAAAGCCGCAAGACCAAAGAATAAATTCGAGCCCCGACCGCTCTCATGCGGTCGGGGCTTTCTTTTTTGCGTAAACTCTGCATAATTTAGATATGACCCGACAAAGAATGCAAGGAGCAAAAGAACTTAGAACTCCCAATCTACTAGAAATTAAACGTCAAGAACTCCTCAAAACATTTAAATTAAACACTCTACTTGTTAACCTCTCCGAAAATTCTTCCCAAATGAACGGCGAACATTTTGCCGCCGATAGTTACAAAGATATCTTTTATAAAGTAATTGAAATACTAAGTACAGGCACTCCCCTGCACTACATAGTAATCGACACAACCGATATCCCCCTGCCAGAAATACATGAACTGACAGGTTTTCTAGAAACCTTACCCCACTTGGATCTAAACTTAAAAACTATCCAACAAGCCTTCCCAGAAATTACAGAAGAAACACTCCTACAGGCAGCACAATCACTTAAGCACAGCCCTGTACCCACCATAATCGCAGTCAGTCACGAAGACATAACAATACCTCACTCCCCTAACGAACTACACGTAACACCAGACACTCTAGAAAGCACCCCAGAAGACGTATTCAAGCTAATCGCCGTCTCAAAAAGTTTATACAGCGACGATACAGTACCTACAACAAGGCGTATGCTTCAAGTCCAAGAAACGATAGATCTACTAAGCCTTGAGAAAAAGCGCACAAACACAGCAGAAACCTTACGCATTATTTTAGAAACTATTCAAGACTTACTCCCAGAGCAAGACTTAACAATACTAGAGGCTGGTACAGGAGAAGGGAGAATAGCTATTCCGCTAGCACTCCTCGGGCATACAGTCGTGGGTACCGACATTAACGCTTCAAGGCTTGTCAAAACAAAAGAGCGTATGCTAACACTTGCACAAGCATTAACTAATGAAGGCGCCACAAATAATGATCCCTTATATACCCTGCTACAGCAAGTACTGCCCCCCGAGCAAATAGATGATATCCGCCATAGACTTAAAAAACGACTGCAAGAGGTGCCTCATTTTACTCAATTGCCCAAAGACATACAACGCGAACTACTTGCAGGTGATTTCATACACGCACTTGAATCGCAGTTAGAAACACTTACACCGTATTCATTTGAAGCAATTTACGAAGATACGCCCGATTTAATAGTTGCCCCATGGAATTTCATTAACTTTACCGGTTCCCCACACAAAATGGTAACAATGCTTAATAGATTAAGCTCCCTAGTCAAAAAAGACGGAGTTGTAATTGTTGAGATACCAGACCCCACTACTGGCCCATATCCGGAATTAATAATCAAACACACAGAAACCCACCCCGAGGATTTACCAGGAATAGTTACAGCTAAAGCGAGTCCAACAGATAAACCTTACTCACCAGAAAAACAAGGTAATCGTCGATATTTCCCACAACTAGAAGAATTTGAGCACTATTGCCACCTTGCGGGACTTAAGGTACTAGATGTAAAACACTATGATGCTTTTATAGGAGAAGACTCCTACACAGAAGTCGCCTTCATACTGCAAAAGAAGGATCGATTAGGTAGAGTATCATGGGATACATGACTACACAAACAAAATGACTACTAAACAGCCAGTCAACTTGCAATACACTACCATAAAAGATCCGCTCCCAGATTTCATTTATCAAGAGTTAGAAGACTACTGCTTACACGCAAATGTTTATCACTCGCAGCCAAAAGAGTTAATTTCTAAATTAGCTAAAAAACACGGTTTATCTGAAGAAATGATTTTCCTCACAGCAGGAATCGATGAAGCCATTCAAATGTTTGCAAGATCTTTTGGGGCAACCACGCATATATTTACGCCTACGTATCTTGTCTATGCAGACGCCGAACTATTTGGTGGACAACTGACTCAAATACCATCTATTACAGATGGAAAATATACAATAACAACCGACACGATTCATGACGCAACTTTGATTTTCCTGGCCAATCCCAACAACCCTTCTGGAATCACTCCAAAAGATAAAGTTATTGAGCTAATTAAAAACAACAAACACGCGATTGTTTGTGTTGATGAGGCTTATGGAGAGTTTGCTCCCGAACTCTCTGTGATCGACCAAGTTAAATACTATGAAAACCTCGTGATATTCAGAAGCTTTTCCAAAGACTATGGTATGGCTGGAAATAGGATTGGGTACTTCATTGCACACCCTGACGTAGTAGACAAAGTAAAGCCGCAAACGCAGTGGGCTAATGTATCCTATTTATCAATCAGAGCAGCAATTAGCGCACTAAATCACGAAGACTATTTTAAAAATATGCGCAAAGGAATTCAGGAAAGAAGAAAGTCTTTCGAAAAGTTTCTCGACGAGAATAATCTACCCCATTTACCATCCAGAATAAATGCCGTACTACTAAAATTCAGTTCAGAAGAAGAAGGAACTTTATTTGCAAATTTCGTTAAATCACACAATTTTATCTTTAATCAAGGGAATGGTAATGCCAATATCGGATTAGATAAATCCTTTGTAAGGTTTTCAATTAGCACTGAAGATCAAATGAATATGCTAAAAGAAACCATTCAGGAATTTAATAAGCATAAACGAAACCATTGAGCTTTCTGATAGCCTAAACGTCATAGTTTTTTAGCCATATTCCAAAGAATCTCAAAGATTTGTTTTTGGGAACCGGTGATTTCTTTATTGTGAATTTCAACTCCAAATAGTTCATTATTTCGAACATAGTAAAAAGCGAAGACATCATTGTAGATATAAGTGTCGTATCTGATTTTAAGAACTGTTTCGTCAATTAATGCCGCCTTATAATGTTTTTCCCCATAAAGCTTATGCTTCGTAAACTCTTTTATTGGTGGTAACCGATTTAATATCTCTCTCGAATATACCTTGCGCGCTATATATTCTTTTCTCAAATTTTCTGCAAACTTTTCCCCAACATCTTCATTCCAAGTACGATACCCTAACCCTACAACCTCATTCCTCACCCCTGCCTTAAGTGTATTCCAAAGAAGTTGTCTTAATCCTTCCTTGCCTCGAAAATACTTTACGGTCGTCGAAGACGCTATTAGCTTATCGCTTTGTTGTAGGAACTCGACGATTTGGCCCAGTTCAGATTGTAAAGACTCTGCTTCTATTAACCTTTGTTTAGCCAATCGCTCCACTGAAGACGCATCTGTAACCTCAAACCAAGTTTTATTTTGGTCAAGAATGCGAACAACAAGGCCTAACTTCTCTAAACCTTCTAGTTGTCGGTATACGGTCGTCCGATTAATGCCCGTGTCTTGCGATATCATATGTGGCGTGGATTTGCCAAGATTGAATAGACTCAAATAAACACTAATCTCTTTTTCATTTAACCCCACCTTTTTAAGCGTCGCCACCACGTGCTCATTGTTCACCCCCATGAACAACAATTTTACTATAAACCCAATAGACCGTTAAATACGCACAGCATGCGCCACAACCCCATCATGCACGAAACTACAGAGTGGAACGGCTTTCCAACCACAACATACTTAACCAACAACTACGGAGTATTACATGAAGAAGATATGCGAATCATGCAGCTAACTGCCGATTTTTACAAAAGCATCAATCCGATCGATTCAGTCATAGATGTAGGAACAGGTCCAAACTTATATCCTGCACTGACATTACTGCCCTTCGCAAAAAAAATCACACTAACCGATATATCAGAAAGCAATCTAAAGTTTCTCAGGGAACAAACAGTAAGCCCATCGCACATATGGTCACAGTACTGGCGAATGTTAATGAAGCACGATCGCGCCTATCGGTCAGGCTTATATCCACAAAAGCTCCAGACGGTAGCAGTTCGAAAACACAACATCCTTACAGCAACCAGTAGACGTTATACGCTTGCCACATCTCATTTTTGTCTCGAAGCCATATCAAACCAAATCGATGTCTTTATGAATGCATGTAAGAGATTTACCGAATTGGTGCATCCTGATGGCTATTTAGTCGCTGTGTTTATGGAAAACTCTACGCACTACTTTGTTGATGGCGTTAGATATCCGACAATCACAGTAAACCAAACATTATTATTGCAAATTTTTGGCAGACTAACAAAAAACATCAACATAGTTCGTATTCCAAGAAGCAAAAAACCTATCAGAAGCGGGTATTCTGGAATCTTACTGCTAACAGCACAGCGGAAGTAGCTCCGCCCTCGCGGATCACAACGCGTACTACCAGAAACAATAAGCACCGCAACATTCTTAGCACGAATAGTACTGCAAAAATTTGCCGCTCCCGTACTCCAGTGTACTGTAGTGTTTATAGGGAATTGAGCGCCTTCGTTTAGAATTTATGCTGTTTGCTGCAAGCTTAATACTTTTATATAATATTTTTAATGAATAACCCCTTTGAGATACTGGACACTAAATATCCTTACACACTTCCTGAGCTTGGTTATAGCTATGATGCACTTGAACCTTATATAGACGCTAAGACAATAGAGCTTCACTACTCTAAGCATCATCAAGGGTACGTTAACAAGCTTAATTCTGCGCTAGAGCAATACCCTAAGCTACAAGAAAAAACACTACAAGAACTCTTATCAAACCTAGCGACAATACCTGAAGACATACGCACCGCAATTAGAAATAACGGAGGCGGACATGCCAACCATTCACTATATTGGTACATTATGACCCCACCGCAAAATAAGGACATGCCCAAAGAATTAGTTGCCATAATTAACAAGACTTTTGGAGACATGGAAAACTTCAAGCAAGAACTTTATAATAGCGCACTTACTAGATTTGGCAGCGGATGGGCGTGGCTCTTTATTAACGAAACAGGAAGTCTCGAAGTAGATTCAACGCCAAATCAAGATTCTCCAATATCAAATGGCTCACTACCAATCCTTGGAATAGATGTATGGGAACATGCATATTACCTTAAATACCAAAACAGAAGAGGAGAGTATATAAAAAATTGGATAGAAACAGTTAATTGGAACAAAGTGAACGAACTCCTACATCAAGCTGAAAAACAATAAATCACCCCAACCCACAAACCATATCGGAACACTTAATGAAAATAGCTTGCATGCTGCAATTAAGCAACTTTATGCCAAAAAGGGCTCTCTTGTTGAGAGCAAAGTCGGTAACTTCATAATTGACGTTGTTTGGCGAAATCGCCTAATTGAAATCCAAACACATAGTTTTTTAAACTTAAAAACTAAGCTAGTGGAACTACTTACTAAACACAAAATAACACTGGTTGCCCCAATTCCCAGGAAAAAGACAATAGAGCTTTACGACGCCTCCCTGGAAACGCTACTGCGGAAAAGGCAGTCCCCCAAAACAGGTTCGCTTGTTAATGTTGTGGATGAACTTGTCTATATTCCACATCTCATTCGAGAGCCAAACCTGACGCTAGAAGTGTTACTTGTCGATGTCATAGAAATTAGAAGTGCTAACAACAAAGGAAGCTGGCGGCGTAAAGGCGTAAGTATTATCGACACAAAGCTACAACAAATAGTTTCAAAACATACCTTCAAATCCAAAAAGGATTACGCAAAACTTCTGCCCAAAGATCTACCACCACTTTTTACAAACCATGATTTAATTCACTCCTTTAACATAAAAAAGCAAACGGCATATAAACTCACTAACTTTTTAAAAAAGATTGATGTCATCAAGGTAGTTGAAGTTAAAAATCGCAGACAGACATTCAAACTGCTAGTTTGATTTGCCTAATAAATTAAGCCTACTTAAAGTAAATACTACCAAGAATATCCCACCCGACACTAACACTATTAACGCTCCAGGAGGGAGATTTGAAACTATAGAAAGCCAAAGTCCAACAAGGACAGATAGTAATGACAGAATTATAGAAATAGGAATCATCTGCGTAAAGCTTTTAGCTAAAAGCTTAGCACTAGATGCAGGAATTATAAAAAGTGCAGTAACAAGAATTACCCCAACAACTTTAACCGAGATTACAACTGCAATTGCTGTAAGAATGTTTATCACATACTCCAACCTTTCTACTTTTATTCCACGAATGTACGCGCCAACTGGATCAAAGGTAAAGTATAGTAGCTGTTTATACAAATATTTTGTTATTGTAATTAAAACGACAAACACCACACCCGCATAAATTAAATCTTCCCATGTAATCGCCAAAATAGAGCCAAAGAGATACGTCATTACCTCTGGTTGATAAGTTGGAGACAAGTTGATTAACACTATACCTAATGCGAAAAAGAGTGAAAAAAATATGCCGATGAGTGAGTCAGACTCAAGCGGAGCTTTCCGCTTAAAGTAAGTGATCAGCAAGGCAAGGAGTATTGCGACAACAATTGCAAGAAGTACAGGCTCCCACGCTATAAGTAAGGCTGCAGCGACTCCAGCCAAGGAAGCGTGTGAGACTGCTTCGGTCAAAAAAGACTGCCTACGAAGCACAACAAATACTCCAAGTGTCGCAGCTAGTATCCCAACAAGAACACCGCCGATTATTGCTCTTTGTACAAATGGCAAGGAAATTAAATCAATTATGCTCATATCTAACCCCCATTTCTTTAAATAACTGCGATAGGCGACCTTTATAAACCCTACCGTCGTCTATTAAAAGGACTTCTTCGGACTGCTCATCTATAAAGGAATAGTCATGCGTAACAATAAGAATTGTCGTACCAGACTCATTCATTTCATGTATCATCTCATGTAGTTTGTCTTGACTCTTATGGTCAAGGTTATTCATTGGCTCATCTAGAACAAGAATCTCTGGCTCTGTTACTAGCGCTCGTGCTAAAAGGACTTTTTGCAATTCCCCACCAGAAAGCGCACGAATTGGTTTTTCGCTAAGATATCCCCCACCCAACCTTTCTAAATGCCCTTCTACACCCAAGGGACACGATTTACTGTGCGTACATTCAAGCTCAATCATCTCGGCAACAGTAATTGGAAATGTCCTATCGATGTGTGAGTATTGAGGCATGTACCCAAATAAATCAGACACCTTTTCTTGTGTACGCGGCTGCCCATATAAATAGACTTCACCAGATTTAACAGGAATTAAACCTAAAATAGCACTAACTAAAGTAGACTTCCCAGAACCATTGCGTCCAACAATATAAGTAATTGCCCCTTTTGTCACATCAAAGGTAGCGTCTTTTATCACAGGATTACTTCCATACTCAACAACAAGATCTTTTACGGAAATCGGAGCAATACTTGTTTTTTTTTGATTCTCATTCATTTTTGATTGAACGCCTTAATGATTGTATCAACGTTCTCCGCATAGTTCGATATAAATGAATCACGCTTATCATAACCACCTAAGGGATCTAGCGTATAAACCTTTATCCCAAGATCTTTTGACAAAGACTCTACTACATCACCAGAAAGTTGCGGCTCACTAAAAACAGCACTAATGCCTTGTTCTTTAATAATTTCCTCAATTCCAGAAAGGTACTCAATCGTGGGCTTTTTCCCAGGGAAGGGCTCTAATGTAGCGACGATCTCAATCCCTAATTCATCAGCAAAAAAGGAAAACGCATTATGGAAAGTTACAATCTTTAACGAACCACCAAGGGTTGAAAGCTTTTGACGTGAATTGACTAGTAAATCTTCTAGCTGAGTTAAATACGCCTGAGTATTATTGTTGTAATACTGCTGATTACTTTTATCTATGTCGGACATAGTATCATCGATAACTCGAGCTATCGACTTTGCACCATTTATCGACACAAAATAATGAGGATCCATTTCATCTCCCATGTATTCAACATACTTATCAAGAGTAACAATCTTTACCCTAGAATTAGCGCTTTTTGCTAACTTAACAGCGAAATCGTCCAAACCGTGCCCAATTACAAATAAAACATCTATACCTTGTAGCTTAAGCTGGTCTTGCACTGTAGGCTCATAGGTATGCGGGCTTGCACCAACAGGCAATATTTGCACGAGATCCACTTTGTCTCCCAACACGTTTCTAGCAATATCGTACGCAGGAAAAATTGTCGTTGCTACTTTAAGTTGGCTGTTACTAGTCCTTTCGCCGCGGCTTGAAAGAAATACATATCCCAACAACAGTATTAATATGAGCAGTACCAAACCAGCAACTTTTTTCATACATTAATTATAACAACATAAGTACACACCAAACGCACTACCCGAAGACATAATTATATAGGGCGCGCCGCCACAACCCGCCAAAGCAGCGCACGCAAAACGCGCATCCATACTACAAGACAAGCGCTAGGCGTGCAGTACGAAGCAATTGAGCACATTATTAGATCGCCAGCGACGCGCAAAACCAACATATTTGGCGGCTGCATCGGCTTGGTATCGAGCGTTCAGATTGGTTGAACAACGCACGATTCACGCATTTAATTATACAGAGAGCGCCTTATCGGCCTCAAGGTGCAAGCGGTGGGCAAGCAAATAACGAAAGGTAGCACCCTAGAGAGGCGGCGCTATCGGCTACGACCGACGAAGGACTTTGCTCATCATAAAATTCCAAGCAAACGTCACACCTGTCGCAATTAGCAACGACCAAATTTCACTAATTCCTAAAGTTTCATAAGAGACATACATAACCGACGTATTAATTGCAACTGCTGCAACAGAAATTACGGCAAGCGGCAAGATGTCAAAAGCCACAGTTTCCTTTGCCCTCTTAGAAATTGCTCTATTCCAAATAAAACTATTTAGCATCCCAACAATATAACTAATCCCTTTAGCCCACATTTTGTGGTTTGCTAACAAAAAAATGGTATGCGTTAAACCAAAGTACACCCCTAAATCCACCACTGTGTTAAAACCACCAACAACCATAAACTTAATAGTCCCCTTAACCCAGTCATTCCCGAGATCGCCTCGATAAACCATCGCCATCTCCTTGAATGCCCTGACAATAACACTCGGCTTAGCCCCAGTTGCCGATCCTGCGGTGCGTGGATAATGGTTTACACCAACCTCTGCAAACTCGTATCCCGCTCTATGCAACCGCACCAATAGTTCTGCCGAAATCATAGCACCACGAGACTCAATCTCGTGCAATATTGGCTTAATCGCATCTGCTCTAAAAAGCTTAAACGCACAATCGATATCTTTGACTTTGAGTCCAAAAAATAACCTATTAAGAACATTCCACCCTTTAGCATTAAGCAGTCTCATAAAAGGGTCGTTCCGTTTCTTGCGGTACCCTAATACAACATCGTATTTATCTGTTTTTTCAATAAGTTTTTCTATTTCTGACAAATCAAACTGTAAATCCGCATCACTAAAAAATATCCACCCCTTAGTTGCATTCATAAATCCAGACATGAGCGCAGCACCATAACCTTGATTTTGCGCATGGTTTATTAACCTAACGTGTGGATCCTTCTTTACAATCTCTTGAACTATTCTTGCAGTATCATCACCACTCCCATCGTTAACAACTAAAACCTCGTAATTGTCTGTAACACTCTTTGCTACTTTTAGTGCTTCCTCGACGGTTTTCTTAATATTTGCCTCTTCGTTATAAGCAGGAAAAAATATAGAAAGACTACTTAATTTTTTAGCCATTTACATATATTTTACACCATGTTGCTTGAACAAGGCTTGAGATTAAGTTATATTAACATTAGTTATGAAAAAACATGTAACTATCCTTCTTGAAGGCGAAGTACAAGGTGTTTCGTTTCGGTTCAATGCTAGAAATATAGCCTTAGAAAATAATATCGCTGGATACATAATCAACCAACCAGACGAGTCGGTTTTTATTGTTGCCGAAGGCGAACCGGAAGATCTTGATAAGTTCATAAGCTGGTGCAAAAAGGGACCAGAACAAGCCGTGGTCACCAACATGACAATACACGAGGGTGAGGTGCAAAACTTAGAAGGCTTCAACATCGAGATGTCCTAAGGTTATGCAACGACTATTTCTTGCGATTCCTATAGTTAAATCGTATGCAAACAACCTATCACTGTACCAACATGCCCTCTACCAACGCTTATCAAAGCAAACCGACAATCTGCGCTTAACCCCGCGAGAAAACCTCCATGTAACATTAGTGTTTATCGGCAATACTCCAAGTGAAAATGTATCGGCAATCATAAAAGAGGTGCAGAAAGCCACTAAAGAGTTACAACCATTTACGCTAACACCAAAGTCCATTATGCAACTACCTAGCGACGACAAGGCGCGAGCAGTGTGCCTTACTTTTAACGGCTCAAAAGAATTTAACGACTTACAAAGTAAACTGTACGAAGCCGTACACTCGGTACAGCCAACCCAACCACCCAAACCCATTATACATACGACTCTAATGCGAGCGAGCAAGCTTGATATTAGTGACAACACACCACTCCCAGACGTAGAGCTCTCTCCTCTATCGGTCGATACCTTTACGTTATTTGAGTCAAAATTAAACAGGAACGGCTCCACCTACCAACCACTTGAAACTTTTAACTTAAAGTAAGTATGATAAACTTCACTTATGCAAGCGTCTGAATGCATTTTTTGCAAAATAGCTGCAGGGGAAATCCCAAGTCACAAAGTATATGAAGATGAAAAGGTCCTAGCATTTATGGACATAGACCCAATAAACAAAGGAATGGTGCTTGTGATTCCGAAAAAACACTTTGATTTTGTACACCATATGGACGAAGACACATATGTGCATGTAATGAATGTCGTTAAAAAGGTAATGGAAGCTATAGACAGAACAATTAAACCGCTACGGGTTGGTGTGATCGTTGAGGGCTTTGACGTAAAACACGCTCACATAAAAGTAACACCACTACAAAACATCAAGGATTTACAAACCGTTAAGGTCGGCACGGTTAGCCAAGATGAGTTAGCCCAAACAGCTAAGCTAATCAAAGAAAATATTAAATAAGCTAATCAACACCGTTTATATACTTTTGTGCCTTCAATATTGCAACACAACTTGGGCTATGCATTATCTTACTATTCATTACCCACTCAACTGCCAAAGAGAACGGGATCTTCGATACATCCAGTTTTTCAGATGTATCAAGTGGCGGCTTATGATTTAAGGGTTTAATGTTTTTAGCAATAAATAAACTTTCAGTATGCTCCAATTTATCTGGAAAAGTATGAATCGTTCCTAAGCTAATCCATTCATTAGAGAAAGCTCCTATTTCCTCAGCCAATTCCCTTTTAGCGCAGTCCAGTGGGCTTTCATCTTCTTTTATGCCGCCGCTAATACACTCTTCACTGTTTTTTTGCACAGCGTATCGCGTAGTACTTATTAAGTAGATATTATTATCAGAATCTAATGCAACAATTGTTACACCATCTCTAACATTAGCACGAGAAAAAGTAGTGCGAACCCCACTGTAATCAGTCACATCATCCTCATAGACTTGCATCCACGGATTTCCATAAACCAGCTGACTATTATTTACTTGCCAATGTCCATTCTTTCTTGGCATGACTAAACCCAGTATAGCACCAACGCGCCCCAGACAACCAAACAACCATCTTAATCCTCTATGCTATCGCCAAGATTTGCATGCATTAACAAGAGAAATACTAACCCGTATCCTTTATCACAAACGCTACTGTTATCTGACGGACATAACAAGAATGTAAATCCCTCATAGTGAAGTCACAACAGTTTCAGATCTGAGATTCGATTAGGGTATAGGGTACAGCTACCTTACATTAACCTTTTCTCCGTGTCCTTATTTAGGCCTTTTCGCACACCCTTCACTTCACGAGCAAGTCCTGGGACTGCTCCCTTATATTTCTTGAGCCTACCTTTAACTTCGATGTCATCGTTTCTTTTTACAGCAACTACTTTCGCAACGACAACACCATGTCTTTTGATCAATACATCTCTTCCCGCATAAACAACTTTATTTAAGATATCTGACGTATTACGTTTTAGTTCTGTAGCTGTAACAGTCTCCATGTTTAACATTTTATGCATTTTTACCATTTTGGCCAAGCCGGTTGTGTGGTATAGAAACTCAACAAGACAGAAAATAGTAAATCATGCCACGCCAGCGGCAATCAATCCAACAATAAATTAAGGTATTTCCAGTGCGTAATATAGTATTTAACCTTTTACCAAATTGCCCACCAATACACTCTTTGATCCACGTTAACTTTTTCTACATGGATTGTAAATCCTGATTTGGTAATATCCGTTACCCACACGTTTGTGTTGTAACTCGGAGTAAGGTTAACTACCGCAGGCGCACTATCCCAGTCCACAGCAACTCTAATCTCTAAGGCATCAGCCATCACTTCTCCCCTCGATTCGTCCGCCCCCACCACTGTAGATGTCTTAATAGACTTTGATTCAACTTCATTTGCAATGACCCTATCTGTCTTTACTTCCTTAGCACTAAGTACACCATTAACTAACTTCAAGTCGCCATCTTTAGTCATGATTATTTTCTCGCCCTGGAATGTCAGGTTGCCGAGCGGACTGCTAATATCGCCATTTATACTTAGGCTACCCGTAATTTCGGTATCTACTAATTGCGTAACACCAGTAGACTTAAGCGAATCGGTTACTGTTAATTCATTCATCTCTCCAGTCATAGGAAGATCTTGCGACACATCGCTATCAGTCACAGTTTCATCAGTTGAAACAATATCATCCAATTGTGTCTGTGCTAACTGCGTCTCAACTAAATAGTACCCAGGATTAACAAACAACGTCACTGTTCCGATTTCATCTGGATTATCACTACTAAAACCACTCAAGGCTGTACCTACTATGTAGCCTGACCTTGTCGCTTTCATACCTACGCCTGCTATATCACTAGATGTAATTGGATCTCCTATATTTATTGGGCCATTTTTAGCAGTTACTTTTACTGGTACTCGACCGGCCAAAGCGATGGACGTAACATCACCTTCTAAATCTTCACCTATAAGCATTCCGGGCTGTGTTGGTACGACCCCTAAAATGGTACCTTGATACGGCTTTATTGACTTAACCGCCGAGTTGTCATGGCTTGGATCTGACACTAGAATATCACCAGCATCAATATCTTTTTGACCAGCCAAAATTGTTTCCGCATAGTCAGCCCCACCAGCAGGATCTTTCATAATACAGGCAACACCATATGTTCCACCTGTCGTTGCCTGTATATTTGTTGTTCCGTTTGTATTGTCCCACTGCGGGTACCAGCTACTCGAGGAATCAGCTACGTTAAATAACTTAGCGCGACTAGAGACCCCCAATGAAGCTGCGTAGCTGAAAACTTCATATATATTAGCTGCACGATAGTTGGAGCCATAATCAGTGCTACAAGTTGTGTCTTTGGTGCTATTGGCGTTCGAAGCGGCTGTGGTCGTACGGGAAACAAGAATGTTTGCATCCTTGCGTATACAAGCTACTGACAAGCTGCTTGTAGTATCATAAACCGCTTGCAATATAGCTTCGCCGTTATAGCTCCCACCATATTTGATAGTATAGGCAAATTTATATGAGGTCTCCCCATAAGTTGTAAAGTAGTATACAGACTTGCTCCCACCGCCCCCAGCATTTAGTGCTAAGTCTGTAACAGTAGCTGCTTGATAGGCACTTCCAAATTCATTGGTACAAGTAGTGTCTTTGGTAGAATTTGAGGAGCTGATAGCTACTGTCGTTCTTGTAAATCGTATTGGTAGCCCTCTATACATATACCCCTTTACCGTAGTAGTTGTTGTTGTCGTACTACCAAGAGTTGTATTTCCGCTTATAGCTACAGTATCTGTCGACGCGTCGCCCAAAGTTGCATTACCGTTAATCTTAAGGTCCGTCCAGAAATAAGCTGCACCGGCAGCAATAAGGCGATAACCCTCCGTGCCAATATTTCCAGTACCAATCCCTACGTAGTTACCCAAGTATGAGTTCCCATTGGCTTTGAGGACGTAGTTTGTATCTACCACATCCGCTATAGCTAAATGCCCTGTTACTCTTTGATCGCCAGTGACATCAAGAGCGTAGGACGGAGCAGAGTTACCTATTCCAAGGTAGTCGTTCACGTAAACATCTCCACCATTACTTGTTAGCTGTAAATCTTCCCCTGAATCATAGGTTGATATAATAGCATTGCCGTTATAACCGACTCTAATCTGATCACTGTAAATCTGGTCGTCATAAATTAAGAAATCCCAAGTACCATCACCACCATCAAATAATAACCCTGATGCATTTGCATCAATCTTAAAATTACTCCCCTCATTAAAGGACAAAACACCGACACTCGCCACTCCTTGATTGTTCATATTAATACTGTAACTACCTGCAGAGTTTCCATTTGCCAAAACGCTAGCTAGGTCTTGACTGCCGACTCCACTATAGAATGTTGCTGTCGACGCACCTGTTCCGACGATTATTCTGTCATTAGTAGCATCCCACCTAATTGCCCCTTCACTTGTACTACTTGTTGTGTTCAGAGTTACCGTTCCATTACTTGAGATAGTAAGGTCATCTGTGATCTCTGCATCCGTCCAGTCGAAAGAAAGAGTACCACTGTTCACTAACTCGTCTTTCTCAATAGCTGTACCCAGGGTCGCAGCGATTGTAACTGTGTCTGTTGCTCCCACCGTTGTTGTAATTCCCGTCCCTGCTGCTATTGTTGCTGTATCCCCACTACTTATTGTCTGTGGTGTCCCACTAGTTCCTGCGAGTGTCCACGAACTATAGTTATCGTATGTCCCTGCAACTTGAAAGTAACTACTATCATGTCCATCTAATAAATCTGCATCTAGCCCAGAACCAGAACCATCATTGCCTGCATGCCATAACTTGTTCCAAGCCGTAGTTCCAGAGCCTGCAGTAGAACGATAGTAAATATCATTACTGTTATAAAAATTACCCGCGAATTGCATCGAATAATAATTCGATTGATTACTATGTGTAGAAGAAAGCAGATGGTACCAGCTATCTGTAGTTTGTGGCCAGCCTTCACTTGTTGTTGCAGTACTTGTTTGCCAGAATCCACCATCCGTTCTAGTTGTAATATCGTCCTTAGTAGCAGAGTAAAAACCACCATTACCTGTTAATGTCCCTGAAAACGAATCATCAGTATCACTCCGTAAGAATTGAGAAGAATCTATGCCATCCAATGTACCAGCGCTACCAGTAACGCTAATTCCCCAAGTACCACTGGCACCTCCACCAGTTAAAGTTGGAGCGTATGAGTTAAAGTTACCACTATGAAGTAGCCTCCGCCAACTATAAAAAGTACTACCAGAACTTGCCCAACCCCGATACCACAAGTCATCAGTATTGTATCCACCAACAAGTTGGAACCCAACATCCAAGTTCCTTGCATTTATCATTGCTTGGTAACTTCCTTCAGGACCGTTAGCGGCTGTCCCTGACACACCATAAAAGCCACTCGGCGAAGTAGCATAACTGTTAAAGTCGGTAACTACCCTACCATACCACCTGGCAAAATCAGTAGAGCTAAGTGAGTCTAACAAATCTGCATCTAACCCAGAACCAGAACCATCATTACCACTTGTCCATATTGTGTCCCAAGCTCCCCAAGTACCATTATTCTGCTCTCTAACATACCAATTATTAGTCCGCCAATCAGCCGCTAATTGAGTCGACCATGAGCTACTGTAAGATAAAGTAAACAATGCATGATCCGTCCCGGACGGAGCATTACTAGCTCCACTCGATAAATAATATGCTGTCACTCCAGCACCATCAGCACTATTAGCATCGCCAATCGATCTCCCGTTTAGATATGTATTCGACAAATAGTTACTTAAACTTGCGTTCGTAGCAAAATAACTACTATCATGTCCATCCAATAAATCAGCATCTAAGCCAGATCCAGAGCCAGCCCCACTTATGCCGGTTGTCGGCAATGTAATGGCACCGTTCGGATCGAGCGTACCAGCGATGCTTAACCCTCCACCCGACGTAAAGTCGGTACCTGCAGCACCAATATTGGTTATCAGATTATTGTTCATATCAATACCATAACTACCTGCCGAGTTGCCATTCGCCAAGACCTCAGACAAAGTCTGGTCATCTGTGTTGTCTAAATAGTACGAGCTATCGTTACCATCTAATAAATCCGCGTTCAGGTTTGTTACCTTTGTAGTCGAAGATACAGCAAGGGGCGCTGTGCCGGTTGCAATTGTCGAGATCAGTTGGTTATTCGTGCGAATAGAACCACCTAAAACATCTAACTTTGCACCAGGAGTTGCAACCCCAATCCCAACGTTACCAGCGAAATCCATACGGAAACTCTCAGAGTCACCATTTTGCGCAACCATGAATCTCTCCGCCACATCATAAGTTTGTGCAGTATAGCCTGATGGGATAGACCCTGCAGTCCAATCGATAGCAGTCCACCCAGAAGACTGCTCGTTATCCCACATCGTATACTCTACCGATCCAGACCTATTAGCATAAACTTCTAAGTATTGAACATCATAGGTTGTGTTTGTGATAATACGTACCTGCGTAAACGTAGGCGTACTGTAGTAAGTGTGACTAAGTACAGTTATACCATCTGTTCCCCTATTGTTGTAATTCACCCCTGCTATAAACCGCAACGTAGAGTGTCCTCCACCAGAGATAAAATCTCTTAGTGTAAACTCAGCATCAGCCCTGTTTCCTGAGTTCTGCGCTATCCTATACCAATTACCTGCCGTCACTGAGGCGCCATTCTCCTCTCGCAATTTATGTCCGGCTATAGTGACTGTGCCATCAACAACTAAGTTGTCGGTTCCTGGATCAGTTGTTCCACCTACATGTATTCCACCTAGTGCTGTAATGTAGTCCGAGGCATTAAATATCGTGCGGTCTATTGTCGATTCTAGGTGTGAATCTGCTAGAGTGCCGCTCACCTCGGCTGTTGCTAAATCTACTGCATTACTCGTTGAACCTGACCCTACTAAATATGATGCTGTTAATGTATTCGATACCATTGCATCTGTTATTGAGTCATTGGGGAATGAGATCGTTCCTGTTGCCGTTAGATCTGTGAATGTACCTGCCGCAGCTGTTGTCCCACCTATAACACTGTTATCTATTGTCCCACCTGAAATTGTTAGGTCATTGGCTACGTAAGGATCGGCTATTGCTGTCCCCTGCCATGTACCAGTAGTTATAGTCCCTACACTCGTAAGAGACGAATTCGTTACTCCTACTCCAAGCGCAGATGCTGTAAGAACATTTTCATTGCCAATTTGATACGCACTGCCTGTACTAAGATCAGAGTTACCTGCGATTTGTAGCTCACTATCAGTGAAAGTTAATAAATCAGGATCTACCGTCGCCCCTATTTTTTGTGCAGCCCCATTAATTACTAATGAAGACCCACCAACAGTAATTGTTCCATCTGCATCGATATTAAATACGGTCGTTTCATCCCCGCCCACGTCAGAAATAATCTTGAATACATCTTGAGTACTAGTTGATTCCTCTGTATCAATAAGCAACGCTTCATCATTAGCTGCATCTGTTTGTGCTATTTCTAATTTTCCGGCAGGAGATGTCTCACCAATGCCCACATAATCACTGCTAGTATTTAGTCTCACTACAGTGCCATCATCGGTCCAGCCACCGCCGACAGAACCCCCACCTGCCGCAATAGCATCTCTAACAGCCTTTTCTGTAACTAAGGAGTTATCATCTCCAGTACTGCCAACGGTAGTTTTTATGTTATTAACATCAGTCCCAGACAATAAAGAGATGTTGCCGCTATCTCTGGCTATCTTTAATGCCAGTATTTCTACACCGCTACTCTTAGTACCTAACCTGAGTGTTGAACTAGAGTCGTCATAATACAGGAACCCACCATATGTATCAGTTGTAGTCGGATCCTCAATGAATATACCTGGAGTGTTACCAGCTCCAGGATCATCCAAATGCAAAAGAGATGATGGTGCAGTTGTACCTATACCAACAGACCCTCCCATAATTGACATTGTGTTTGCTTGTGAAACAGTAGTGCCCGTTTGGTCACTTAACGCAATAGCTAGTGAGTAATCACCTGCTGCCTCAATCCCTCTCCCAATAGACGTAGCATATGTGCCACTTGCAGTACCATAGCCAAGGGCTATCGAGCTACTTCCACTCGCTGTGCCACCTATTGAAATGGCAGACAGATTTGAAGCTTGCCCGCCAATCGCTATTGCCCACTGACCGCTCGCATCTCCGTTTCCTAGTGCTGCAGAATACTGACCACTCGCCGTGCCATTCCTACCAATAGCAACTGCTCCATAACCACTAGCAGTAGCATTTTCCCCCATAGCTATCGTGGAAGCCGCACTTGCCTCAGCGTAGTAACCTGCAGCGAAAGCATAATTTCCGCTTGAAACAATGCCACGACCAAATGCCGCTGCGCCATATCCACTAGCTTCTGTATCCTGACCAAAAGCAACCGAATAGTTCCCAATCGATGTATCATTCCATTGAGTAGATGCCACACCTCCAGCCCTAAATGCCGCTTTTTGCGGATACCAAAGTAATCTCGTTCCAGCACCGAGATTGGGCTCGGTCCACCCAGAACCATATGTTCCTGTAGCTAATATTGCACCATCTCCTGAGAGTTCTAATAACGTCCTTGGGGTTGTCGTTCCTATTCCAACACTGCCCGTGCTTTGATCGATATATAGTTGGCTCGTATTAAAAGAAACATCTCCGGTAGATGTGAAGTTGGTAGATGCACCGTCTAGCGTTATGTCTGTATCTGCAATAGAGATATCGCCGTTAACATCTAGTGTTGTACCTGAGTTAAATGCTAACGTTCCTGAGGTGTAGTTGTCTGAAGTATCTGAGCGTAAGAACGAAGTTGAGTCTACACCATCTAGCACTGAAGCGTTAAATGCATAGGGAGCAGCTGTTAGTTCCATACGGGGCTTCATCTCACCGTCTGAGTTAAAGTTAACTCCGATGTATAGTCTTTGATTAAAGTCAGAAGCTGAAAGGGAATCTACATCTTGAAGTGTATTGATTGGGATTGTAAAAATACCATCTTTTACATAAATGCGGTTAGTTATGGTATCTGAAGTTGCCCATGCTTGCTTTGTGGGCGATATACCAAGAGTGTTAGTTGATGTATCCACCGAGGTTATTATTACTGACTCATTCTTAGTAGAGTTCCAAAGTATTTGTCCTACGTGAAGAGAGTCTTCATTGGTATCTGAGGAATACACTAACGACTCACCACCACTTGCTGGCGCTGTTGTCATTGTTGTTGAGAGAAGATTTGCACTTGTCCAGTTCTCTGTATGAATAGCCGTTGCTGCAGAACCTGCCCCGTCATATACCTTTACCACAAAATCATAAAAACCATCGGCTACGTTAGTACCATCCGAGTTAACTACCTTACCCTGAAAGTCTATCTCCTGAGTTATTGCTGCATTAGCAAAAGAAGCATTAAACAAAAGTACTACAAAAATAGCTGCGAGCAGCTTTATGAAATATTGCACAACACTATGGGCAGAGACCTTCAACATCCTAATTATAAAGTAGCATTTACTTGCTTTTATAGCAATGGTTTTTAGTAAAACAGGTGCGCCAGACAGGCTTTTACAAAGCCCTAAAACGAGCGGCATTGAGCAGGCGTGCAAATCCGGCGGCATTGCCCATGTGAAGCGGTAAACTACCTATCGTGCGTCAAGCCAATATGGCAAGAAGA